>NZ_BJDF01000001.1:0-50429 GCF_005404815.1 Companilactobacillus huachuanensis
TAATAGATCGAGGACTTAATCGAGTAAAGAGTTTACAGCAGTTCGAAGTGATTCAAAATTTAATTCATTATTCTTAATATCTAGTTTTGAAGGTACGAGCGAAAATAGTGTGGTGGCGATAGTGAGAAGGATACACCTGTTCCCATGCCGAACACAGAAGTTAAGCTTCTCCGCGCCGAAAGTAGTTGGTGGGAAACTACCCGCGAGGATAGGGAGCTGCCACGCTAACATAAAGGGATTGACTTAGGTCAGTTCCTTTTTTCGTATCATTAAATAACTAAAAGAAGAACTGTTTATCTCCCTTCGGGATCATAAACGGTTCTTTTTTTATAACACAATACCCTCTTTCTTCCTATTATATAGACGTAATTTTCATTTTTATAAAGTAAATACATAATTAGTTATGAAAACTATGAAAATAAAAACAATTAGTTCTATAATAAGAAGGTTACTTATCACTTAAAAAGGGGAAATATCGATGGTACATTTTTTGCGTAATAATAAAATTGCTACAGTTATTTTAGCAATTATTAGAATTTACTTAGGTGTTCAATGGACACTTGCAGGTTGGGAAAAGGTTTCTGGCGGAGCAGCTGGAGCAGTTAAGGGTCTTGTAGCTAATGCAGTAAAGAACCCGGTTAAAGGTCCTGAGGGCAATGTTCTTTATCCTTGGTTCAACAGTATGCTTAGTGCCATCTTGCCACATTATAAGGGTATGAGTTTGATGGTTTCATGGGGTGAATTATTAGTTGGATTAGGCTTGATCTTCGGTTGTTTAACAACTGCTGCTGTCTTCTTTGGTTTGATGATGAACTTCTCATACATGTTAGCTGGAGCAATTTCTGTAAATCCACTTTACATTTTTCTTGAATATTTCATTATTATCGGTGGCTTCAATGCTGGTAAGATTGGTTTGGATTATTGGGTAATCCCTTGGATCAGAAAAAATATTTTTAAAAATAAAGCGACAATATAAAATTTTTAGATAAAATTAAAAAGAAACTGAAAAAAATTCAGTTTCTTTTTTTATTTTTATAAAAAAATATTTTTTCCGAATTACGGAACAAGCAGGCACTATACTTATTAAAAATAAAGCGTAAAATAACTTATTGGTATAGATAATAAATTATGTTCATATTTCGATAAATTTTCTGTCTATTTATTTAAGTAATGAAATATGGTAGGTTACTTATATGTAAATTTATTTACTATAATATAATTGTTTTAAAATAAGTTTGAATATATTCTGTTATTATGGAATTAATTGCATCTACGGGGGTGGAGTTCTTGGATAGTTTTACTGACCTATTTTTATCAAAATCAGAGATTGAAAAGATTCAATTATTTAACAAAATTAAATTAATTAGAACGACTCAATTAGCTAGTGCCGATTTAATCGGAACTTATCGTAGTCGTGATATCTTAGTTAAAGATATCAACTTACGTAAGGCTGCTTATCAAATGAATAAGAGTTATGGTAGTGTTTACAATACTTTCTTAGGAATCCAAGATGATTTCAAGAAAATTTTAAACAAAGAAAAATATAGTACTGAAGAAATGTTCAATGTAACACGTGATGCTTATCATGCGTATCTAACGACTAATTCTGACGGCTATCTATTCTTGGATGCCATTGTTAAGGACAAAGAGAGCTCATTTAAGCATTTTTACGAAACATTGGAAAGTAGCAAGGCAACTGTTTTGCGTCACTTAAAACCAATGAGAGGCTATTTAAAACGCTTTGGAGTTCGTATTGCTTATGAACCTATGCGCTTTGTCGGTGATGAAGAATCCATCCGTTTGGCTATCGCAGCATTGTACTGGAATGCTACTAGGGGATATGTCTGGCCATTTGAAGATTTTACGCAAAAAGTGGCTTTCAAAGTTGTTGATATTGCATTGGATAAATATCGTCTCAAACCAACTAACGATATTACTAAGATGTTTTACGCTTATGTAGTTATGTCACACTTATATCGGATCATTGACGGCAATCACGTGCAAAATATGGACGCATTGAATGTTATCAATTATCCTTTCCCTAATATTTTTGAAAGTGCTGGTTCAATGCTTGAAGGTGATACGGGCAGCAAGAAGGTTCGTGAATTGAAGCGTGCTATTAAGGAAGATGTTAGTTACGAAGAGCAAATGTTCCAATCAGCTGACTTTTATATTCTTTTGATGTGTGTTCCCGCAACCTTTGAAGTTTCTGAAGACTATCTTCAATCAGTTTCAAAGCAATTGGTTAGATATAATCCATTATTTGCTAACTTTATTGATGATTTCTTGGAACTTATTCCAATTGATATTGAACAAACTGTTTCAGATATGGCAATGTCACATTCTGAATTTTTGAGATATAAGTATAATTTAACAACATGTATTATCGGAGTGTTGGCACTTGATCATAATTACATTGAAATCTTGAATTTGTATTCTGGATTCGGTGATGCTATTAGTAAACTCAATGATGAAGGCTTAGAGAGTAAAATTTACTCAACGGTTCAACATTTGATGTTACGTGACAAGTATCAATCATTGACTGGCAAATCAAAGCAAATTTCTGAAGCAATTTATGCAATCGCCTATCGTTTCTTCTCACTGTATAACAAGAATATTCAAGTTAAGGTTTATCTGGAACTTGAATCATTCTTCTTGGTTTACTCTGATTTAGCAGTGACTCTTCAATCGTTGCCATATGCAAAAATCGTGAGTGATCCTAAAGAAGCTGATATTGTTGTTACTGCCAATAGCGCCAACCCACCAGAAGATGAAATGAAAAAAGATGTCTGTATTTATCGTTGGATGTATAACGGTGTCGATGGCCAAATGGGTGGCTTATTGAACTTGATTTATAAGATTTGGACTGAAGAAAAGGTTGATGAAAATCCAAATCTTTAATGAAAAGTGTTGCAACTATTTTCAGAATATATTATGATACACATTGTGCGATGAGTCGAGAGCCGTCGAATTTGGACGGCACTTATGAGGTAGGGTATCGAGCACTACTCACCGGATATGTGAGGGATATCTATAGGAAACTGCTGTGAACGGGGACCTATTTGCTCATCTTGAGTACTACCGACAAAAACCATGGATGATTTAAGCCATGGTTTTTTTATTGAAAAAAATACATAGAAGAGGTGAAAAGGATGCGCGCTCAAAGACTTTGGTTACTAATTTTGAATATTACTTTCAACTTAGTGATGGGATTTATTTTACCAGTGAATACAATATTCATTCACAAGAACTTACATGAATCATTAATAACAGCGGGATTTACTTTAATGGTTTATTCGGCCTTTATGATGATCGGTAATGCCCTAGGAGGGATAATGTTTGATCGTTTTTCAAAACGAGGAACATTATACATAGGTTATATTATTTCGATTCTCTCGCTATTAGGCATGTCATTTCACCATATATGGCCAACATATGCGATTATGCTGTTCATTTTAGGGTTCGGTATGGGATTAGTGTATACAGCAGTTAATGCTTATACGGCCTTCATTGCGGAACAAATGTCAGGAAACAGTCGAGTTATTTTTAATAATATGTACTTAGCTGCCAATATTGGAATTGCAATCGGTTCTACAGCCGTTGGATTTATTTTTAAGTGGAGCATCTTTTTCACTTTCTTCATTCCAATGTTACTATTCGTTGTTAGTGGCATTATTTTACTATTTAAAGCTAATTTATTGGATACAGTTCATGAACATGATGATTCTATTGGTAAAAGTTATTTAAGTAGCGATACAGTCGATCCCAAAATTGAGATCGGTGCGAGTCGCTTTAATGTAAATATGATTATTATTTGTGCTTCGATCTTTATCGTTTGGCTTGGTTATTCACAGTGGGACAGTAATTTGTCTGCTTATATGTTGAATCAAGGTTATACAACACGCGAGTATGGTTTGGTTTTCACGATCAATGCGGCTTCACTTTTGATTATTCAGCCAGTTATGAATCGGGTTGTTTCAAGAATTTTCAAATTATTAAAGTATCAAATTTTTATAGGAACAGTTATTATGGGATTATCATTCCTCTTGTTGCCAGGAGCTAAGTCATATCTAGCTTACGTTATGAGTATGTTAGTTTTGACTATCGGTGAGTCCATGGTTTTCCCAACGATTCCAGCTTTGTTGAGCAAAATGTCGACAAACAAGAATCGGGGAACGTTCCAAAGTTTCTATAGTATTTTTGGTTCACTTGGACGTGCCATTGGACCATATGCAGGTAGTTTGGTCGTTACCGCATTGTCATTCTCAAGTTTGTTTGTCGGAATAACAGTCTCAATGATCGTAGTTGCTGTAGCAATGATAGGTGTAAAAGAATTAGTATAAGTGAGGGAATATCATGATAATTATTTTGTTGATATTGTTATTACTAGTCGTTCTAATTCTGAACGCCTTTTTTTTATATGTTCAAAAAAGAGGTTCCAAAGCTTTAGGTTCAGAAGCTCCGAAAGTAAAAATGGATGACGGACTAGCAGAAGCAACGGAGACGTTTGTAAAGAGGCCTAAGCAGGCATGGCAGATTGAATCTAGTAATACGGGTAATCAACTGTATGGTTGGATGACGGACAATAACGATGATGTAACGGTAATCATGGTCCATGGGTTTGGAGTCGATCACACATCGTTAAATGTTCACGCTCAGTTATTCGATAAACTCGGTTGCAACGTTTTACAGATTGATAATCAAGCAGCCGGTAAGAGTGAAGGCAAATATCTAGGCTGGGGGTATTTGGAAAGTTTTGATGTTTTGGATTGGATAAAAAAGCTTTTATCTGAACGTCCAAATGATAAAATTATTCTATTTGGTGCTTCAATGGGAGCAGCGACGGTTATGTTAACATCACAGTATGAATTGCCGAAAAATGTTAAACTAATAATTGAAGATTCTGGGTACACGAGTGCGAATGATATCTTGAGTTATCACTGTCAGAAACGTTACCATATTAAGGGTAAATTACTGATTGGTGGAATTTCATTGATGTCGAAAATACGAGTTGGTTTTTCGTATCGGCAAACAGATTGTCGCGAGGCTTTGAAAAAGAATAAATTGCCAATGATGTTTATGCATGGTAAGAATGATTTGACCGTTCCTTTTGAAATGCGAGACGAGTTATCCACATGTGGACAATTCGAAAAAAGAACGTATGAAAGCCTTGGCATTCACATTCGGAGCTACTACATAGATTCAAAAAACTACCAGATGGCTGTGGAAAACTTTTTAGAAAAATACCTTTAGGAGAATAGTATGAAAATTAAAATTGCTGATTTTATGGAGAAAGTTCAAGAAGGAGAATTCAACCAAACTAGTGTTGATATTAGTAAGGATGATTTGCTGCAAGAAGACCTTTGGTCACTAAATAAAGCCAAGGAACAACTTGAAAAAGACGCTACCGATAATAAACTTTCTCAAATTATGATCCATGTGGCAGATGCTGGGTTCGAAATTGACTTTTATATAGAGACAGGAGTAATCAATTTGCCATTCGCAGATGCCAAGAAAGTCACTCATTTCTTCGATGATGACGCTGAGGCCGAAACAAAAATTTATCTTTCTACTAGTTGCGAATTTTTAAACGCATCCAAATTTCACATTGATTTAATTTCAGAAAATAACTTAAAAAATGATGAAATTAAACACACAATGGATATAATGAAAGAGAACTATGAAACTTCCGTAGAAAATTTTTCTAAGAAAGAGGAAGTAGAAAAAGAGGATAAATAATGAATTCAATGCTACTACTCCTAGTAATGGGAGTTGCAGCTGGAGTTCTTGGTGCAATCTTGGGGATTGGTGGCGGAATGATTATCACTCCGGTACTGACTATCATGATGGGTCTAGATATTAAGTATGCAATTGGTGCTAGTATCATCTCAGTTATTGCAACGAGTTCCGGCTCAACAATTGCTTATTTAAAGGATGATATGCTGAACCTTCGGGTTGCTATGTTTTTGGAAATTGCGACGACGGTTGGTGCTATTATGGGGGCCCTGTTAGTCGGAGTGTTCTCAAGTAATTTCTTATACGTCTTATTTGGATTCTTTTTACTGTATTCTTCATACAATATGATTCGTAAGTTATTCGATAAAAAGGGTGAAACCGTCTATACGGAAACGGGCGAAATCGTTGAAAAATTCAAACTTGCTAGTACCTACTATGACAAGGCTGAGCAAAAGCAAATTGATTATTCAATGAAAAATGTTCCAGGCGGATTCATCATGATGTGGGCTGCTGGTTTAGCTAGCGGTTTATTGGGGATCGGTAGTGGTGCTTTCAAAGTTATTGCTATGGACACTATTATGAAAATGCCTTTGAAACCATCAAGTGCAACAAGTAATTTGATGATGGGTGTTACCGCTGCTGCTAGTGCAACAGTGTACTTCTTCAATGGATCCATTCGACCTGATATTGCTGCACCTTTGGCAATTGGGGTTTTGGCTGGTGCCACAGTGGGTGCCCGTTTGATGCAAGTGTTGAAACCTCGAGTAATCAGAATGATCTTTATTCCTATTATTCTCTATATGGGTCTACAAATGGCTCTTAAAGGATTTGGGGTGACTATCTAATGCAATCACATGAAGAAACTCGAAAAGTTGAGTTAATCATCGGTCAAATTTTACGTATCGGCGTTATAACGTCTGCTATTGTTATCTTGATTGGTATGGGCTTGTACTTTATGAATGGTGCTGGTTATCCAACCGTTGTTCGAAATGGTCACTCAATGATTGATTTCCCACAACGCTTCTCGACAATTTTTGCGGGAATAGCAGAAGGTAAATCTTATGCCGTTATAATGTTGGGTGTCTTCTTATTAATCTTGACACCAGTATTGCGGGTTGTTGTTTCGATATATGCATTTTATAAAGAACACGATACTTTGTACGTTGTTATTACATCGATTGTTTTAGTTATTCTGATGTTTGCGATGTTCTTGGGTTATCGTAGTTAAGTATGCCGTTTCCAGAGCTGAGAGTATTCAATTGCTGCGCGGAACGACCCGGGACAAAGAGCGGACTCGTTCCTCGTGTTGAAGCAATAACGCCACTTTCGCTGCAAATGAATACTCTCAGCTCTTCCAACTAATTTGGTTTTTTAATTGAAGGAATTATAAAATGAAGATTTCTGATTATTTAAATAAATTAGCTCTAGGCCTGTAATAACAATCGTTAGATTAATTTTTCATCTTTCAACCTTCAGTTATAGGTAAACTATATAAAAAATGAGTTGTATCATACTTAAAGAACCGAATAATTAAGTATGATACAACTCATTTTTGTTAGTTTTAATATTTAACTAAAGGTTGAAGGCTTAGTTAGTATGCTGTTTCCAGAACTGAAAGCATTCAATTGTTGCACGGAACAGCCCGAGCCAAAGAGTGGTCTCGAATCTTCCAACTGATTTGGTTTTTTAATTGAAGGAATAATAAAACGAAAACTCTTGATTGTTTAAATAGATTAACGCTAGGTCTGTAACAACAACGGTCATATCACTTTTTCACCTTTTAGTTTTTAGAATTTTAAATGTTGGGAAGTGAATCTAACAGGATCCAATTGATTTTACCCTGATATTGCCCTTCGGGATTACCCTTTTTCATCGACAATAGAATACCGCTGTTGTTAGTCCAAGTATCTGTAATGTTCTTGGTCTGTGGTTCTTCAATATCTTTTGTATGGGTGGCAACACCAGTTGTATTGTTAAGAAGGTTATGGTCTTTTCCAGAAGGCTCACGATAGATTAAATTACCTTTTAATGGCGTTTTACCATTATTATTAAGTGTTAAATTCGTTGCATTAGCTTGTACGGACCAGTTGCTACCCTTTTCACGACTATCGACAACATCAATTTGCCAATTATTTAAACGAGGGATGATTTTATCTTCAAATGAACCATTTGTTGGTTTGAAAAAGACAGTATCTTGAATGTAACCAAAGGCTAATAATCCACCAACGCTTATCTGACGTGAGATGGTATTACTGGTGTTGCCAAGACTATCGGTAACATAGAAGGAGAGTGTGTTGATCTTGCTCAATTGGTCAGCACTGATAGGTAGGTTGAAATTTCCAGTAGAGTCGACAATTGTTCCTAAATTAGTAGTTATTCCATTTAATGTTTGATAAACATTCATTCTACTGTAATTGGGGGGTGAGCCACTACCGATATAAGTGACCTTACCAGGAACGTTAGTATCTTCATGTGGCTTTAAAGTGATTGGATTTGGAGATGAACTTTCCAAACTTAATAGGCGAGCGCGAATTTTAAAAGCCTGTGTATCAGCACCTGTAATCAAGTTGTCACCTTCAAATGACGCGTGAACTGAAGGAACGGTTAATTGAGTAGGTGCCTTGGCAATTGTATGGCCTTTTAATTCAATTTTAGCGTTACGACTATGAGAATCTAATCCTTCTGGTAGTAAGTATTCTAGTTGATTGTTCGTTACGTTTTCAAAAACCTCTGTTGGGATAGGACGGGGGTTTTTGTCGTTTGGAGAGTCAGGGTAGGTCACTGTTCCGCTAGTGAAGGTGACGTTATTAGGAACCTTCATTAATGCATTGATACCGTCCCAAGTTCTGGTCCAACCTTTGTAATTTAAGGAATAGGTGTATCTGATATCAGAGTTTGGATCGACTAACGTATTGCTGTTAGTAACTTCAGCACCACCTTGAGAATCATCATAGACGGCTGGTTTAGCATCAGCATCTACGAATGAGGGGATAGATTCAAAGACAATTAAGTTATTTTGATAATTCTTACCAGTTGATCCTGTGAAGCCCCAGTATAATTTTTTATTCTCGGCTGTTATGCCTAATTGAGTTAAATTAACATTGTAGGATTCCTTAGCTTGGGGTGTCAAAGGAGCGCCTGTTGTAGGATTTTTGTCATTATAAGCATATGACAGATTACCACTAGTATCGTTTACTGGAGTCCATTTAATCGTTATATGGTGCCATGCACTGTCAACTAGATTTGTGGGTGGGTAATTATAACTCGAAAATATATATGGAGATGGGTAATTATCCATAGAGTGATTCATAGTGAAGTAGTTTCTACCATAATTGCCTACTCCGTTAGTATATGTTTTTGGATCGGCAGGGTATCCAGCTGCGATGTGTTGATCAGGACGTTGAATATTTAAAATATTATTGTCAAAAGTATTACCTTCACCGGTAATATTACGTGCCTCAAAATTGGTGAAAGTATCAAATTCTAGAGCCCAGCTGTTTTGGATTGCTGTTTTTGATAATTGATCAGATTGGTTATTTCTAACTTGCCAATCCGCCCCCCAAACACCTAGTGACTGTCCGTTAACAGGAATACCGTCTTTAGAAAGGGCAATGGCATTATCACCGTTAGGATCATTATGAAGAACAAATGCCATGCCATCAGCAGGAGTAACCCCACTAACTTTACCGAAATAAATCCACATAGAGGCTATTTGTTCATGGGTAGTATCGAAGTAATTATCATTGGTCATATTTCCCCAAACAGCCCCAGTTTGCCAAGTGGCATTCGTCATTTGGATGACACTAGTATTGGGATTAACAGGGTTAGTTGATTGAGTTATTTTTGCATTATTAACTCGACTGGCATTTGCAGTTACCAATGAATTACTATTGTTACCAAGATTAGTACCGTTAGCTTTTCGATTCTCAAAAGCTTTAGCAAAGTCAGCAACGGTAAAATCGTCATCTCTCCAAGTTAATCCTTTAGGAGTAGTAGCTAGAGCGTTCTGAAAATCCTGATTGGTATCAGCTGCATAGACTTTGGTAGTCAAATGATTATTGGATAATAAAATTATTCCGAAACAAATAAGTGTTATTTTTTTGAAAATATTAGAATTTTTCATAAAAGCCCCTCATGCGCGCAATTCCTTATACACTTGAAGTTTACCAAATAAAGAGATGGCGTACACGTAATAAAAGAGTTAAGTCCATTGTATTTTTATATAAAATAAATAATAAAATGTTGTAAATATTAATAATTAATATAATGAAGCAAAACTGATTTACTTATTGGGTTGTGCAAAATAGAATAATTTACAATTGAGTTTGAAAAGCATAGAATACATGGTAAATACGGTATTAAAGGAGGCAACAAGATGTTTGTAGATACGAGTCAGCCCCTTCCTTTGGACGATCATTTATGTTTCTCACTTTATGCAACATCACGTGCCATTCAAAAGTTGTATCATGACGGCTTGAGTGCGAATGGCATCACATATCCACAATACCTAGTACTTGTAGCACTGTATCAATATAAAGAATTGTCAGTCAAGCAGATGGGTGAATTATTGGCACTCGATTCGGGTACTTTAACGCCATTATTAAAACGTCTCGAACATGAGAATTTGGTGGTTCGTCAGAGAAGCAAAACAGATGAACGGGTAGTTAATGTTCATTTGACCGAAGAAGGTCTCAAGAAACGAGAAGCAGTGAAGGATTTGCCTAAAGCATTAGTTAGTAAAAGTGGTTTTACGCAAGAAGAATGGGACAGTTTAGAAGGTCTCACTAAAAAGTTGTTTAATAATATCACTAAGTAAATTATGGTTTGAAATTGATTTCTCAGACATTAAGACAAAAAGAGACACTGTAATCCAAAATTGGATGGATTACAGTGTCTCTTTGATTTGATTCCAACAATAGTCTTGTCGCACACTCTGTTTATTAATTGATATTTTTATCAGAATGTCTTGAAAAATTTTTGTCGTAAATTTATTTAACTGCACAATTTATACCTAAAGATATTTCTTAGTCATTGCCAAAAAAAAAAAGATGGTTCTGAATCGAATTTATTCGATTCAAAATCATCTTTTTGAATTGTAGTAAATCAGCTCTACTTCAATTTCTTAACTTTATCAAACAATGAATTACCATCAGGTGTCTTGTTGTCACCAGTACGTCCAATATCATAATCGGAATCCTGCATGGCTTCAACTTTACCCATCAAGTAACCATTACCAACTTGTGAGAAGAAGTCATGGTTACTTGTACCGGTTGAGATACCGTTCATAACGATAGGATTGACATCTTCAGCGTTACCATCAGGGAAGAGCGGCTCTTGACCAAGGTTCATTAGTGCTTTGTTAGCGTTATAACGAAGGAATACTAGGACTTCATCGACCCAGCCAACTTCTTTATACAATTCACGGGTGTATTTCTCTTCATTATCGTAAAGAGTGTAGAGTAAATTGTACATCCAATCTTTCATCTCAGCTTTTTTGTCGTCACTCAATTCGTTAAAACCAAGTTGGAATTTATAACCGATATAAGTTCCATGGACTGATTCATCACGAATGATCAACTTGATGATTTCAGCAACGTTAGCTAATTTGTTGTTACCAAGATAATAGAGTGGTGTATAGAAACCAGAGTAGAATAGGAAACTTTCTAGGAAAACACTGGCAACTTTCTTTTGAAGTGGTTCACCATTTTGATAAATATCATTGATAAACTTAGCTTTCTTTTGCAGATATTCGTTGTGGTCGGTCCAGTCGAATATCTCTTCAATTTCTTCAGCGCTGTTTAAGGTACTAAAAATTGAAGAGTAACTCTTAGCGTGAACTGATTCCATAAATTCAATGTTATTGAAAACAGCAGTTTCGGCCTGGGTACGAGTGTCCTTTAACATTGCTTGAATACCATCTTGTGACTGCAATGTATCCAAGAGTGTTAAACCACCAAAGACGTGTCCGACAACAGTATGCTCAGCAGAATTCAAAGTGCGCCAATCGTCTAAATCGTTTGAAAGAGGGATTCTGGTATCCAACCAAAATTGAGAAGTTAGCTTTTCCCAAGTTTCCTTATCGATTTGGTCTTCTAGTTTATTCCAGTTCATTGATTTGTAATATGTATCAACCATTATAAAAAATTCCTCCTAGATTGAGCAGCTTTCACACTCGTTACTGCCAATTTCATCATTATTCTCAGTAAATGTTCTGACATAATAAAGTGATTTGATACCTTTGTAATAAGCGTAGTTCCGTAAAATACTTAGGTCACGTGTTGTTTGTTTAGTCTCGTCAGCAGCTTTCCATTCGTATAATCCAGCTGGAATTTCAGAGCGCATAAATAAAGTCAAACTCATACCTTGGTCAATGTGTTCTTGAGCTGAAGCGTATGTATCGATAACTTTACGCATATCAGTGTCATAAGCTGATTTGTAATATTTGATTGTGTCGTTACTCAAGAAAGGTGCTGGGAAATATAATTTACCATTTTTCTTTTCTTGTCTTTCTTCAACTAAACGTGTAACAGGTTGCAAGCTGGCACTAGTGTTGTTGATGTAAGAAATTGATCCGGTAGGGGCAACTGCCATTCGATAGGCGTTATAAAGGCCATCCGTCATAACGTTACTCTTTAATTCGGCCCAGTCTTTTTCTTCAGGAATAAAGATGCCATCGAAAAGATCCTTAACATTCTGTAATTTTGGAGCGTAGCTATTTTCGAGATACTTGTCGAAGTAAGTTCCGTCAGCGTATTTAGATTTGTCAAAGTTAGCAAAAGTTTCATGACGATCTTTCGCAATATTATTACTCTCAACCAAAGTCCAGTAATTTAGCAACATGAAGTAGACGTTGATGAATTCAATTGCCTCAGGTGAGCCATATTCGAGATGATGGCAAGCCAAAAAGGTATGTAGTCCCATAGCGCCCAAACCGATTGCGTGGCTCATCTTGTTACCATTAGCAACTGGAGGGACAGATGTGATGTTTGAAGCGTCACTGACAAATGTCAAAGCTCTAGTCATCGAACGAATCGATTGACCAAAATCAGGACTTTGCATCATGTTCAAAATGTTAGTTGAACCGAGATTACAACTGACATCAGTTCCCAATTTAGTATATTCTTGAGCATCATTTAATGCAGAAGGAATTTGAACTTGTTGAATTTCAGTACATAAATTACTCATGATGATCTTACCGTCGATAGGATTGGTGCGGTTAACAGTATCGATATTTAGGACATATGGATAGCCAGATTCTTGTTGAAGCTTACTTATTTCATCTTCAAGTTCACGGGCATCAATCTTGTATTTCTTGATACGATCATCTTTGACCATATTGTCATATTCTTTAGTAATGTCGATGTATGAGAATGGTTTGCCATAAACACGTTCGACTGAATAAGGACTAAATAGATACATTGGTTCATTATTACGAACTAATTCATAATATTTATCTGGTACGATGACACCAAGGGAAAGAGTTTTGACACGAATCTTTTCGTCAGCATTTTCTTTTTTAGCAGATAAGAATTCAATGATATCGGGATGGAAAACATTCAAATAAACGGCACCAGCACCTTGTCTTTGGCCAAGTTGGTTACTGTAACTAAAACTATCTTCCAATAATTTCATAACGGGTAAGACACCAGATGATGAATTGTCGATACCTTTGATTGGTGAACCAGATTCGCGCAAGTTCGATAGGGTAATGCCGACACCACCACCGATACGTGAAAGTTGTAAGGCACTATTAATAGTCCGACCAATACTGTTCATGTCATCAGTAACTTGAAGTAAGAAACAAGAAACATATTCACCACGACGCTTGCGACCGGCATTTAAAAATGATGGTGTAGCGGGTTGATAACGCTGAGCAATCATTTCAGTTGCCAAACTCTTAGCAAGATCTTGGTCACCGTCGGCATATAAAAGGGCATTAAAAAGGATTCTCATCTCATAGTTTTCAAGATAATAGTTACCATCATTAGTTTTTAAGGCATATTGGTTGTAAAACTTATAGGCTGCCATGAATGATTGAAATTCAAAATGTTGGTCTAACAAATGTTGATAAAGACTTTCAATAAATTCAATTTCATACTTGTCGATAACTGATTTTTCAATGAAGTCACCCTTGATCAAATAATCGAGGTGGTCTTGGAAAGTATCAAACTTCATCGTATTAGGTTTCACATTTTCGTTAAAGAACGCTATAACGGCTTCTTTATCTTTGTTTAGTGGAATCCTGTCATCTACGGGGATGTTGATTTCGTTATTTAATTTAAAATAACTAAGCTTAGTTGCATCGAGGTTATTTAATCCCAATTTCATTCACTACTTTCTGAAAGTTTTCGACATCTTTTTGGGTACCATTGAATTCGAATTCAAAGACAACAGGCACATTTAAACCAGCGGCGATATCCTTAGCCGTATGATTATAGAGCGTATTGAAGTTACGATTGCCACCACCGGCGATACCGACACAGTTCTTGGCATTATCTTCATATTGTAGAAAATCAATTACAGGGTCCATCATATCGTCGTCATAAGCAGGCACAATAAGAATAAATGGCCGACCCATTTGATAAAAAGGATCGGCATCGGTAATTTCATATCCATCTATTCCAAGCTTATTAACAAAACGCTTGGTTTGACCAGTAATTGAATAATAAGCTAACTCTTTCATATTAGTCTACGAGCTCCTTTAGACTATCTGGACGAAAACCGACGATTGGGTCCATAGCTGAATTCATAACGACAGGGACACTTTGGAATCCTTGTTGTTTAAGAGTAGATAGATATTCAGGGTCTTGATTGATATTTCTTTCTTCAAAAGGAACGTTGTGTTCTTTAAGATATCTCTTAGTCATTTTGCATTGCATGCAGTTATTTTTGCTATATACGATTACGTTGTTCATGTTATTACTTCCTCTCAAGTGCTATTCTCAATTAGTATAATCATTTGAAATCTGAAACACAATATATTGTATTCGATGTAACGGTCAATACACGATATAGCGTGGTTATGCTATCATTATAAAAAGCCGACAAACGTATGTACCCACACATTTTTTGGCGTATCGCATCTCAATTTTAAATAATTTTTCGATTCGTGGTAAAATTAGCGTAATAACTATTATAGAGTTATGAAGTGTTTAAGACAATTAATTTTAGTTGGGAGAAAACTATGAGTTCTTGGAATTTTGTGGGAATTATTGCATGGGTTATTGTAATTGCATTATTGGTCTTCGTAGTATTTAATATTAGAAATCGTCATTTAAAAATCTTAGTAGTAAAAAAAGGGAAAATCACAGGAACAACTGTTTTATTGGATTTCGTTGAGATCTTAGTCGTTATCTTTGCTGTCAGTGGCTTATTATATACAAGCTTGTTTACGAAGGTTGATTTGACCGATAAAAGTGAAGTTGTTGTGTCATATAAGTACAATCCAATGATTGTTCAGACAACTAATGACGGTCAAGGGTACTATGTCAAGATTGATAAGAAAGAATCCAATACAGCGACAGATGTCTATCAATATTGGGTAAATAATTCGACGTATACAGTTTCAAGTCAAAATGCCACAATTTCAGATGCGACATTGCCATTTACTGTATCTGGCTTGCATTTGAATTGGCCTATGAAGAAAATTAAAAAGTATGATAATAAGTATCAAGATGCTTATGTTATTACTGTTCATGCTAAATATAAGAACAACTTTATCAATGGGTTAGGATTAAAAGCTAATCATTATGCAATGGAATATCGAGTTTTAAGAGTTCCAGCACGTTCGTTTATTAATGTTGAAAAATAAAGTTCCTCTCTGTGATTAGGGATTGGATTGGCCGTTTCCAGAGCTGAGAGTATTCAATTGCTGCGCGGAACGGCCCGAGCCAGAAAGCGGTCTCGGACCTCGGTTGAAGCCTCGCAAAACCCGCGAGTCTTCAACACGCCCGGTGGTGTAATTGCTGAAGCAATAACGCCACTTTCGCTGCAAATGAATACTCTCAGCTCTTCCAACTAGTTTATTTCTTTAATGGTGGGAACAATGAAACGAATACTTATGATTATTTAAATCTGGCTTTAAATAATTAAACCATAGTCTTAAAAATGTAGCCGTATTTTAAGTGATGTTTTTGAAATAAACTGACATCTGTAGGTTGCATTATATATGTATAAAACAAAAGAAGCTGATCACTTTATATGACCAGCTTCTTTTTATGAAATTATTTAGCTTTTTTGATTTTCTTGATACTTACAACGATTTTGTTATTTAATTCTGTTTTATTAGTATTGTCTTTAGGATCGTTTTGGACAATTTCCATCAAAGCTGAATGTTCGTAAATTTTTTCAACTTTTCCTTGGAATGGGTAATCCATATCTTCATCAACGGAGCAATCGTAAACAGTACCAACTTGTAAGTCTTCTATTTTCATAGTTAAATTCTCCTCGGATTAATTACTTAACAGACTAGTATAATAATATAGTAGAAGAAATATTTCAAACATAGGAGTCCTATAATGGATAAAAAAATTATTGTTATCACTGGAGCAAGTGGAACTGGGAAAACAACAATTAGTAAATATTTGCAAGATACCTATCATATACCGAGTGTTATAACTCATACTACTAGATTACCACGTGTGGGCGAAAAAGATGGCAAAGACTATCATTTTGAGACGAAAGATAGCTTTTTAAAGAATCATTATCTTGAACGGGTTGAGTTTAGTGGTAACTGGTATGGATCTTCTGAAGAAAGTCTCAATAAAACTTGGGAAAAATATGATGCTGCAAGTATTGTTGTCGATACTAAGGGAGCAATTTCTTATAAAGAGAAGTATGGTGACCAGGCTGTTGTCATTTTTCTGGAAGTAGATTTGGATACTGTGACGAAACGTTTAGCTGGTCGCGGGGATGATATCAATCGATTAAAAGCTCGAATTAATAGTGATGAATTCCATCGAGATCTCAATATTCCGAGTGAATTAAGGGGTAAATGTTATAAAATTACTAATAATAACATAGAAATAACTAAGGAAAGCGTTAACAAAATACTGAATATTGAAAAAATCAATTAAAATGACTTTTCACAATAAAGCTCTAACTGCTGGTATATATGCAGTTAGAGCTTTATTACTTTGTGAACTACAAAGTGTAACATTCTTATACAATTGCTGTAACATTTCTGCAATATTCAGAGAGTAATATAGTCAACGTTGAGTGATAAGAAATTAATAATTAAGAAAAATTTAAAAAATAAAAAAAACAAACCACTACGGGGGATTTCAATTTTGAATACTAACGTTAAAAAGAGTCTTATTTCATTTACAGCTGCTGCTGCTTTGGCAGTTACAGGTTTAGGTCTATCAAACGCTTCTACAACAAAGGCTGCTTCACAAGTTCTATCTGATGCACCTTCAGCTGTACGTACAAAGACAACTGCAGCACTTTACGCAACACCATCATCAGATAGCAAAAATTCTGGTCGTGCATTGTCAGCTAATACAGCTTGGGCTGTTGGCCAAGCAGTTAAGGATGATCAAGGCAACACATGGTATCTTGTAGGTGCAAGTGAATGGGTTAACGCTAGTGACGTTACAGATATGGCTGCTGTTACAGAATCAGCTTCATCATCAGATACTGCCGCAACTTCTGACAGTGTTATCAGTACTGCTAAACAATACTTAGGTACACCATATGTATGGGGTGGTAAGACACCTTCAGGCTTTGACTGTTCAGGTTTCACATCATACGTATACAAAGAAGCAACTGGTAAGAGCATTGGTTCATATACAGTAGCTCAAGAAAGTGCCGGTACACAAGAAGCAGTTTCTCAAGCATCAGCTGGAGATCTATTATTCTGGGGTAGCAAAGGTTCAACTTACCATGTAGGTATCTACTTAGGTAACAACCAATACATCGCTGCACCACAACCAGGCGAATCAGTTAAGATTTCAACAATCTCAGGTTACTTCATGCCTTCATTCGCTGTTAAAGTTCTATAATACACATTCAAAATTAAAATCATTCACGTTGGACTGTCCGAAAGAAAAGGGCAGTCCTTTTTTTGTTTGTATTTTTAAAAATGCCGCTTCCGGGTGACAGTTATGGAGTCGCTATGGGACCGGTTCGAGCCTGGGGTGCGGTCTCGAACCTCGATTTTGAGCCGAAAACCGCGTCTCAAAAGTCGTCCTGTGGAGTAAGAACGAGAAAAGCGCTCGTCCTAACTCCACCTTCATAGCAGACTCCATAACTGTCACCCGGAAGCTAGGTTGTAAAATGATTTTGTCCTTTGACCTTCTTTAATGTATCTGATGGAATTTAAGGATATTTGTATATATCTTTGAACGCATAAGGTCAATATGATTCAATTAGTTTAAGTAAATATAAGGACTATTTTTATACACTGCAACTAAAAATGAGTCGGAGGAACTGGGGACAAGGATTCGCCTGCTGTGGGTGTGGCGTTAGAGCTTTAGCTCTTACGCCACCGGGCGAGTTTGGAGACTTACCGTATGGTAAGGCTTCAAACCGAGATTCGAGACCGTACCTCAGGCTCGAATCGGTCCGCATAGCAGGTGAATACTTGTTCCCAGTTTCGGAGAAGAAAACCGAATTCACCAATTCTTCATAATTTGTTATAAATTAATTCGTATTTTAACGTTATTATTTAAACATAGTCAAAGAGAGGAAGAGGTGAATCAATGAAAAGATAAAGCCCCAAATAGAGACAACCCTTTAAAAAGATAATTATTGAAAACAATGAATAGAAATAACCCCCTTAAAACATATATACAAATAAAATTTAATCCCCTATAAATAAACTTAAACTTCATATATCTCCCCCCTAATAGATAAAGAAGTTAAATGAAAGATAACTACTCCCCCGTAGTTGATCTTAAAAAAGAAAGAAGTTGATATTTATCATACTATTAAATATCGCATCAGCCTGCTTACTAGCGGGCTTTTTTGTTGTCTAAAATTTGATAGAATAGTGAATAGAGGTAAAACTATGCAAAATATAATTGATATCATTTATAATAAATTACCAAGAATGTCTAAGACTGATAGAAAAATTGCTCAAGTTGTCTTAATACAACCTAAGGCCGTAGTTGATTTTACGATTTCTCAACTTGCACAGACAGCTGCTGTAAGTGAAGCATCTGTTTCACGCTTTTGTAAAAATTTGGATATTAATGGCTTTCACCAGTTAAAAACTCGATTAGCGCAGGTTTCAACAAATGAAAAAGCAGAAGTGACAATTGATAATGATGTACAAAAAAATTTGAATAATATTGCATATAATAAGAATATTGAAATTAATAATACTTTAAAGAGATTAGATACTGACGAACTTAATCATGTATTGAAGGTTATTAAGAAGGCTCGTTTGATTCAGGTGGTTGCAGAAGGGAATACTTATCCAGTTGCAATTGATGCGGTTTATAAATTCAATCAAATTGGATTATTAGCGATTAGTGATGCAACTTTTGAAACGTCATTAGCCCAAACTTTAAATATGGATCAACAAGATATTTTAATTATTATTTCTAATTCAGGTGAATCTAGATCCTTGATGAAACAATTAGAAGTCGCCCAGAAGCAACAAATCAAGGTTATAGCAATTACTAATCGTGAAGATTCACCTATTGCTCAAAAGGCCGATTTTCATCTAAAAACCTATGTCCGTGAACAAATCTTTCAATCAGAATATTATTTCTCCAGAATAGCTGCCTCAACTTTGATTGAAGCAATTTTTCTACTACTTATTGGTAAAGATAGCCACACTTTAGACAAAATAGCTCGTCATGAAGAATTAATTTCTGATCGTAAAATTTAGTATCCTGCTTGACAGGATATTTTTTTTGTCTTATTATGAAAATGAATTTCAGATAATTAATAAATATGAAAATATATTTCTTATGAGGACGCAAACATGGAAAAATTAATCGAATCGGCGATAACAATGATCAAACCTGGGATGACTGTTAGTTTTGGTGGCGGTAGAACAGTTGGGCGTTTGATTCATGCTTTGGATACGTCAGCTATTAGGGTGTCAAGTCCTTCGGAACAGACTATAGGGCTTTGTCAGGAACTGAATATCCCTGTTGTACCTTTGGAACAAGTAACAAAATTTGATTTGGCTTTTGACGGCTGTGACAGTATCGACCAGAATTTAAATGTATTGAAGAGCAATGGTGGGATTCATACTTTTGAAAGACTATATGCTAACTTGGCGGATCGTTACATCATCATGGCTCCGATGGAACGTTTTACGACAGAATTAAACCCTCAAGTGCAGTTAGCACTGGAAGTTTTGGAGTTGGCTATTCCGCAAGTTATAAGGGTAGTTGAACAATTAGGAGGCCAAGCTAAAATTCGCCAGTCACAAGATATGGCTGGCATGGTCCGTACACCTAATGGCAATGGATTAGTTGATTGTAATTTTGAAAGCTGGTCAGAAATTGATTCAATAAATGAGAGATTGGCAATAATGACAGGAGTTTTGGGAACATCATATTTCAAAGATGTAGTAACCGATGTTCTTTTAGCAACAGATGCGGATGTAAAACATATTAAGAAAGAAGATTTGTAATTATGACAAAATATAATTGGGGAATGATTGGAACAGGTTGGATTGCACATGAAATGGCTGATGCTTTGAACGTGGTCAACGGTGAAATTTATGGTGTATCTGATATGAATGCTGAACAAATGGCCAAATTTGCTGCTGAAAAAGGTATCAAACATCAATTTACGGACCCAAGTGAGATGATCAATGATCCAGATATTGACGTAATTTATATTGCAACACCACATACTTATCATTATCAATACATTAAAGAGGCTCTAAACGCAGGGAAAAATGTCTTCTGTGAAAAAGCTATCACGGTCAACGCTGAACAATTCGATGAAGTTCAAGCTTTAGCCGCTAAAAAACACTTGGTTTTAACCGAAGGTTTTACCTTATTACACATGCCCCTTTATGCTCAAGTTAAGCAGATGGTTGCTGATGGTAAAATTGGTCAAGTCAAATTAGTTCAAGTAAACTTTGGCAGCTTGAAAGATTATGATCCCAAAAATCGCTTCTTCAATAAAGAATTAGCTGGTGGGGCATTGCTGGATATTGGTGGTTATGCAACGGCCTTTGCCAGAAGTTTTTTAAGTAAACAACCAACCAATATTTTGACAACTGTAAAGTATTTTGAAACAGGAGTTGATGAGCAATCTGGGATTATTTTGAAAAACGATGACGAACAGATGGCAGTTATGGCTTTGTCAATGAGAGCCAAACAACCAAAACGAGGTGTTATCTCTGGAACTAAGGGTTATATTGAAATTAGCAATTATCCAAGAGCAACTGAAGCTGATATAACGTACACTATTGATGCTCATACCCAAACTACTGATAAGATTGTTGCTGGTGACGATAAGAAGGCTCTCCAATATGAGGTTAGCGACATGCAAAGATATATTGATAACGGGCATGATGATGGACAGTTGGCCTTATCGCATGATGTTGCACATATTTTGAATGATGTCAGAAATGATTGGGGCATGAAATATCCATTCGAATAGGCAATAGGCCGTCTCCAGGGCTGAGAATATTCACTTGCTATGCGGACCGATCCGAGCCTTAGAAGCGGTCTCGAATCTCGGTTTGGAGACTTTCCATAGACCGGAAAGTCTCCAAACACGCCCGGTGGTGTAACGGCTAAAGCCGTGACGCCACACCCACAGCAAGTAAATATTCTCAGCCCTTCCGACTAATTTTATTAGTCAGAATTATTTCTGATGAAGTCAGATTTTTAAATTTTGATTATAGGAAAATTACAGACAAAAAGAGTTGTATCACACTTAAAGAACCAAATAATTAGGGGCTAGGTGTGATACAACTCTTTTTTGTTAGTTTTAATATTTAGCTATTGACACAAATATTTTAAAAATAATTGTTGAAATACTTCTATCTTCTTGAGTGAAAAAATGACTTCTTTTTCTAATTATTCGTTGTCGCGTTTATGATGCCACTGGTTGATATATTCCAACCGTTGCTTGAATAATTTTTCTTTACCTTGTTCAGTTGGATGGTAGTACTGGCTATCCTTGATTTCTTCGGGAATAGTTTTCATGTTCGTTAATTTATCTTCATAGTTATGAGCTAATTCATAATCTTTACCATAACCAAGGTTTTTCATCAGCTTAGTTGGAGCATTTCTAATTTGTAATGGTACTGGTAAGTTGCCGTACTTTTTAATGTCTTTTTCGGCGGCCAGGACGGATTTATAAACTGCATTCGATTTAGGAGCAACTGACAAATAGATAACTGTTTCCACTAAATGGACATTGCATTCGGGCATTCCCAGAAATTGGCAAGCTTGAAAGGCATTGATAGCAACGTTTAGAGCGTTAGTATCGGCTAAACCAATATCTTCACTGGCAAATCTGACTAGGCGACGTGCGATATAGAGTGGATCTTCGCCACCATCAAGCATTCTCATGACCCAATAGATGGCCGAATCGGTATCACTGTTACGCATTGATTTATGTAAAGCTGAGATGATGTTGTAATGCTCTTCACCATTTTTGTCATAACGAAGAGATTTTGTATTTAATAATGGCCGGACGTCGTCGGATTTTACTTGAGCGACTTTGTCCTTTGTTTCCGAGTTAATAACGGCCATTTCTAATGTATTTAGAGCCACACGGGCATCGCCATTGGCATAAGCTGCAATCAATTCCAACGTATCTTTATCTAGTTCAACTTTTAATTTTGGAAAGGCTTTGGGATTCTTTAACGTATTTTGTATTAACTGGACTAGATCTTCAGTTGTTAGAGATTTGAGAACAAAAACTTTGCAACGGGATAAGAGGGCTGAATTGATTTCAAAGGATGGATTCTCAGTGGTTGCCCCAATTAGGGTGATACTACCTTTTTCAACGAATGGTAAAAAAGCGTCCTGTTGTGCCTTATTGAACCGATGGATTTCATCGATAAAGACAATTGTCTTTTGTCCCATCTCTCGATTCATTTCAGCCTCTTTCATGACTTTCTTAATATCATTGATACCGCTAGTGACAGCACTAAAAGTGATGAAATTAGATTTAGTTTTTTTGGCGATGATTTCGGCCAAGGTAGTTTTACCGACCCCCGGAGGTCCCCAAAAAACTAATGAAGGAATATTATCTTGATCAATGATGTCACGAAGAATTTTATCCTTGCCAATTAAGTGTTGTTGGCCGACAAAATCCTCTAGTGTCGTGGGACGAACCCGATTAGCTAGAGGTGAATTGTCATCGTTATTTTGATTTGCAAAAAGCGATTCTTGTTGCATTTTAAACCTTCTTTACGAAATAGCTTCTTTAATTTTAGTTTCATTATATCCCAAAAGAATTAAGAACATGATGACGTATAAAACTAAGGGGATTAATGCGTAATTTAAATTAATGGCGGCAATAGTTTGAGCTGATTGGGTCTTATTGGAGACATAACCTGACATCTGGAGTGATTCGGCAGTGATCAGACCACCTAATCCTAGTCCTAAGTTAACGCCAAAGTCATCAGTTGAAGCAAGCACACCTTCAGCTTGAATACCCATAGCAGTACCATAACGAATCGTGTCAGCAATCATAATTGAAACTAGTCCGATAATAAATCCGCCACCGATACAGTTGATAAAGATACCTGTAAATAAAACTGGTAAGTTTTCTGTATAAGCCGCAAAGGTAATGATTATTTGACCGATGAAAGCTGTCACGATGCCTAAAAGCATGGTATTTTTCTTACCTAATTTAGCCGAGACGAAGTAGATTGCTACGACACCAATTAAAGCCGTTAATGTAAAACTATTGGCTAGTGAAACGAGTCCTTCATTGTGAATAATATATTTGAAATAGTAAATCGTTGTTTGATTTTTAATAGCAGTCGTTAACCAATATAGGAAGATAACGATGGAAATGACGATCCAAGGTTTATTTTGCCGCAACATTTTCCAAACTTCAGAAAGTGGTTGATGACTGATTTCTTTATTCGTATAGCGTTCACGAACATGGAAGAAAGTATTCAGTATCAAAATGAGTGAAATGATACTGAAGAGGATGATAGTTCCTAAGAATCCTTTTTGCTGATCACCTTTACCAAATAAGCCTACTAGAGGGATGGTAAAGACTGCCACGATAATTTGAACAGAACTACCAAAGAATTGCCTGATAACGCCCAGGAGAGTTGTTTCCTGTTCATTGTCAGTCATAGTGGGTAGAATCGATGTGATTGGTAAGTTAACAGCGGTGTAGAAGAATCCCAGACCTAGGTAAGTGACATAGGCCCAAAGTAATTTCCCTGAGTGTGGTAGGAAATTGGGAGTGACAAAGGTTAAGACAGCAAAAATTACGTAAGGAAATGAATACCATAAGAAAAATGGTCGACTTTTACCCCATTTAGAATGAGTATTGTCGATCATAATTCCAATAAGTAAGCTTTCAAAAACATCGGCGGTTCTGGCTACAACAAAAAGAATTGCAACTTCACTAGCCGTCAGACCGAAAACGTCGGTGTAGAAGAAAAGTAGATAAGTGGTCATCATTTGGAAAACTAAATTGTCTGCCGCGTCGCTTAGTCCATAACTGATTCGTTCAGTTAACGAGGTTTTCCATCTATTCATTAGTAGGAAGACCTATTTTTGCGTAGTTAAACGGCGATAGAGTTCACGTCCAACGATATCGTTTGTCCACATCCAAGCGATATGACCGAGAGCTTCAGAAATGTGTTCTTCAGTAGGTTGATCTTTAGCAGATGGGACTGTCTTCATCATTGGCATGATTCCAATATGAAAGGCGACCCAAATTGCTAGACCGAAAATGGCACCAGAACCCTTTCGGATAAATGGTGCGTATTCTGAAAGGACCTCATAGATAATAGCAAAAGAAGTTGAAAAGCCAAAATGCATCAAAAAGCTGGCCCAAGGCATTTGGTGACCAGAGTAAGTGTAAGTTCCACGAGTGATTTTTTTAGGAATCCCTGCTTGTTCCATCAAAGTCTGTGGAGGATTTACAGCATCACGTTCTGGAGTCCGAGGAGGCAAAACATTTTCCCAACCTAATTTAACAAAACCTGAGATGATACCAGCGGCCGTTCCAGCCACAAGTGCTGCCTTCAAATCGACCTTTTGATCTTTAGTTAATTTCATAATATGACGCCTCTCTTTTGATAAATTTACTAATTAAAGTATAAGCCAGAATTAATTCTAATTCAGGTAATTAGTCTTAGGTGGGAGTGCGGGATATGCCGCAGATTCATTATGATCTGCATACTTGCTATGATGGAGACGGTAAGTCATAGTTTCTTCATACATTGTTATTAATTACTTCGTACTTTGGAAACTATATATTCATAATTTCCCGTTATTATATAACCATAGTCAAATAACAAAGGAACAAAGAGGTGACCGGATGAACAAACAATTCATTTCCAAATTGAATAACATGAATTAATTTAATCCCTTAAAATATTGAAATCCCTTATTAAAAAACTAAAAAATATATCTCCCCCCTAATAGATATATATAAAAGAATTTATTTGAAAGAAGTGACCCTATGAAATTGGAAACCCCCGTAAGAAATTATTTTCTTAGATAACACTCACTTTACACATGAATAGAAATAAACCCCTATATAAATAATCTATTTTTAAATGTTTAACCCCCTTATAAACACATAAATGAAACTTTCATATCTCCCCCCTATAGATATAAAGTTAATTTCCTAAAAACAGTTCGATATTTATTCCCCGTAAATATCCTAAAAATAAAAATCTACTTTAATTAGTAGATTTTTTTGTTGTTTTCTAAAGGTTGAAGGTTTAGTTAATTATGCCGTTTCCAGAGCTGAAAGTATTCATATGCTGCGCGGTACGATCCGAGCCAAAAGGCGGTCTCGAATCTCGGTTGAAGCCTCGCAAAACCCGCGAGTCTTCAACGCGCCCGGTGGTGTAATTGCTGAAGCAATTACACCACATTCGCTGCAAATGAATACTTTCAGCTCTTCCAACTAGTTTTTTAATAATAAGAATGTCCAATTGTAATCTTTTTGCTATTTAAATAAATTGAATTTATGACTGTAACAACAATAGCTATATCACTTTTTCACCTTTCAACATTCAGTTAATAATTGATTAACTGGTATCGACCCATAATGATACATATGTTAAGTGAAGTGAAAATTGTAATATTTATTATATATGAGATTTTAAATAATAAGATAGCCAAAGGTTTAGAGGAAGAAAGCCCGCAGTGAAAGTGCTGTTATGGCTTTAGCCATTACAGCACAGGACGTATTTTGAGACGAGGTTTTCGGCTCAAAATCGAGGGTCGAGACCGCACCCCAGGCTCGAGCCGGTCCCACAGCAGGCTTTCTTCCTCTAAACCTTCGGCGGCAGTGAACACAACAGATAACAATTTTTCTTCACATTTAATTAGTAATTCTTTCGAAGTTTCCAAACGATTACTTCATATTTTCCCGTTATTATATAAGCATAGTCAAGAAACGAAGAGGTAACTCGGAAGGCTATAAAAGCACCATTTTAAATCGATAATAAAAATTTAAAAGATAAAACAGATTTTTTCAAATATATCTCCTTCCCCCCTGATATATAAAAGAATTTTAAATGAATAAAAAAGGAAGAATAGCTTATGAAAGAGACAAATACAAAAAGAGCTGGCCGCAAGGCTAGCTCTTTTCTTATGTAAAATAATATTTATTTGGTATTGGATTTGGATTTGTCAGACGTAATAGAATCAGGCAATGTCTGCACGCATCACCAGGGTTCTATTTTTTATATGTAGCCGCTTCTTCATTGCTGCAATAAAGGAAGTGGCCAGGTAGTACTTCTTGTAGTCGTTGATCATCTTTGAAGGGACTCTTGTGATCAAAATCAATTCTGGTACGTCTCTTTTCAATCTCTGGATCAGGGACCGGAATAGCTGATAAGAGACTTTGAGTATAGGCGTGCAAGGGATTATTGTAAATCTCATTGGAATCTGCCAACTCAACAATTTTTCCACGATACATAACAGCGATACGATCACTGATGTATTTAACCATGGAAAGGTCATGGGCGATGAATAAGTAAGTCAAACCTTGTTTCTTTTGGATATCTTGCATCAAGTTAACAACTTGAGCCTGAATAGAAACATCAAGGGCTGAGATAGGTTCATCGGCGATAATAAATTGGGGATCAACTGCCAAAGCACGGGCAATTCCGATACGTTGACGTTGGCCACCAGAGAATTCATAAGGGTAACGTGTCATATGTTCAGGATTCAAGTTAACCATGTCGAGCAATTCGCGGACTCTAGCATCACGCTCTTGGTCGTTCTTAACTAAACCATGAACATCAAGGCCTTCAGCAATAATATCCTTAACTTTCATTCTAGGGTTCAATGAGGCATAAGGATCTTGGAAAATCATCTGCATTTCACGACGGAATTCCTTCATTTTAGGCCCATGAGCTTTAATTTTACTAATATCTTGGCCATTGAAGAAGATATGACCATCAGTTGGATTATAAAGTCTGATAATACTACGTCCAGTAGTACTCTTACCAGAACCAGATTCACCAACTAGTCCAAAAGTTTCGCCTTTATAAATATCAAAGGAAACATCATCGACAGCTTTGACTTCGTTAGGTTTACCAATGTTGAAATATTGTTTGAGATTTTTTACGGATACGATTACTTCTCTTTCATCTGCCATTATTTAGCATTGCCTCCTAACTGTTCAAATTTTTTGAAACGATTGAGAATCGCTGCGGGTGGTGTAACTTTTGGTGCATCTGGATGAAGCAACCAAGTGGCTGCAAAGTGGTTCTTTGAGACCTTAAAGAAAGGAGGCTGTTGTTCTTCATCAATTTGCATAGCGTAAGCGTTACGTGGTGCAAAGGCATCACCCTTTGGTGGATCCAATAGGTTTGGTGGTGTACCAGGAATTGAATTCAAACGCGCATCTTCATTAGTGTCAAGAGTAGGCATTGAATCCAAAAGTCCCCAAGTGTATGGATGTTGAGGATTATAGAAGATATCTTCAACTGAACCATATTCAACGAAACGACCAGCATACATTACAGCTACACGGTCAGCGATACCAGCAACAACACCCAAATCATGGGTGATAAAGATAATGGCAGTACCGATTTTTTGTTGTAATTCTCTTAAAAGATCAATGATTTCTGCTTGAACTGTAACATCCAAGGCAGTTGTAGGTTCATCGGCGATAAGAATTTCAGGGTAATCAACAATAGCAATTGCAATAACGATACGTTGACGTTGACCACCAGAAAATTGGTGGGGGTAGTCCTTCATTCTGGCAGCTGGATTAGGAATACCAACTAAGCGAAGCACTTCCTCAGCACGTTTCATGGCATCTTTTTTGGAAACGTTGTTGTGAATCAAGAGTGGTTCAGCAACTTGTTTTCCGATTGTCATTGTAGGGTCAAGCGAAGTCATGGGATCTTGGAAAATCATGGAAATTTTGTTTCCACGAATATTATTCATTTCTTTTTCACTCTTTTGTAAAAGATCGTCCCCGTGATAGAGGATTTCACCTTTAGAAATAGTGGCATTTGAAGCTAATAATTGTAAGATTGAACGAACTGTGATGGACTTACCAGAACCAGATTCACCGACAATAGCTAAGGTTTCACCGGCATTTAAATGGAAGCTAACACCACGAATTGCATGGACGGTACCATTATAGGTATCAAAGTCGACATGTAAATCTTTTACTTCTAGAATTTTATCCATTTCGATTTCTCCTTAGTTAATGATCAGATGATTGTGGGTCAAAGGCATCACGTAGACCATCACCAAGTAAGTTAGTGGCAATCATGATAATACTCAAGATAATAGCTGGAGCCCACATCTGATATGGTAAGAATCTGAAGGCTTTTTGACCATCTGATAAAAGTGTACCTAATGATGCATTTGGTGCAGGAATACCAATACCAATGAAACTTAAGAAAGCTTCGAAGAAAATGGCATTCGGAATTGTAAACATTGTTTGAATAATAATTGTTGAAGACAAGTTAGGAATCAAGTGTTTTGTAGCAATTTTCATTGAAGGTTCGCCCAAAGTTCTAGCAGCTAAAATATATTCTTGCTCTTTTAACTGGAAGGTTTGCGCTCTGACCAGCCGGGCCATTGTAACCCAACCAGTAATGGCAATCGCAATAACAATTGATGTCAAACCTGGTTTTAGAACGATCATCATTAAGATAACCACGATCAAGTTAGGGATTGAAGAAACGATTTCAACGATACGTTGCATGAATGTATCAGTTTTGCCGCCTTTCCAACCAGAAACGATACCATAAGGTACTCCAATTAGAAGGTCAACTAGAGTAGCAAGTACAGCAACGACTAGTGATAGACGAGTACCGTAGATAATTCTTGAAAGTAGATCACGTCCAAGGTAGTCAGTACCAAGAATGAATGATGTTCCTTTAGGGGCACCTGCTTGTTTGTAAGCATCAACCATCTTGCCACCCATATTTTGATAACCATTCATACCAGGGATATTTAAGTTACCTAATTTAGGAGGTAGGTTAGACAATGTAACTTGTTGTGCGTTGGGATCGTGTGGTGCGATAACAGGGGCAAAGATTGAGATTAAAACAATAATTGAAAGTAGGGTCAAACAAACGACCGCAACTTTATTTTTGAACAGACGACGACGAACATCTTGCATATATGTCAATGAAGGTGTACTGATCTTTTCTTGTTCAGCATTGTTTTCATCATGAACTAATTTAAATTTTTCCTTCGGAATTTGAGGGATTTGTTCCATTATTCTTTACCTCCGTTTCCTAGTCTAATTCTTGGATCGATTAGTCCGTAAAGGATATCGACAATCAAGTAAACTATGATTAATAAGAATGAATAGAAGATTGTAAGTCCCATGATAGTAGGGTAATCGTTAGTTGTAATCGACTTAACGAACTGTTCACCAATACCAGGAATCGAGAAAATATTTTCAACAACCATTGAACCAGTCATAACTGAAACAGCCATAGGACCGATGATTGTAACAACTGGAATCAAAGAGTTACGTAGCGCATGTTTAGCAACGACTCTCCAACTTGAATTACCCTTTGATTTGGCTAATTCGATGTAATCACTACTCATAACATCAACCATCTCGGTTCTCATAAACCGGGCGACAGTACCTAGAGGTAAAGCCGATAGAGCTAATGTTGGTAGGATACTTGATTGGAAGTTGTCCCAAAGAGCAACTGGGTAAATCTTCCATTTATAAGCTAGGTAGAACTGTAATAGAACAGCTAGAACGAAAGATGGAATTGATAAACCGAGAATAGAGATGAATGTTGCAAGAGTATCAACCCATGTGTTTTTACGAATAGCGGCAACGGCACCAAGTAAGATACCAAAGACCGTACCAACAATCATTGCTTGAGCACCAATTTGCATTGATGGAGCAAGTCTTTGACCGATTAAAGCTGTAACAGGTTCATTGTTGAATTGGAAGGATGTACCTAAGTTACCATGTAACAAACCGACCATATAACGAACATATTGAACACCTACTGATTGATCCAATCCATACTGTGCTTTAACAATCTTCAATTGATCTGCCGACATACGGTTCTGGTTAGAGAACGGTGTACCAGGAAGCATTTTCATTAAGAAGAATGTTAAGGAAGCGATGATGAACAGGGTCAAGAATAAATAAAGTATTCTTTTGAGAATATATTTAGTCATTATTTAATCTCCCTCACCTATGATTATTTTTTATAAACAGTAACTAAGTTGTAACTACCGTTTGGAGTCATTTGATAATTCTTGATGTTAGATCTAGTTAAGTTAGCTTGATATGACTGATACAAAGGAATAGCTCCTTGATCGTCAGTTAAAATCTTAGTTGCTTGCAAGAGATCTTGCCATCTGGCGTCTTCATCAGTCGCATCAGTAGTTTTAGATTTCTCAATTAAAGCATCGTAAGCAGGATTTGAGTACTTACCATTATTTTGTGAATTACCAGTTGTAAAGATATCCAAGAATGTAACAGGATCTGGATAATCGGCGTTCCAACCAGTAACAACGATATCGAATTGACCTGATGTTGATTTGTCTAGACGTGATTTAAATGGCACGTTTGATAAAGTAATCTTCAAACCAGGTAAATTCTTTTCGAGTTGACCTTGAATGTATTCGTTTTGCTTCTTAGCATTGTCTGTATCATCACCTAGAAGTGTGAAACTCAAGTTCTTTTGACCGGTTTCTTTAATACCTTCGGCCCAAAGCTTTTTAGCTTCAGTTGGATTGTATTCAGTGTACTTGTTAGAAGCTTGGAGAACTTTTTCTTTAGTGAAATCAGTTTTCGTTGTTGGATTATATGACATACCAACTGGGACAAGTGTGTGTTCAATACCACCAGTTTTACCAAGGACGTTATTTGTTAATTGATTACGATTGATAGCCATTGAAATAGCTTGTCTGATTTTTTCATTTTGGAAGAATTTATATTTCTTTTGGTTAAGTTCAAGATAGAAATTAGCTGTTTGCTTATCAAGTGAGAAAGTCTTGTAGTTGGATACTTGACGAGCTGTGTCACCACCGAGTTTTTCAAGACGGTTGATTCGGTTAGTGTCGTAAAGGTTAAGACCAGTATTGGCATCCTTAACAACGTAATATTTGACTGTCTGTAATTTAACAGCTTTGGCATTCCAGTAAGACTTGTTCTTAACTTCAGTCCAGCTGTTGTTTGAAACATTCCAGTTAACCAGTTTGAAAGGTCCGTTAAAGACCATGCCGGCACTCTTTAATCCGTATTGTTTACCTGCAGCTTCAACTGAAGGTTTGTATTGAGGGAAGAAGGTTGAACTGGCCATCAATGTATTGAAGTAAGGAATAGCATCCTCCAAAGTAACTTGGAGAGTGTATTTGTCCAAAGCTTTAATACCTAAAGTATTAACTGGCTTCTTACCGGCGTTGATCTTGTCAGCATTTTTGATACCAGTATAGATATAGGCATATTGTGAGGCTGTCTTAGGATCAACGGTTCTGCGCCATGCATAAACGAAATCATTAGCTGTAACAGGCTTGCCATTAGACCACTTAGTTTTTCTTAAATGGAATGTATAAGTTTTACCATTATTAGTTGGCTTAACAATTTCTTTGGCAATGGCAGGCTTTAATTCTTTACCATCGTAACGGTAGAGACCTTCCATTGTGTTGGTAATATTTTGAGCACCGATAACATCAGTGTTCATTGATGAATCCATTGTGGCGATAACATCACTAGAACTAATAGAAATAGTATCATTACTATCTTTTTCTGTTGATGAACCACAACCACTCAGAACTAATGCAAATAGAAATATCGGTAACAATGCAAAGAAATACTTCTTCTTGAAATTCATTGTTCATCCTCCCTAAAATAATTATTCTTAGAATACACTAATGAATATTAAAAGTGAATACCCTTAATTAGAAAAATTCTAATGTTTATAAAATGATAATACATTCTGTACAAAAATGCAAAGAAAAACAGAGATATCTGCTTAATCAGATACCTCTGTTTGGATGTATTTATTAAATCTTTCTAATTCTTCAGGGCTTAGATTAGCGCTGATCAAGGAACCGTCATTGGTAAACTCTTTTTTGATTACTTGAGAATTTTTCAATATTTCTTCAGCGACCTTCTGATCACTGTATGGAATCAATAGTTCGGCTTGTTTGTAATGATTGAAAACTTTTATTTTAATTAGATCAACTAATTTTTCAATCGATTCCTTATCGATGGCTGAATAATAAATATTATCGCCTTCGATAACAGGGAATTGTTGGCCAGGTTTGAGGTCGGCTTTGTTGAAAGCGTAAATCATAGGTTTATCAACGACACCAACTTCCTTCAAAGTCTTCTCAGTAACTTCAATCATGTTTTGCCAATGTTCATCGGCAACGTCAATAACTTGAATCAACAAGTCGGCGTTTTGAGCTTCCTGCAAAGTAGTCTTAAATGATTCAACTAGGTTGTGGGGAAGTTTGCTAACAAAACCAACCGTATCAGTCAGTAAGAAACTTGAATTATCTTCCAAGTCAATTCGACGAACGCTGGTATCAAGTGTAGCAAAGAGCATATCCCTTTCAAAAACCTTGCGATCTTGTGAGTCGTCCTTGTTAAAATTCAAGATTCCATTCATGGTCGTTGATTTACCAGCATTGGTGTAGCCGACTAGTGAAACCAATGGAAGGGATGTGTTAGTACGACGTCTACTTTGGACATCAATTGTTTGATCGACCGTTTTGAGTTCGTTACGTAAAGCAGTGATACGTTTTCTGATCACACGTCTATCTAATTCCAATTTAGATTCACCAGCACCACGGTTAGCTAAACCGCCTGATGATGATTGTTGATCCAGCGGATTACCAGATGGGTGAATTCTAGGTAGTTGATATTGCATTTTGGCAATTTCAACTTGAAGTTTAGCTTGTTTAGTTTGAGCTCGGTTTGAGAAAACTTGGAGGATCAATTCTGTTCGATCCATAAAAATCAATTTTGTTTCTTTTTCCAAGTTTCTGATTTGTGAAGGTGTCAATTCATCATTTAAAACGATAATTTGCACATCGTCAGCGTTGGCAATCTCTTTGATTTCGGTGACTTTACCAGAACCGAAGTAGGTTTTGCCACTGACGCTGTTGACGTTTTGGATAATTGTATCAGCCACTTCCATGTTGTTAGCCTCTACTAAAGCGGCTAGTTCTTGCATCGTATATTCAAAGTCAGGCTGTAGGTGGCTAACTCCGGCAACGATAACGCGCGTTTTTTCATATGTTAATTTAGATTCTGTCATAAACTCTCCTGGTGGCACTAATTACCCCAGGGTAACAATGCCAATTTATTATTTATTGGTTGAAATGATATCAGTCTTTAAGCGCATGATTGCGAATACCATCCTTTCGATAAGCTGTATAAATAATACCATGGAAGAGCTTTTTGCGCTATATAATAGGTAGAAAACGATTTCTTGAGCTTGGGGATTGGAAATATGCCACCATCAGTCGGAGGCTAGTTTGTCTTTTTAACTAAAGGTTGAAAGTTTAGTTAAGTATGCCGTTTCCAGAGCTGAGAGTATTCAATTGCTGCGCGGAACGGCCCGAGCCTGGGAAGCGGTCTCGAACCTCGGTTGAAGCCTCGCAAAACCCGCGAGTCTTCAACACGTCCGGTGGTGTAATTGCTGAAGCAATAACGCCACTTTCGCTGCAAATGAATACTCTCAGCTCTTCCAACTTGTTGGTTTTTTTAATGAAAGGAATAATAAAGCAAAACTCCTGATTATTTATATAAATTAACTCTAGGTCGGTAACAACAATGGTTATATTAGTTTTTCACCTTTCAATCTTTACTTTTTTATTCAATTATTTCTTTATTATATGAGTTCAGGACTTAATAATAGTGTGTTCAAGATATATTGATTCTTGTAAGAGTGACATTTAGTAGTATTGTGATAATAAATGATACGAGGCAATATTATGGATAAAAATGAATTGATGAAATTAATTGATAATGCCGCTCAGGATGAAACTGTTAAGAGCGACCAAGGATTGTTCAACGCTTTGATGTTAGCTTACAAAGATTTGGATAATGATGAAGAAGAAATTAGATGCGTTGTTCGAAAATTAGGTGGTGTTGTTTCTACTTACTTGATGACACATCAATATAAAGCTCCACAGGATCTTATGTTATTGGCAAAGGCTATTCAAAAGGATGACCAGAGCTTCTGGAAAGGCACTGGAATTAGTCATTTATTCTGGTAATGAATAAGCAGTTAATCTTAGGTATTTCTGAGATTAACTGCTTTTTGTTTTATAAAAATCAGAAGGTCGAATGTCTGAAATGTGTTTAGTCATATCAGTGCGTCTGGAAGTACTTGTTAAAAAAGCGGAAAATTATTAACGTTCTAATTAAATTAAAAAATTGTTTTTTTTGTTCATTGAATTATAATCTACACATGGTTTGGTTATCACAAAACGCTGATTTAATCAGAGCCGTTGATCGAACTTTAAAATTAGAGAAAAGTTAGAATGCTTTATTGTCTGCAAATTTATTTTGGCGAATCAGTACTAACTTTATACGAAAAGGGTCCTTATTATGGGGAAACAAGTAAAATCGGGAGTTCAAATATCTTTAGCGACAAGTAGTTTATTTATAGGATCCTTTGTTAGTGAACTTTTTACGTTTGCTTTGGGGATGTACGTGCTCAAGTTTTATAAATCCAGTATCCTATTCTCATTGATAATTTTTATTGGTCCATTTTTATCATTTATTTTTAGCCCATTCATCGGACACTTGGTTGACCACTTTGATCACAAAAGGATTGTTATTATTGCGCAGATCTCCAGTACTTTAGTCTTATCGATTGCCACATATTTTCTATTTGTTGTTGGAAATAAGACGTATTTTCCAGCGATTATTGTAGTTTTGGCAGGGTTGTTGGAACTTTGTGATTCGTTTCAATCCACAGCTTATAAGGCCTCGACCACTGGAGTTGTATTGCCAGCTGATCAGCAGAAATTAATTGCGCTGGAGCAAGGTGTAAATATTATTGCAAGTTTGGTGAGTCCAATTCTTGGCGGAAGTTTGTTCGCTGTTATTCCAGTGATTTCTTTCTTTATCCTGGATATTATTGGAGAAATCGTGGCTTTAATTTTGATATTATTTCTTGATTTTAATTTTGCCGGAGTTGTTAAGGTCAATGAGAAACCCGTGGAACAATCGATACTTTTGGACTCAAAAGAAGCTTTGTCATTTATTAAGAGTGACAAAATATTGACTTCAATGGCAATTTTCGGTATCCTAGCCAATTTCAGTATGGCGGCAATTAACGTTGGTATACCTTATGTGTTAGTTACTTTGTTTAATATGAAGACAACACTCTTTGGTATAGTTCAAGCATTGTCAGCAGTGGGGATGTTGACGGCTAGCATTCTGTGGAGTGTAAAGCATGTCAAAACCAGTTTAACCAGAATGACAGGGATATTTGGATTATTGACGACAGCAAGTTTTATTTTGTTCTGTTTACCGCTTTTCACAAAATTGAATATTTTTTTCGTATACGCAATTTCGATGTTAATTTTAGGAATGTCTGTTACTTCAATAAATATGCCAGTCTCAATATATATCAGAACGAAAATCCCGTTTGAAATTCAAGGACGAGTAAATGCTTTTTTCAATTCAGCTGTAAGTGTCCTGACACCAGTTGGAACAGCAGTTTTTGGCATACTATTCAACAAAGTTTCGCCGATTATATTGTTTGGAATCACCGGTGCAATTTTATTGATACTTTCCATCTTCATGTTGTCCGTTGGAACTGAAAAAAAAACGACCAAAACCCTATAGAATAGGATTTTGATCGTCATCTTTTTTAGGCTTAGGTTTGCGGAAAAGGCTAAGTAGTAAGAAAACAATACCGGAAATGAAAAAAATGGCATCAACTAATATCCAAGTTGATTTAATAGAATGAGCGGTAAAAACGATGCCAACAACGAACATAGCGACAGCGTACCAAAAGTTAATGGTCTTATAAAACAATTTATTCATATATATAATCTCCAAAGTAATAAAAATGTATACGTTTTATTATACACCTAAAGGTTGGAAGTTTAGTTAAGTATGCCGTTTCCAGAGCTGAGAGTATTCAATTGCTGCGCGGAATGATCTGAGTCAAAATGTGATCTCGAACTTCAGTTGAGGCAGAGCAAAATCCGCGGGCCTTCAATACTCTGGATGGAGTAAGGACTAAGGTCCTAACACCACTTTTGCTACAAACGAATACTCTCAGATTTTCCAACGAAGTTATTTTTTTAATGGCAGGAACAATAAAACAAAGACCACTTAATTAAATAAATTGGCCCTAGGCTTATAACAACAATGGTTATATTAATTTTTTCTCGCGACTGGAGGCGGCAGATATAGAGAAAAGTGAGCTAAAGCATATCTATTATTAAGGAAATCAGTTATATTTATATACGGGTGAAAAGACAAATGGAATATTCTAAACAGAAGTTATTGCTATCGATATTGATGAATTTCGATGAATCATTTAACAAACAGATTAATGAATCAGCGATTAATCAAGAGATGGGGCAATTTATCAAGCTATCTGTCCAAGAACTCTCGGAGAAACAATATCGTGGTTCGCTTTTTGATAAGAAAATTGATCAACTCATTAGTAAGGTCAATCATGAGCGTAATACGAATAAATTGATTTTCAATGATTATACAGGTCGACTTTGGGACCAAATCTTACAAATAAAACAACGGACAACTAGCTTTGAAACAGCCTATTCTTTGATAGATATCCTAAGTACAAAAAATGCCTCTCTTAAATTATAAGAGAAGCATTTCTTTGTTAAAATTATTAAAAGTATGCCGTTTCCAGAGCTGAAAGTATTCATATGCTGCGCGGTACAATTCGAGCCAAAAGGCGGTCTCGAATCTCGGTTGAAGACTTACCCAGAACCGGTAAGTCTCCAACACGCCCGGTGGTGTAAGAGTAAAGTTCTAACGCCACTTTCGCTGCAAATGAATACTTTCAGCTCTTCCAACTAGTTTTTTAATAATAAGAATGTCCAATTGTAATCTTTGCGATTGTAATCTTTTACTATTTTTACTATTTAAATAAATTGGTAAATAAATTGAATTTAGAACTTTCACAGCAATGGGCACATCAATTTTTAATCTTTCAATCTTTCGCTATAAGGATAAAAATTTATTATTATTCAATCAGGAACACTAAAAAAGCAGTTGCTTTTCACTTGGTGAAATATTTCCGAGTAAATAACAACTGCTAATTTTTATCATCAGTTAAAGCTGATTTTATGGTTCGGGTAATTGATGATTTTAATTTGAGCATCATCGAGGCTGTCGAAGAATTGATTTAATTTTTCGATAGTTTTTTTACTGCCGTAAGCATAATCGCGAGAAACACTTAATTTAATAGTTTGACCATCTTTCATGATTAATTCCAAGTCAATCGGATTTTTTATCATCGAAAGTATTGGCGTCAAAATGGCGTAGTAAGCTGTAACTTGTAGAGGAACAGTTATTTCTGCAGGATTAGCGATTTTACCAGTGACAGTAATTGATTGGATATCCTGTTTATTGATAGTTGTTAATTGATTTTTAAATGGGAAAAGCATCATTTGAAGTCGATTTGAGATTTTGTGAGTATCGTTATAACGGATCATATCGTGGTCAGCTTCCCAATAATTGAACGTCATAGGCAAAGTTGATAAGTAATAAACGAAGAAAATAACACTGAAAACTAGGATACTAAGTAAATAAGCAGTGAGCCAATTAAATTTAATCGCCGCACTAAGTGGAATTAACGTAAAGAATATACTAACAAGTAGTGGTCTATAAGTAACTTTCTTACCGAATTTTAACATGATAATTACCTTCCTTTTTTGAAGTATGCATTCATGAATGGTTTCCTTGTTTACAACTAAATTATAGGAATCATGAGGGTAATAATGCACGCACTTATCGGTTGCAAGTATGTCTGAGACCGTTATAACGATAAGAATCAGACGGTAGGAGTTGAAAGATGTTTTCTATCTTCAGGTATCTTTGCTTTTACGGGAATAGTTCCCAGACTTTTGAAGAAAGCATCAAGTTTATCAAGCGTATCGTCACGACTATAAGCATAATCACGAGCAACACTCAATTCAATTGTTGAATTATCTTTTAGAGTCAAGACGACACTATCTGGATGATGAATCATGGATAGAACTGGTGAAAGAACTGCTGGCCCGGCTCCGAAAGGAATCGCCATGGGCATTTCATAATTGGTACTCAGATCACCAATTACCGTTGCTAATTTAATGTCGCTTTTTTTGATAGTCACCATTTTAGCAGCGAATGGATCCACCATACCTAAGAGACGATATTTCCAGGTCTGAATGTCACAATATTTAATCTCATCGGTATCAGATGTCCAATATACGAATAAAGTCGGTATATTCGGGAAATAATAGGCAAAGAAAACATATAGAAAAAATGGTAGTCCGATTAATAGTCCTAAAAAAAACGATTTAAAAGAGTCTCCTGCTGCAACTGCTGGTAATGCAGCGATTAGTAGGCTGATAAGTAGTGGTCTGTAATTTATTTTCTTGCCGAATTTCAACATAATAATGGCCCTCTTTGAATTAAATTATTCTGATTACACCTATAATCTAGCATTAGGTGAGGTCACAGGAATGAAGATATCTTGAAATAGGGTGGATTTGTTCCTGAATGGAATTAAAGTGTTTCTTGGATGATATTTTTGAGCTTTTTAGATTTACCAATAGAAAATTTTTGGGTCGTGCCGTCATTGAAGCCAACTTCTCGAATTGCAAAGTCCACGTGATGAATGTTCTCAGGATTGATCAAACAAGAACGACTAATTCTAAATAAAAACGGATATTTCTTTTCTAATTCAGTTAATTTGCCATAGAATTCAAATTTGCCGTTGGTTGAATCTAGGTTCAAACGGTGTGGAATATCTGAAGCTTCAAGAAAGATAACTTCGGACTTGTCTAAATTGTAAACTTGGCTGCCGACCTCAAATGAGAACCCCTTCTTTTGAACCGAACGAGTTTCGTCGATAATTTGCTTGGCATAGTCTAAAGTGTCGTAAATTTCTTGACGATAATCGTCTAAAGGCTGGTCTTTTTCAATAAAATCTAGAGCAGCCACTTTTCGTTTCAAAGTTAATGGAGCAAGTTCATCGTGAGTCGTAACGAAAATGATTTCAGCTTGAACATCTTTTTTTCGAATAATTGCCGCTAATTGGATACCATCAATTTCGGCTTGTAAATCAATATCAAGAAAATAAATTCCATTCTTAGGTTCAAACTTGTCCAAATAATCAATGACTTGCTGTGGGTCAGCAGTCTCCAGCGCTACTTTGAAGAGGTCACTGTGAAATATCATATAATTCTCAACCAATTTATCCAACTGTTGCAGTTGAATTTGATTGTCTTCGCACATGATGATTGGGTAACTCATTTTTTATCCTCCTGGGTGATTAATGTGATGTGGAATCGAAACCACTTAGCATTTTTACTGTGTTGAATAAAGACATTGGAATTTTTTTTCTTTAATTCTTTGACATGAAGTAGGTCTAAATAGTCTTGTTCCCGTTCAGTAGTTGGTAAATTGGCTAATGTGTTATTGATCAAAAATGCCAGTTGATTATTCTCCTGAGTGATAGCCAATTTGATTTTGCCGTGTTCTTGCTGTTCGGTAAAATGAATTGCGTTGTCGATAGCTTGATCTAATAGGCGTATAAGGTCAAAAATATTAATCGGTAAATTATCCACCTGATCGGTACAATTGAAAAAACAGACGATATTCTTTTGATTGATGGTATTTAATTTGCTGATCAGGAGACTCTTCAAATAAGGATTTTTAACATTCTTGAGATCGTGATATAAATCCATCGATAAATTATTCAAATAATCATCAGAATAATTTTCGAGATTATCCAGGGCTTGATTCATGGCAAAATAATCTTCTTGATCGGCTACAGTTTTTAAACTGAAAAGTAAGTTTTTATAATCGTGTTTAAAATGACGCAATTTTAATTGATCTCGTTCCAATTGATCAGTGTATAGTTTCAGATTTTTCACTTGTTCTTCAGAGAAACGATCCCGATAGACTTTACGTTGACGACGTCTAGCAAAACTGAAGATCAAAATAATGAAAATACATTGGATGACTATAAAAATAAAAACACCAGTAATTAATCCGGCATATGCTCGGAAATGTTGAGTTAGCTTGAGAAACATGAAAAGGATAATGTAGACGTAACCGAGTACGATACAGGTCATCGGATTTTGGCGTGATTGAAAGAAATTATTTAGTTTGAAGTAATTATAGAAATAAACAAATGTAATTGAGAAGATGAATTCTATCAAATTGATTGTCAGATTGAAACCATATGAGACCACATCTGGATTGGGGAAAAAATTCATCAGAATTGGGCTAGGAATGATAATAGCGAGAAATTTGATGAGAAAACTCAATAAAATAATATTGATGAGGTAATAATCGATTTTCTTATTGGACCAGAGTACAAAATAAATAATTATCGCAATGAGTAAATTAGCGTAACCGGATAAAAAGATATTTAGGGTAATAGAAATTAACAAAAGTGCCCCATAACTGAGTGTTTTGCGTTGGATAGAAAATTTAGAATGATAAATTAAACTGAATGTATAGTAGAAAATTGTCCAGGCAAAGCAGATTCGCATTAAGTGCGGCCCGGTAAGAAATAACGTCATATATACTCCCCAAATTATTTAATAATTACAAGATTTAGATTAAACCACGTGTCATTTTTACGGTACTGAACAAACAAGTTTGGATACTTCTTTTTGATATCTTGAACATTGACCATACCTAACCCCGAGTGCTGCTGCTTAGTAGTAAAACCTTCTTGCATCATGTCAGAAATATCGATTTTTTCCTCAATCGTGTTATTAATGACAAATGATAGTTGTGTCACTTCTTGAATAATTGCAATTTGAATTTCGCCATTACTTTGGTCCTTAGTGGCCTCAATTGCGTTGTCGATTGAAATTCCCAAAAGTCGAACGAGATCAAAAATATTTATTAGACCATCGTTAACGGCATCGCGACATTCGAAATGACAAGTGATGTTATTTTGATTAATTAGTGTGAGTTTACTGATTAAAAGGCTCTTTAGATAGGGGTTCTGGACGTTGTTGAGGTCCTTAAACAGTTGCATCGAAATATTGTCGAAGTAACTGTTGGAATAATCTTCCAAGTTCCCTAAAGAAGTCCTCATCTCTTGGTAATCGCCAATTTTAGCAATTTTTCTTAAACTAGAAATCGTACCTTTATAGTTTCTTTCAAAGCCACGAAGTTTAATCTGGTCGGTTTCCAGTTGATCAGTATACATTTTGAGATTTTTTAGTTGTTCTTTAGTCAGCTCACGAGTATAAGTTTCAGCCTGAGTTTGGCTGCCTTTGAGAAAGACAATAACGATGAAGAAACATTGAATCAGAATGAAGAGCATGATTCCGGAGATTAAGTCTGAATAAGCTCGATAGTGCTGAATTATTCGCATGAAAAAGAAGATAACTATGAATAAATAGGCAATTAAAAGGCCAAATAGAGCTGAGTGAGCAATGTTCCAATTCTCTTCGATATTAAAATGTTTATATAAAACAACGAAAATTACGGAAATGACAAGCTGAATTAGAAGAGTTCCAGAAACGAATAGTATGCTGCCCCAGAGTGTTTTAGTCGAAATTCTTTCAACAGTGAAGAAGAGTGCGGTCGTATTAGCCAATGTTTCGGCCAGCAGTTGAATCAGGGAACTTAAGAGAATTGTATTAATTAGTAGCAGTTTAGATTTCTGCTGCCATTGAAAAATTAAATACAGCACTATGGCATCAATGAAATAGGCGTAATTGGGAAGGAAGAAGGCCGTTATAACGATTAAACAAGAAGATATTAGAAGAAGATAATTTTTTTGAGGTCGATAGATGCTGCTAAAGACGCAGAAAAAAATTAGTCCTGACAATACGTGACCAATGACGTTAATCGTCGGATCTATATAAATCATCGAATCCCCCCTACCTATATCAATAGATTAATTATCACATATAATTAATCACTAAAAATAAAGATATCATGAAATGGGGAAATTTATTCCTGAATTCATTCAGGAATAAAAAATATGGTATTCAAGATATTTTGATTCAGGACAATTCTTGGGATGCTATCTTGGAGTCAAGGAGCAAGAAGGGAAGCGTCTAAAATGATTTGGAATTATGTCTTTGGTATTTTAGCAGTTTCATTTGGGATGTATCAGATGTTTAATTCAATTAAGTACGTTAAAGTGATTCAACACAACGGTAATAAGACGACATCTAATTTTTCGGCTTTAACGGTTTGGTATAGTTTGCTATTTGGATTATTTTTCATAATCGGCGGCGTAGTCTTGTTTGTAATAAAGAGTCCATTGTTTTAAGGAGAAAATATGATGAAAAAAAATCTTGAAATTAGAGAAACAGCTAAGGAAAACATTCGAATTTTGTATGATTCACTTATGAAACGTTCTGAAAAATCGAGCCATTTGTTAAATATTACTGATGTCTTAAAACAAGTTTATGTAAAAATTGATAATGCTAAGGATCCCTCAGTTTTGATCAGTCGGCTAGTAAAATATATTTATGTGGAGGGTTTTAGCCGAGTTGTTTTATCAAAGGATGAAGAAAGGGCATTGATGGAATTGGGAGATTTGTCGAAGGGCGCCAGCTGGAATGGTATGAATAGTGGAGATTTCAACGACAAATCACAATTTTATAGTTTTACTGAACCGATTCCACAGAGATAAGCATATAAATGATTTTTGAATAAACGAAGAAGGTTACTTTGAATTAATATCATTGTAATCTTCTTCTTTTTTTAATTTGACTAAAGGTTGAAAGTTCTTCCAACTATTTTAAAATGAAAATTTTGCAAAATAAAAAAGATTTCTGATTATTTAAATAAATTAGTTCTAGGCCTGTAACGACAATGTCATATTAACTTTGGTAATTTGAGTAAATTTTCAGTTTCACCAGATAGTTCTAAAATTTTGGGATTAAATTCCTTGAGAAAAATTCGGAGTTTACCCAATGTTTCGTGCGGATGTCTAACATAGTCTCGGGAAATATCCAAGTCGATCGTATTGCCATTTTTCATGATCAATCGTACTTTAACAGGTTCATTTACCATTAGAAATAAGTTATACATTAATCCACCTTCCTCCGATAAAATCAGTTCCGATGCTAAAGATGTGTCATGTTTGGGTAGCCCAACAACGGATATATGACGAATATCACTTTTAACAATTACGGTAACTGGAGAATGATTTGGTAATAAAATAGCAATTAATCTTTTTCGAAACGGCTTTATATCGTTATAACGAATAAACTTGCTGTCGGAAACCCAATAATTGAAGATTACCGGTAACACGAAAAGATAATGTCCAAAATACATTATCAAAGAGATAATGATGGCAATTTTTATTCCTAAGGTTACGGAAATGTTGATCCCGAAAAGAAGACCGATAGCTACACCTGTGACACCGCTGATTATTAACGGTCGATAATTAACTTTTTTTCCAAATTTGAGCACGATACATCAGTTCTTTCAATTGATTCCAATTGTTGCCCTAAATATAACATCACCGTAGAAACGTGGCCGTTAAAGGGAATGGACATATTGTCAAAAATAAAAATAAAAATCGTTGATAATCAATTGCTTTTTTTCAGCATCCGTTGTACTGTATTAGTGTAGTAGAACAGTAAGAGGGTGAAATGATGGAATATATTGATAACATACCTATTTACCTCCAAATCAAGGATATTTTGTATCGCAAAATTATTAGCAATCAGTATGAATTAGGATCACAGCTGCCTTCAGTTAGACAGTTGGCTGTCCAATTCTCCGCTAATTCAAATACCGTTCAAAAATCACTGAAGGAAATGACTGAAGAAGATGTCGTTATACCTCAACGTGGTAAAGGTAATTTTGTGACTGAGGATACCGGAATTGTGGAAAAATTAAAAACGCATATCGTTACGGAGATGTTTGATGCAACGTACGATAAATTACATTCATTAAATATGAATGATACAGAGATTATGAATAGTTTTAATAATTATGTTAAACAGCGGGAGGTCAACCATGAGCAAGGTATTGGAAATTAACAAATTGAATTATAAAAAGAACAATAAGTTAATTTTAAACGATATTAATCTTAGTCTAGATAATGGCAAGATTATCGGATTACTCGGTGCCAATGGGGCTGGAAAGACGACTCTTATGCGTTTGATCACCGGTGTGAATGCCAAAAGTTCTGGTCAAATCAGTGTTGCTGGAGTCGAGAATAAAGCGGCTCGAAAGTCATGTGTCAGTGCAACTTATTCGTTAGATGGGTTTAGCAAGAGTTTCGGAGAGAAGAATGCTAAGGTCAGAGATGTTTTGAAATTTTACATCGACATTTATCCGGACTTTTCATTTGAAAAATATCAAGAGATGGCCAAATATTTAGAAATTTCTTGTGATGATAAACTAGTTGATCTTTCAACTGGTACGAAAGAAAAGTTAGTGATTGCTTTGACTTTAGCACGTCAAGTACCACTTTATTTATTAGATGAACCGTTGAACGGAGTCGATATTATGGCCCGTAAGAAAATTATCAAAAGTATCATCCAGTGGAAAGGTGACGATTCAACCATTATCATCAGTTCACACTATGTTAAGGAGATTTCGAGTCTCTTGGATGATGTCGTAATTCTAAAGGATCAGAAAGTATATCAAGTTAGTCCAGTGGAAGAAATTCAAAGCAAATACCACTTGGGAATTGAAGAGTATTACGAAAAAGTTTATGAAGGGGGACTGAATGATGAGTAGTTTAGGACGTGTTAGCAAAGGCTTACTAAAGAATAGATTTAAATTGATTAGCCTGATTTTTGGAGTTCAGATTCTCATCTTGCTAGTTGTTCAATTATGGAAGTTCTTTACTCACGTATCAAAAATAACCAGTTTTACAGGATACGTTTTCATAGCGATGGTTGTTGGAATTGTGATGATAGCTATCGCAAATGAACGAGTTTACCTAACTGATAAATATCGTCTGATACCGATTAATGATGGCACCCTCTATTCCAGCAACATGTTAACATCATTTTTATCATTGATTTATTTAATAGTTGGTGAATTGCTGTTTTATATTGCTGCCAACGCATTTTTCCCCAATGATTATGATCAATTTATGATCAGAAGTTTTAATTCAACTCAACAGTATCTCTTCAAATCTGAAGTTCTGTTAACCTTTATATTGGGTGTTCTGGTCGTTTGGACTGGAGTAACGGCGTTACATTTATTGATCAATTGGGTCAATGATTTTCTGCCATTTAGAAATCAAAATTTCGTCAAAGCTATTGTTGCCGTGATTGTCGTTTGGTTATTTATGATACCTTTCAATTATATTACCAGTAATGTTCTAAGAATCATGGGTATTAATGGAATGGATAACAGCTTTGCGGCGGTCACTCGAGTTATGTACTTAAGTATGGCAATGATGGTTATCTGGATTGCGATTTTCACAGTTATTAATCTCTATTTATTGAATAAAAAGTCAGAAACAACTAATTAGGAAAGGGGCGTCATGATGACAGACTTGTTAAAAGTTAATAATTTGAATTATAAGAAGAATAACAAAGCAATTTTAAAAGACGTCAATTTGAACTTAACCAGTGGTAAAATTATTGGTTTGCTTGGTGAGAATGGTGCCGGAAAGACTACTTTGATGCGCTTGATTGCGGGAGTGAATTCAATCCCTGAAGGCGTTATAACGGTTAACAATGTTAGTAAGAAAAGTGAAATTAAACAAAATGTCAGTTTTAGTGATCAGTTAAATGGTTTTGGTAAGAATACAAAGATTGGCGATATCGTTAAATTCTATAAAAATGTTTATCCGGACTTTTCAAAGGAAAAGTATTTGGAAATCGCTGATTATCTTGGATTGGAAGAAGATAAACGAATATCATCTCTTTCGACCGGAACACGAGGGAAACTGATTATTGCTTTGACTTTGTCTCGTGAAACTAAGCTCTATTTATTAGATGAGCCTTTGAGCGGAATCGATAGTATGTCCAGAAAGAAGATCATCAGTAGTATTATTCGTTGGAAGACAGAAGATTCAACTATCATTATTAGTGACCATTATGTTACCGAGATAGCAAGTTTATTAGATGATGTAATTATCATTAAAGATGAAACTATTTATCAAGTGAGTTCAGTTGAAGACATTCAAGAGAAATATCACTTGGGTGTTGAAGAGTATTATGAGCAGGTTTACGAAGGAAGTGTTACAAAATGACCGAATTTATGGGTTTAACTAGAAATCTAATTAGTGACAAGTGGCGGATGATGAATTGGATCATTATTGTAGATTTGATTTTTCTAGTTGTCATTGATGTATTAAGAATTTTCACTGGTGGTTGGGATGGACAAATTATCCCCAGTTATTTCTTCGCAACATTTGTGTTTAGTATGAGTATGGCGAATTTCGTTGGATTTATCTTGTTAGCAAGGAATAATGAACGAGTTTTTACAAGCAACAATTATCGGTTAATTCCAACATCCGACACCAAACTTTATTTCAGCAACATTTTGACAACTTTTGCAGCTTTCATCTATCTTCAAATTTTGGAAGTTGTGACTGGAACAATTTTGTACTTTATTAGTGGTCAAAGTGATTTTGATTTAACCTCTGGTCAACCAACAGGTTCGATGGGAATTGTCTTATTAGTTCTTCTATTATTGGTCTTAACAATTATTTTAGTTTGGTCGGGTATAACTGCAGTTCATTTCGTAATCAATTGGATCAGTGGATTTTTACCATTTGCTCGTCAAAAATTTGTTAATTTTATTCTATATCTAGTCGTTGCTGTAATTGGAATAATGATTTTTAACTTTACAACTGGAAAAGTTTTTTCTGGAATTTACAGTAGCTCACAAGGAATCACGACATTAGGCCAATTTACAAATGTTATTTGGATAAGTATTGGTATTACCGCAATTTGGATTGCAATATTTACCGCATTAAATATCTATCTATTGAAGAGATGGACAGAAACGATTCGTTAGAACAACTACAAAATAAAGACTATGGGATGGTCCATTAATATGAGTAGCTTACTGGGTGTAAGTAAAGAATTAATCTGGAGTAAATTCAAACTCATCAATTTGATTTTGCTTATTAATATTGTTGAAGTTGCCGTCATAATTGGGATGGATAAATTGAATGTACAGTTGGATCGAAACTATCCAATTGGAATTATGATAATTAGTGCTACGGCATTTTTCATTATCGGTATCGTTTTATTAGTTCGTGCCAATGAGCAAGTTTTTTCCAGTAATCGTTATCGGTCGGTAACGATATCTGAAAGTAAGTTATACTTTAGCAATTTATTGACAACTTGTTTGATTTATTTTTACTTTGGCTTGATTGAATCGGCAATTTTTCTAGGATCACTGTACTATTACATGCGAAATGATGTTTTTTTTCATACCATTATTTCCGATAATATTCGCGTGGAATTATTGTTGAAAGACTTAGCCTTAATTATATTAGCAGTCTTGTTGATTTGGACAGGAAGTACTTTGGTTCATTTAGCAATGAATTATATTAGTGATTTTTTATCATTTAAAAATAAAAAAGTAATTGCGACAATTTTCAATCTATTGATTTTGGGATCAGCGGTATCAATTATGTTTTGGACTTTGACGGAAATGTCTAAAGTGGGTATGTATCGTTATGCCGATGTGCCAAACAATATTTTTCCAATAGCATGCCTAATTGATGCAATCGGAATTTTTATTTCAATCGGTGTTGGTCTATATCTTTTGAAAAATCAAGCTGAAACTGACCAATAATCGACGTTCATGAGCGAAAAACGTACGTTGATGATTAAGTTGGCACAAAAATATCTTTAGGGAGTATTATCAATTTAATAAAAAGAGTAAGGAAGGGGAACCATTGTGAGATTCAATAGTGATTTTTATAAAGGAAAATACTTTTGGATAGGCATCTTAGGGCTAGCATTTTTGGCCGATTTCCCGTGGAATGATGTCTGCACGATTCAAGGTATTATTTCCCTGATAATGGTAGTTATCGGTACTGTTTCATTGATTGGTTCAATGTTCAATTTTTCAAGGTATTTTTCTTAGTGGTTTTATGTGATTGCTCAAATGTGCCGTCTCCAGAGCTGAGAAATATTCACTTGCTGTGCGGACCGGTCCGAGCCTGAGGAGCGGTCTCGAACCTCGGTTTGAAGCCTTGACACATTTCGTCAAGTCTCCAAACACGCCCGGTGATGTAATGGCTAAAGCCATAACATCACTCCCACTGCCCATAAATATTTCTCAGCTCTTCCGACGGGGTTTCCGTTATTAAATAAGTTATAAGAACCACTTAAATATGCTTATTAATTAAGAACTTTTCAAAATAGATTGTTATTTAATTAGAAACAAAGAAGAGAAGCTATTTTTTACCTAGGAGGTATTTCCTGGTAGAAAATGGCTTCTTTTTTGTCATCAATTGCTGAAATAAGCATAAATCATAGATAGCTCGCATATTTCGTTGAAACATTTCAATATGTGAAGAATACTCAGCTCTGGATACGGCTACATAAACGATTCCGAGAGAACACCAGACAGTATGTCTATGGTCGAATCTTTTCTTATAAATTAGTTGACACTATTATTTAGTTAATATGAAGAAAGAAGTGATCAGTATGGCTGATTTCCTTGCTTTAATCGCGTTGGTTTTTGGATGTATCGAGATTTTTTTGACGGTAAAGTCGTTTTGCCAAATTAGAAAAGAACCGAAAAATAAATTCCCTAAAACTGCGAGATGGTTGCTTTTAGTTGGTTCCACTTTTGGTATCGGATTAGTCTTTCTTAGTTTCGACCTTATTTTCAAATGGATGTAATACTGTTGAAAATAAGCTTATGATTAGGAAAAAGGGGGCACCAATATGGGAATAGAATTAATTGGAATTGTGGTTATTTTAATGGGAATTTATCAAATCTACGTTGGTCGTAAAATGTATTTCAATATCAAAAAGAATGTCAAAAATCCTCAACCATACGTATTTATGGGTGTCTATTCGTCGTTAATCATTGGTGTTATCTGCTTAGTTGTTGGGGCGTTCATGATTAAATGAGCGTTATATAACGCCGCAAGCAGAAAGTGCGTGCATTTTCCTTAATTTAGTACCTATAATTTAGGTATAGGGAAGTGAAAACGATGGCATTAGCAGATAATATTGTTAAATATCGAAATAATAATCACCTGTCACAAGAACAATTGGCTGAAGCATTGAGTATTTCTCGGCAATCAATTTCAAAGTGGGAAACTGGGGAAAATTTACCTAGTATCGATAATTTGATTTCGCTGAGTGGCTTGCTGGATATTTCATTGGATGAGTTGATTACTGGTGAACCTTACCTGCATTTCCCATTCAATTATGGAAAACCCAAAAATCGATGGCCAGTGGTTTTTTTGGTGGCGATGATTATTTTGGGTGGACTGATTTTCTCAGGATTTCATCGATTTTATGTGCCCTTTTTAGGAGCGTTTGCAGCCTATATGATGGCAATATTGTTTTATCCATTTGATTTCAAACGCTACTACACGTATTGGACTCTGGAGAAGACAGGAATCACTTATGTGGCTAATGATAAGGACGTTTATAACAGTTTGGATGAGGTATTAATTCCTATCAAAACTCTATTTCATGCTCGCAAAACTGAGTTTATTTCCTATCAAGATATGCAAAAGGTTGAAGTAAAATTAGATCTATTAAAAGTTAATCCCAACGCTACGATAACGACCCATGGTGGGTATGCGTCATCTCGTGGTCAATATATGAATGAGGGATTTCATCTGATAATTACGACAAAAACTAATCAAGTGGTCTATCTAGATTTGCGTCAGTATTATTGGCCAAAATCTAAAGAACGTCAGATGCTATCAACGATAATTTCATTTATGAAGCGAAAAAACATTGAATTTATTGATAAACAAAATATTGCTGAAATGGTAAAAG
>NZ_BJDF01000001.1:50527-267290 GCF_005404815.1 Companilactobacillus huachuanensis
AAAATCTAAAGAACGTCAGATGCTATCAACGATAATTTCATTTATGAAGCGAAAAAACATTGAATTTATTGATAAACAAAATATTGCTGAAATGGTAAAAGATAGAAGTATTAGTTTGACCAAAGAACTTTATGAATTACGAGATAAATAGGTATTATGTTGCAATTTTAAAAAGTGAATGGGTTTTCCTTAATGTGAACGTTGGGGAGTGAACAGATGTCATTGGCAAATAATATTGTTAAATACAGAAAAATAAATGAATTATCTCAGTCACAATTGGCTGAAGCGTTGAGTATTTCACGACAATCGATTTCAAAATGGGAGACGGGAGAGAATTTACCTAGTATCGATAATTTGATTTCGTTGAGTGGCTTGCTGGATATTTCATTGGATGAATTGATTACTGGTGAACCGTATCTACACTTCCCATTCAATTATGGAAAGCCAAAAAATCGATGGCTAATATTTCTTCTGTTGATTCCATTTATATTGGGGATATTGTTTTACACATCTTTTAATAATTTCTATATGCCTGTTTTGGGGTTTGCAGCAGCTTATTTCATGCTTGTGTTCTTGACTCCTTTTGATTTCAAACGTTATTACACGTACTGGTCTTTGGGAAAAAAAGGCATTACATATACGGATAACCAAAAGAACACATATGATAGTTTAGATGAAATAAAGATTCCCATTAAAGCGTTATTGTATATGAGAAAGACTCAATATGTTCCATATAACCAGATTAAAAATATAGAAGTAAAATTAGATTTATGGGACGTCAATCCCGAATCTACAATCTTAATATTTGGATTCTATACGCCTAATTTCGGTCAATATATACGGGAAAATTTTTATTTTGTTCTAACAACAAAAGATGATCAGAAGATTCATCTAGATTTACGTCAGTATTATTGGCCTAAATCTAAAGAACGTCAGATGCTATCAACGATAATTTCATTTATGAAGCGAAAAAACATTGAATTTATTGATAAACAAAATATTGCTGAAATGGTAAAAGATAGAAGTATCAGTTTGACCAAAAAACTTTATGAATTACGAGATAAATAAGCAGGGGCATCATGAGAAAGTTGAAATTTGGACGCAAAATTAGTTATGTGCCTTTGTTAATTAGTGTAAGTGTCGGGTTGGTAGTAGGAGGATTTTTTTTTAGTTTGTCAAAACAAACTGGAATCAGTATTATGTTCGGACTACTCTGTCTGATAGTAGCACTAGCCTTGTATGTGATTAACCTGTCAGATGCGTATGGATATTGGCAAATTGATCAAGCACAGATTGAATACTACGATTACAGCACTGCTATTAAAAGATTCAAGGCGATTTTGATTCCTTTCGGAAGAAATCAAATAACAATAAATTTGAACGAGATTACAAGTGCAAGTTTAGTTGTCGGAAAAAAGATTCAGGTTCCCTCAAATATTAAGGCAGCCGCAGCTAGTGCATATTTAGTGTATTTATATCCGAGTTCTTATTATCTAGGTTTAAAATTAAAGGATGATCGAGAAGTTGATTTGGATTTATCTTTTGATGAGGTTGATAAATCGAAGATTGAACAAATGTTACAATTGCTTGATTCAAAAACAGAGTCAGCGGTTAATTTAATTGAGAAATAATCATGGATTGAGGTTCTTTCTCAAGCTTGATTATAGAAGTATTTCAATAATTAAAGTTTTAAGGTTTAGTTAAGTATGCCGTTTCCAGAGCTGAGAGTATTCATTTGCTGCGCGGAACGGCCCGAGCCTGGGAAGCGGTCTCGAACCTCGGTTGAAGACTCGCAAAACCCGCGAGTCTTCAACCCGCCCGGTGGTGTAAGAGCTAAAGCTCTAACGCCACTTTCGCTGCAAATGAATACTCTCAGCTCTTCCAACTAATTTATTCTTTTAATGGCATGAACAACAAAATTAAGACTTCAGAGTATTTAAATCGGGCTTTAAATAAATTAGTTCTAGGTCGGTAACTACAACGGTTATATTAATTTTCACATTTCAACGATTAGTTAATAATTATTTTTAAAGCATTTGTGTCAGTCATTAAATATAAAAACTAACAAAATGAGTTGTACCACACTTAATTATTTGATTCCTTAAGTGTAATACAACTCATTTTTATGTAATGTATCTATAATTATTTATCAGAATTATTCTCAGTCCTGGAGACGACTAACTTTTAACCATCCTTAGGAAAGGACCGGATTTCCGACCTCTTGAGTTTTAAATATTTTTATTCAGATTATCCATATCTTTAATCAAATCATTAACTTCATCCATGCTGCCAACGTAAACACCACTGGCTAAGGGATGACCACCACCGCCAAATTTTTCGGCAATCCCATTAATAGCAACATTTTTGGAACGTAAGTTGACGCGGAAATGGTGGGGTTCTTTTTCACTAACGACAATCCAGTTGTTAACGGTATTGATGCGTCCAATTAAAGGCACAGCGTGATCCAATTCACCGTCAGCCAAATTGAATTTATCGAAGGCTGCTTTTCTAATGATGATGTAGCCAAATCCAGAAGTGGTAACTTGAAAATTATTGAGAATATAAGCTTCTAAACGAGCTACTTGTAATGACATCTCATCTTCATGCAAAGCAACCTGAGAAATATCGATTCCAGTTTTAGCTAATTTAGCTGAAATTTTTAGAGTTCGATAATCAGTTTCGCCATACAAGAAGCGGTTAGTGTCACCGACGATTCCAGAATAGAGGCTAAAGGCAGTTTCTTGTGAAACATGTAGTGGCTCTAGTTTATCGGCCAAAGTATAAATCATTTCAGCACAGCTAGAAAAAGACTCATCGACCCAATTAATTTCTCCAAACGAATCAACATTGGGGTGATGATCGATTTTGATAATCTTACTAGCTTTGAGGTAGTCACCATTATTATCAATTCTAGGAGCATTAGCAGTATCCACGGCAATTACGAGGGAATCTTGATAGGTATCCGCTGAAATTTGGTCCATTTGACCAATCCAATCAAGGACAGCTAGATCTATTCCCGTCGCATAAATCTGTTTAGTTGGGTAGGCTTCTTGAAGCATTGTTTTCAATCCAATCTGCGACCCAACAGCATCAGGATCAGGATTTTGATGTCTGAGAATAATAATTTTTTGGTACTGTTCAATGTCTTTTTGAATTTCATCAATCATATGAAGACCCCTCAGCTTTTATTTATTAAAGAACAACTAGTCGGGATAGCTAAAGAATATTTCTCGCGCTGAAGCCGGCATAATTAACCATTACTACGTGTTATATTCTTATATTTTACCATCAAATTATCTTATCGCGGATTATTATGGTTGATTCCCGGCTTATTCGTAGTTAATAGATAAAGACTGTTTGATCTATTTGGATTTCTCCTTAAGTTTGATTATAGAGGTATTTCAATAAATATTTAATTCCACAACGTAAGAGTAACTTACAGAAATGTAAGAAAATGTAAGGAGAATCGCACGACCCCAAACACCCCACCAGTTATGATAGATATATCAAATGGAGGGAAGTACAAATGCAAAAAATCGTCGATGTACAAAATATTGAAAAAATTTATGGTAAGGCCGGTGAGAAACAATTTAAGGCTTTATCAGACGTTAATTTTGAAGTTAAACCTGGCGAATTCGTTGGAATTATGGGTGCTTCAGGTTCAGGTAAGACAACGTTGCTAAATATCCTTTCAACATTAGATACACCAACTAGTGGTCGTGTTGAAATTGCTGGTCAAGATATTACTAAACTAAAGAATAATGAAATGGCCGATTTTCGTTCTAATAAGATTGGATTCATTTTTCAAGATTTCAACTTATTAGAAAACCTCACTGCCTATGAAAATATTGCTTTGCCATTAGCTCTACAAAACAAACCTGCTAAAGCAATCAAACCAGCCGTTATGAATATCTCCGAAAAACTAGGATTAACCGAGATTCTGAATCACTATCCAACTGAGTTATCTGGCGGTCAAAAACAACGTGTTGCCGCTGCTCGTGCTTTGGTACACGAACCATCAATCGTTTTTGGAGATGAACCAACTGGTGCACTTGATTCTAAGAGCGCTCGTGCTTTGATGGATACACTAACAAAAATTAATCGTGAAGATAACGTTTCGATTTTACTTGTGACCCATGATCCATTCTCAGCTAGTTTCTGTGATCGCATCCTCTTCATTAAAGATGGTGAAATCGGTCAAGAATTGAAGAAAGAAGATCATAGTCGGGCTGAATATTATCAAGAAATCTTAGACTCATTGGGAACATTCGCAGAATAGGGGGGAGACAAATATGCTAAACAAATTAGCCTTGAGTGGCATTAAACATCGAATACGAGATTATAGTGTGTTATTTTCCGGCTTGATGATTGCATCAGCTATTTTCTACATGTTCATGTCACTGGCAACTAATAAATCGTTTTTGAACTCTAACTCCCCAGCGTCCGCAACTAGCTTCATCTTTGGCTTTGGAATCGTGCTATTAGCTATTATCACGATTGTTTATATCAATTATGCCAACACATTTCTGTTGAGTATGCGCCAAAAGGAATATGGAATGTTCATGATGCTTGGTGCCAAGAGTAGTAAAATTTCTCGAATGATTTTTATCGAAACGTTTGCTATCGGTGCTATTTCAACATTAATTGGAACGGCCTTAGGAATTTTGGCAACAGGCTTTGTCAGCAAGTGGATTATCAGTGCTTTGGATATGCAAGTTAAGCATTTCAATAGTTTTTATTTACCAGCTTTATTATCGACATTTGTATTTTTCGTTGTTATCTTCATGTTTTCCGCTATCAAAAATTCAATGTCATTACGTCGCAGCAAGGTTTTAACATTGCTTAATCGTGACAGTCAACCAGTTAAAATTAAACGTAACGGCGTTTTAAAGGCTGTTCAAGCAGTGCTTGGTTTAGTACTTTTAGCTCTAGGCTACCTATCAATGTGGTATATCGGTCAAAATCCTGGCTTTATCATGATTGGCATTCCGATTGCTCTAGTAACGATCGTTGGTGGAACGTATTTTACTATCAATTCCTTTGTTACCGCATTTATCGTGATGTTAAAGCACAACACTAAGTATTCTCAAAAAGGATTGAACAATTTTACACTTTCTCAATTGAGTTTTAGAATCAATGACTACACTAAAATTCTCTCCATGGTTTCCATCATGTTTGCTTTAGCATTAGGTGCAATCACAGTGGGACTAGGTTTCAATAACCAAATTGACAATGTCGTCAACGGTCAAAATTACTATGATGTGCAATTGACTAATCCTGATGCAGCACAACAAAAGAGACTCAAGGGTTTGAATATCGAAAAGAAGAATATTTATAACTTCAAAGTTGATAAGACAAATGTCTATTATAAAACCAGTGAGTTCAAAAAGCAGCCGTTAGGATATGCTCAAATTGATACGAAGACAATGATTTCTAAGCAACAAATTACCGCTGATCCTAGTAAAAATGACAATGCTAAATTCGAGCTGATGAATACACGGATGCCAGATCAACGAGGAAAAGTAGTTAAATTCGTTAATACGCAAGAATTTAATGCCATCAATGCACCTACAACTACAACAGTGCTAGTTAAGACTAATTCCTTCAAGAATAATTTGGCCGAAATTAAGTCCATTTCAAAGGCTGAAGTTAAACGATATCCAGTTTTGAAAAATGCGGGAGCCGATAAATACAGTGCCTACACAATGATCAATGGTTTCTTCTCTGGACTAGAATTCATGGGCTTCTTCCTAGGAATTGCTTTCTTAGCAATGTTAGCAAGTTGTCTGATGTTCAAAATTCTATCAGGTGCGAATGGTGATGTTAAGCGTTATAACATGCTTTATAAAATTGGTACACAACAAAAAGTATTGCGTGCCACGATCAATAAAGAAATCGGTGTACTCTTCTCAGTTCCAGCTATTTTAGGAATTGTACATGTGTTGTTAGGTTTACAAATGTTTAATAAGATTCTATATAAACCATATGCAAACATTGAAATACCTTTTGCAATCTTCATCGTATTGTATCTCGGTTATTATTTCGTAACGAGATATCTTTACAAAAAAATTGTACTCAAATAAGATACAGCAGTTCCGTTCCAAGGAACTGCGCACACCGGGTATGGACCTGTTGTGCGCAGCTTCTTGGAAACAAGAAGCTCCCCCCTTAATAATTAATCTATTTTTAGATTTCGAAATCCTCAACAACTTTCGAAAATACTTTAAAAGAGTCAAGATTATCAAAAGTCTTGGTTCTTTTTTTGGGATTTAAGTATTCTCAACTAAAGGTTGAAGGTTTAGTTAAGTATGTCGTTTCCAGAACTGAGAGTATTCAATTGCTGCGCGGAACGGCCCGAGCCAAAATGTGGTCTCGTACCTCGGTTGAAGCCTCACCACAAAGCGGTAAGTCTCCAACACGCCCTGTGGTGTAAGAGCTAAAGCTCTAACGCCACTTTCGCTGCAAATGAATACTCTCAGCTCTTCCAACTGGTTTATTTTTTAACAGCGGGAATAAAATGAAAATTTCTGATTATTTAAATAAATTGACTATGAAATAACCTTGTAATTTGAATGTCCAGCTCTGTAGACGGCATATTTAACTAGCACCACAGGTATGAGAAATGTTTGTGGGTAGTGGAAGCGCTTGAAGTGTCCAATCAATGAATATTTTTCGAATCTGGAGATAGCATATTTTACATTCACAGACAGTATTAAAAAAATCCACGTTATTCTAATAACATGGATTTTTTGGTTTGTTCGTAAAAATATTTTTAATCTAATAAGTGCAAGGATTATAATCGCCTTAACATTGGTGTTATAGTTTTTTTGTGACCATGTTCAATTGGCAAAAATACGAACAATTTTTTCACAAAACGTTTTTTTGTTGCCAAATCTTAAATTAAACATTAGAATTTTCTTAATATAATTGTTTTAAGATTATTATGTATGAGGTATGAAGGGAGTATTTAACTATGTCATCAATGATTGAATTCCGCAATGTGCAAAAGTATTACGGCGATTTCCACGCTTTAAAGGATATTAATTTGGAAATCGATAAGGGTGAAACGGTTGTTTTGATTGGACCATCTGGATCAGGTAAGAGTACCTTGTCTAGAACTGTCAATGGATTGGAAACAATTCAAGAGGGGCAACTTATCGTTAATGGACGTGATATTGCTGAACGTTCAACTGATATTAACCGAATTAGACGTGATGTTGGTATGGTTTTCCAACATTTTAACTTGTATGCCAACAAAGATGTCCTAGAAAATATCATGTTAGCACCCCGTATCGTTTTAAAAATGAATGAAGATGAAAATAAAAAACAAGCTATGGCTCTGCTAGATCAAGTCGGCTTGGCTGATAAAGCTCATAATATGCCTTCACAAATTTCTGGTGGTCAAAAACAACGTGTCGCCATTGCCAGATCTTTAGCTATGAAGCCTCGTTGTATGTTATTTGACGAACCTACAAGTGCGCTGGATCCAGAAATGATCGACGATGTTTTGAAGGTTATCAAATATGTTACTAGCCAAAGTGATATGACTTCTTTGATCGTAACGCATGAAATGGGTTTTGCTCAAGAAGTTGCTAACCGAGTTATCTTCATGGCTGATGGCGAAATTTTGGAGGATGATAACAAGGATACTTTCTTCAATCATCCAACTAATGAACGTGCTACACAGTTCTTGAGTAAGATCATTAAACACTAGAGGGGGTAAGAATATGAAACGCTGGAAATATTTTGCAGTAATTATCACTTCTTTACTTCTAGTCTTTACATTGGCCGGCTGTGGTTCACAATCACTGTCGTCACAAAATCTTTATGAAAATGACAAGAAAACTAAAACAGTAACTTGGGGTGTTAAAGCCGATACTAAGTTGCTTGGTTTGGTGGATGTTAAAGACGGACAAGAAAAGGGATTTGAAATTGATTTAGCTAAGGCAATTACTAAAAAAATGTATGGTAAAGACGCTAAAGCTAAGTTTGTTACCGTTACATCACAGTCACGGATTCCCTTATTGAAGAATGGTAATATTGATGCCATCATCGCTACAATGACCATAACGCCTGAACGTCAAAAGACAATTGACTTCTCTAACTCATATTTTGATGCTGGACAATCAATTTTAGTTAAAGATGGTTCTCCAATTAAGAAAGTTCAGGATCTTAATAACAAGACGATTATCGGTGTTGTTGGTTCAAACTCAGTTCAAAATGTTAAAAAATTTGCGCCAAAGGCTCGAGTTTTACAATTGCCAGATTATGCGCAAGCCTTAACAGCTTTGAAGTCAGGTCAGGGTGATGCTTTGACAACTGATAATGTTATTTTAGCTGGTATGGCCGTTAACAATCCGGGCTACAAGCTACAAGGTAAGGCCTTTACAACTGAACCTTACGGTATTGGTATCAACAAAGGTCAAACTGACCTCAAATCAGCTATTAACAAGGCTTTGAGTGAAGTAGAAGCCGATGGTACATACAATAAATTGATTATGAAATGGTTTGGTAATGTACCTGGATTTAACTACAAGGAGGTGCTACGCAAATGATTCATCTACTAACAAGTAACTGGAGTGAATTTATCAGTGGTTTTGGTTGGACGTTGCTATCAAGTGTTTTGGCACTGTTCTTTAGTTTAATTATCGGATCACTGTTCGCAATTCTCGAAGTAGTTCCAAATAAGTTTTTACGTATTATCGGTAATATTTACGTTGAAATTTTCCGTAATATTCCACTATTAGTTATTACCATGTTCTTTTATTTGGTAATCCCACTATATATCGTTAAAATCAATGGATTTACAGCCGGAACAATCGGCTTGACGATTTATACATCAGCTTTTATTGCTGAAACAGTTCGTGCCGGTATCAATTCAGTTGACCCCGGACAAATGGAAGCTGCGCGTGGACAAGGGATGACATTCTGGCAAGCGATGCGTTATATCGTTTTGCCACAGGCTTTCAAGTATGTAATTCCACCATTGGGTAATCAATTCGTTAACTTGGTCAAAAATTCATCAGTTCTAGCCTTTGTAGCTGGATTTGATTTGATGTATCAAGGTAACGCGATTGCTTCACAAACGTTTGATACTGTTAATACTTACGTTATCGTCGGTATTTTCTACTTGATCATAACGTTGCCAATCAGTTATTACATGCAACATCTAGAAAAGAAATTGGCTTAGGAGGGGTAGATTATGCAAAATTGGATTGACGCTTATTCATGGATCAATATCAGATTTCTTCTCCAAGGCTTATGGATCACGATTTTGATCTCAGTTATCTCAGTAATTTTAAGTTTCATCATAGGATCAGTTTTAGGAATTATCCGTTATGCTAAAATTCCTTATTTATCAAGAATAGTTGGGTTCATCATCGATGTTATTCGTAATTTACCATTGCTGTTGATTATCTTCTTCGTTTATTTTGGATTGCCAGCGTTTGGGTTCAAACCAGATACGATTCCAGCAGCCATTTTAGCGATGACGGTTTTCGAATCAATGATGATTGCCGAAATTATCCGTTCAGGTATTCTCGCGGTTGATCCCGGACAAATGGAAGCCTCACGTGCGATGGGAATGAAAATGTCGCAAGCAATGTGGCACATTGTTTTACCACAAGCTTATAAGAAAATGATTCCGGCTTTAGTAAGTCAGTTTATTTCGTTGATCAAGGATACATCTTTGGCCACAATTATCGTTGTGCCAGAGTTGATGCAACATGGTCAAGTTGTTTATGGACAAGACCCTAATTACATTATTCCTGTTTTCGTTGCCATGGCCGTAATGTACTTCGTTGTCTGTTATGCCTTATCATTGTTGTCAAAATTCATCGACCGCCGAATGGCATAAAAAAATATTTAAAGTTGACAGATAGTATTTTGCCTGTTATTGTTTAAGGCAATCAAATAAACACATATAAGTGTCTGAATTAATTAGTAATGTATCTGGGCGTAAGAAAGCCGGTGGTTGATGCGAACCGGTCAGGGTGCAGTTATGAAATACCAGACATGACTTGGTTTTCCAAGCGGAATAAGAGAACCGTTATTCTCAAGAGTGGAGCAATAGTTTTTTTGAACTATTCTCAAGCTGGGTGGTACCACGGTAAATCGTCCCTGTTGCATATATTTGCAGCGGGGACTTTTTTTATACAAAGGGGTACGAAAGATGATCAATACATGTGGTGGTAATCCTCGATATTAGTTTTTTCTAGCATTAGATAAAAAAAACAATTTGGAGGATTCAAAATGGATAAGAGTAAGAAAAATGTTAGTTTTAGAGAAGCAATCGCAATTTTAGTAGTGATGCTGATTGTTTTAGGATTTGGAGTTATCAAGTTTGGCTTGTCGCCTCAGACACCAGTTTTAGTCGTTATCGGATTATTGATTTTATGGGCTAAAGTTCGAGGTTCTGATTGGGATGAAATTTTTGAAGGTATCACCGATGGCGTTAAAAATGGTATTATTCCAATCTTCATTTTTATTTTAATCGGAGCTTTGATTGGTACATGGATCGCGGCCGGAATTATTCCATCAATGATGGTGGCTGGTTTCCATTTGATCTCAGCACAGTGGTTCGTACCATCAGTTTTCTTAGTTTGTGCCTTGATTGGTACATCGATCGGTAGTGCATTTACTATTATTTCAACTATCGGAATCGCACTATTCGGAATGGGCCAGACTTTAGGGATGAATCCAGCCTTAGTTGCTGGTGCGATTATCTCAGGTGCCATTTTCGGTGACAAGACTTCACCACTTTCAGATTCAACTAACTTAGCTTCAGCAATTGCCGAAGATGACTTGTTCGACCACATTAAAAATTTGATGTGGACGACGATTCCAGCATTTATCATTTCCCTAATTCTTTACGCTATTCTAGGAAATGCTGGATCAGGCGCAAGTTTAACTAAAATCGATACAACTTTAAATGTTTTGAATAGTAACTTCATCATTACATGGTGGTCAATTTTACCAATTGCTTTATTATTCGCCTGTTCAATTATGAAAGTTCCAGCAATTGCTACCTTGATTTTGAACATCACCGTAACTGTTGGAATGATCTTCATTGAAAAACCAGGAACACCGATTAAAGATATTGCCGGATTTATCGAAAATGGCTTTGTTTCCAAAACTGGAAATGCCAGTGTTGACGCCTTGCTTACTCGTGGAGGGATTTCTTCTATGATGGGTACTGTCTCATTGATTTTTCTAACACTCTCATTAGGTGGCTTGTTAATGAAGTTTGACGTCATTCAAACAGCTATGACACCACTAGCTAAGAAGCTCAAGACACCAGGAGCTGTCGTTACCGCAACAATTCTTTCAGGTATCGGAGTTAATATCTTTGTTGGTGAACAATACTTGTCAGTTATCTTGCCAGGTAAAGCATTCAAACAAACATTCAATGAACATGGTTTGGATAATTTAGCTTTAAGTCGTGTACTTGAAGATGGTGGTACAGTTATCAACTACTTGATTCCTTGGGGAGTTGCCGGAGCTTTCGCTGCTAATACCTTAGGAGTACCAACATTAGCCTTCTTACCATTCTGTTTCTTCAGTCTCTTGTCACCACTTCTTTCTATTATTAGTGGGTTCACAGGAATTGGATTGAAACGTCAGGATAAGACTTCAAAAATTGTTACTGCATAGTTAATTGTTCAGATTCGCCGGTGGGTGTCAATAATGTAGTTCCGCTATGGGGACCGGTGTGAGCCAAAGTACGGTCTCGCACCTCGGGTTGAAGCCTTACCACAGTTCGGTAAGTCTCCAACTCGTCCCGTGGTGTAACGGCTAAAGCCGTAACGCCACCTGCATTGCGGACTACATTATTGACACCCACCGGCTTTTGGATTCGGTGCTTCATGGATATATGATATTTTTGTATAAATGTATACTGAATAATTTTTAAATAAGAGAACTAAAGGTTGAAAGGCGAAAAATTAATATCACCGCTGTTGTTACAGTCCTAGAGTTAATTTATTTAAATAATCAGAAATATTCGTTTTATTGTTCCTGTTATCAAAGAAAAAAATTAGTTGGAAGAGCTGAGAGTATTCATTTGCAGCGAAAGTGGCGTTATTGCTTCAACCGAGGCTCGAGACCGCTCTTTGGCTCGGGCCGTCCCGCGAGCAATTGAATACTCTCAGCTCTGGAAACGGCATACTTAACTAAACTTTAAGCCTTTAGATAAGAGAATTAATTAAAGTAAAAAAAGTGAAATTTTGTAAACGCCAACAATATTGATACTATTAAATTCTATTAAAAAATAGGGCAGAAATGCTCTATTTTTTTGTTTTCAAACATTGACAGTACGCCAATTTTTGTCTAGTTTAAGACTGTTATGCTATTTAAGATAAGCAAATTAGGGAGAGTATTTATGAAGAAAATTAAGATAGCTATTTGGGGTATTAATGTTGTCCTGATTGCCGTTATTCTTTTTTTAGTTTTAGGAAACGGCTTTAAGAATGATACTAATAAAATAGATTACAAAACTTATACTGTGCAGCGTGACAATACTAATTATTTCAACGGTATTGTTCAAGAGACAGATAAGCAGGCGATTAGTGACCAACCAAAGAGTGAGGATGAAACTTTAACTTCAACTCGTGTCATCAATGGTCAAAAAGTTACAAAGGGACAAGTATTATTCAGCTTTTATCGTGATATGAGCAGTGATTTGGCAAGTGCCAATGCCGAAATTCAACAGGCTCAACTTGCTATTCAAGCATATAATTCAACCGATAAGACGACTGCTGACAAAATTGAATTGAGTAAAAATCAGGAAATGTTAGCCGAAACTCAAGCTAAGATCAATAAAATCAACAAGGTTCAAAATAGAACTGTTTTAGCACCGATCAGCGGTACATATTACAAGGATGATGCTGGTAGAAGTTATATTTATGGGGCTCCAGTTATCCAAGGGAATGTTAATGAGTACAGTCTTGATAAAATCAAGCTTGGTGCGGACGTCACAATCATCAAGAATGATGGTACCAAAATTTCTGGTAATTACGAGCAAAAAGATGCCATTCCTTACAGCACTAACAATGTTTCTTACTATCACTTCCGTGTTGCGACTGAGGACAATCTTCCATACGGTATGCACGTTCAAATTAAGACTGAATCAGATGGTTATAAGATTCCTGCCAAAGCAGTTTGGAATAAGAATACAGTCTATCTTCTAAAGAATGACAAGAAGCATAAGAAACACGTAACAATGAATAAAAAAGATCAAGATTATTACGTAATCGATGGGCTTAAGGCTGGCGACAAGCTAGTTTTAAAATAAGGCGGTGAAATGATGCTTAAAGTTACTGATATAGGTAAAACTTATGGCAAATTCACTGTGTTACAGAATATTGATTTAGAGGTCGCTGATGGGGAATTTTTGGCAATTATGGGACCTTCTGGATCAGGTAAATCGACTTTGATCAACATCTTAGGATTGTTGGACCAAAGTTATACTGGTGAATACTTGCTTGAAAGTAAAAGCTACAAAGATGTTAACGATAATGAATTATCACAAATTCGTGGGGATCAACTAGGATTTGTTTTCCAAAACTTTAAATTATTGACGACATATAACGTTTATGAAAATATTGAAATTCCTCTTATTTATAGTAAGAAAAAGCAAAGTAAGAAACACGAAATGGTTGAAGATGTCATTGAAAAGGTTGGTTTGACTGGAAAAGAAAAGAATCGTCCAGCTGAATTATCTGGAGGTCAACAACAACGGGTTGCGATTGCTCGGGCCATTGTTAACCGCCCCAAGTTGATCATCGCTGACGAACCAACTGGTGCCTTGGATTCCAAGACTAGTAAAGAAATCATGGAAATTTTTACGAAGTTGAATCAAGCCGGAACAACTATTATTATGGTTACTCATGATAGCGAAGTAGCTAATTATGCAATGCGCACAGTCTATATTCGTGATGGCCGTCTGTATAATGATGAAAAGAGTGTGAAAAATCATGACTGATAAAATTATGATTGCTCTCAAATCAATTGGTAAGAATAAAAATCGTAACTTTTTAACGATGCTGGGAATTATTATTGGTATCGCCAGTGTTATTTGTATCTTAGCAATCGGGGATGGCTTTACACATACTGTTACTAAAGGCATGGGTAGTCACGATACGCGTAATAAAGTTACTTTACAGTGGGAATCAACATCTGATTACAATACTGACGGTGGTTTCACGGCAAATGACGCCTCAGTTTTGAGCAAGGTTCCAGGTGTTGATCGTGTAAAATTAGCTAGTAGCATAGTTGAGGCTGGTGCTAAAGTTCAATATAAAACTAAGAACATTTCGATTGGATTAAATAAGCAGCCCAAACATTTGAAATTGGTCAAGGGAACTTATTTCAATATGACTGGCTCTTCGAATGGAGTTTATATTTCTGAAGATTTGGCACACAAATTATTCAAAGAAAATGCCATCAATCGTTTGATTTCAATTGATGGAACAGTTTTCGTTGTGCAAGGAATTTATCATATCGGTGATATGAATTATCGTCCCGATGCATACGTTTCTAAACAAGTATTCAAAGATTTATTTGCTAATCAGATTTCTAAAGATCAGGCCAAATTGTATGTTCAACCAAATGCGAATAAGAAACAAATTGGCCGAACAGCTGTTAAACGGATGAAGAAGATGGGCGAGCAGAAAAATATTGGTAAATACTCGGTTTCTAATCCGGATGCTATCAGTAAACAATTCACTCGTGTCTTAAATGATATTACGTACTTTATTGCCTTTATCGCGGGAATTTCATTATTAATTGCTGGTATCGGCGTTATGAACGTTATGTACATCACAGTTTCTGAACGTCGCAAGGAAATTGGAATCCGTCGTGCCTTTGGTGCTACTTCGGGAGATATTAGAAATCAATTTCTGATTGAAAGTGTTGTTCTTTGTGTCATCGGTGGAATCATTGGAATTATATTAGGCTACATTCTAGTCGCAATTATCAATGCATTCCTACCATTCAAGGCCGTTATAACGGCGTATGCATTAATCCTATCGCTATCCGTTTCAACTGCGGTTGGTTTGATATTCGGATTTATTCCATCAAATAAAGCGGCTAAATCAGAATTAGTTGGATTGTTGAAAGAAGAGTAGGGGAAAATATGAAAAATTTATATAAATTAGATAGACTTTCTGTTTTGGGGGCAGTCTTGATCAGTATTTTGGTACAAGTTATCCAAGTGATTTTAGCTGATCCTAATGTTTCAGATATGCCACAAATGGGTAAGTGGTTGAAGCTGTTGATCTATATAATTGGTGCGGCAATTACCTTTGCAATTGGTTATTGGTTATTTACCTTATTGCTAAAAAATAACGATAATTACCAAGTTAAGCTAGCTATTAATATGGCAATTGGTTTAACAATTGAATCTGCTTTGTTGATTATTGCCTTCCTGATTGCTGGTAAAACTAATATTTGGATCAAAGGAGTTTCAGGTGTGATTGGTTTTGGAACTTTGGCCGGATTAAACTGGAAATTTTTGGAAGTACCACAGTCAGATAAGATTAAAATCAGCGTGTTAACTGCAATTTGGTTTGTTTTGACATTGTTCTAAGGTGGCCCGCTTCCAGCTAGTTCTCTACTCATATTTCATTTTTGATAAAATCACTAAATGATGGGCATTTCTCTGATAGAATGAAGCTAAAAGGTTCAGGGGGGAAATGTTATGAGTCCATTCGAGCAGGTTAAGGCTGAATTATCTAAATTGAATATTTCTTATGATATTGTTGAACATCCGGCGGTTTTCACTACTGAAACTGCGGATGAATATATTAAAGGAAAAGTTGGCATTAGAACTAAGTCGTTATTCCTAACTAATAAGAAGAAAAAAGCTTTTTATTTAGTTTTTATGGATGATGATAAGCGTCTGGATATGAATCGTTTTGCGGAAATCGTTGGTGAAAAACACATCAAGTTTGCTTCTGAAGCTAGTTTGATGGAAAAATTGGGTTTGAAACCTGGTGTCGTTTCTATTTTTGGTTTGTTAAACAATCAAGAAAAGGATGTTCAAGTATACTTTGAAAAAGACATTGTTGGTGATATCCCACTGACTTTCCACCCTAATGACAATACGAAAACTATTTTCGTTAAAATGGATGATTTAGTTAAATTTTTAAATGATTTAGGATTTGAATATAATGTGATTGAATTATAGGTAAATTGGACAAAAAAATTAGTTGTATCACACTTAAGCCGCAAACAATTAGGTGTGATACAGCTCTTTTTGTTTTGTCAGTTTTAATATTTAATGCCTGACAAAAATGCTTTAAAATACCTCTATAACCAAACTTAGAGAATCCGAGAAGCCCAGGAAAGGGTTCCCCCTAGTTCTGTTACTTAACTAAATTACAATTTTCACGGTTAGATTTAATTCTTGTCCAAATTTAGATATCAAGCTTGGTGCTTGTTGGCAATTGAATATTTCCCAACTCTGTAGATGGGATATTTAACTAGCACCACGCATAGTGTAGTGATTCTAAAACTATTATTGGCCAGCATCCATTTATAGCAACTGAAAGCGGCAAAATGTTATGATGTGATAAAGAAAAAAAGGGGGATTAAAGCGAATGGCTAATAAGAAGATTGTAATTGTTGGTGGTGTTGGCGGAGGAGCTTCAGCAGCTGCTAGAGCTCGACGTTTAGATGAATCGGCTGATATTACGATGTATGAAAAAGGTCCTAACGTTTCGTTTTCTAATTGTTCTTTGCCATATCATTTGAGCGGTCTGATTCCTGATGCTGACAGTATTGTTATGAAGACTCCAGAACAATTTCAAAAACAATATAATATCAAAGCTGAAGTTAACTCGGAAGTGATTGATATTGATTCTCATACGAAGACGGTTCAAGTAAAAAATATCAATACTGGTGAAATTAGAACTGCAGTTTATGACGAATTGGTATTATCGCCTGGAGCTAATCCTATCATGCCAAAGTCTATAAAAGGTATTGATAAATCAAATGTTTTCTCGGTCCGAAATGTTGTCGATATAAAAAAATTACAATCATATTTAACTGATAATCGTGTTACTGATGTTGCAGTTATTGGTGGTGGTTTTATCGGTTTGGAGGTTGTTGAAAATATTGCCCAAACTGGCAAGAAAATTACATTGGTTGAAGCGTCTGATCATGTTTTAGGAACAATCGATGATGATTTTGCTCAGTTAGTTCACAAAAATTTATATGATAATGGTGTTCAAGTTGTATTGAATGACGGTTTGGCTGAAATAAGTGATCAACATATTACTTTGGCCTCCGGCAAAAAGTTTAATGCTCAAGCAGTAATTGTAGCGATTGGTGTCAGTCCTGATGTAGCTTTGGCAAAGAAGACTGGCTGCAAGATTGGCGTAACTGGAGGGATTGAGGTTAATCAACAGTTTGAAACTTCGGTACCAAATATCTACGCGGTTGGTGATGCAATTGAAGTTACCAATATGATTACTCGTCAGAAAACTCGTTTAGCACTAGCTTTTCCCGCACAAATGGAAGCGCGCGATGCAGTCGATCATATGTATGGACGTCCAGTTCAGAATCAAGGGGTAATTGGTTCACAAGTGATTCATTTATTCGATTTGAATGTTGCATCGACTGGTTTAACTGAAGCGGCCTGCAAACAAAATAAATTTGATTACCGTGCTGTCACCGTTATACCTCAGAACCGTGTCGGCGTTATGCCTGATACATCACCTATCTTTTTGAAGTTGGTCTTTAGCTATCCAGGTGGTGAAATCCTTGGTGCTCAAGCAGTTGGAAAATCTGGGATCGACAAGCAAATTGATATTATCGCAACAATGATTTCGATGCATGGGAATATTTCGAATCTAACTCATTTGGAATTGAGCTACTCGCCTTGGTTCAGTACGGCAAAAAATGCGGTCAATATAGCAGCTTTAGTGGCAGAAAATATTCTCAATGGTGAATACCGTCAAATTTCAATTAGTAAGGTTCGTACATTGGTTGAGAGTGGTGCATTCATTATTGACGCGCGCGAGCCTAATGAGTACGCAGCTGGACACATTACAACATCAGTTAATATTCCTTTAAGTCAGTTCCGTCAGCGCCTAGATGAAATTCCAACGGATAAACCAGTTTATATTCACTGTCAATCAAGTCAACGGAGCTACAATATGGTACGTGCATTGAATAATCTGGGGTATACGAATATTACAAATATTTCAGGATCATATTTAGAATTAATGCAGTATGAGTATTTTAAGGACCACACGACCGATAGAAAGTCGATTTTGACCAATTATTAATTGATAAAAATAAGACAAAAATTTTAGTGTTTTATATAAAATAATCGCGGTACAACAGTATTCCACTACGTGCGATAATGACGGTGGGGAGAATTGCGATGAAAAAAACACTAATGATTATTGTGGCCTTATTATTATTTGTTTTACCATTGTCAGCGTATAGTGTTAATGCGTTGAATAATTCGAATGCTCGACAAGTTAAACATGAACAATCCTCTAAATTGATCATTCGAAATCAAAAAATTTGGCAGAAGCATACAGCTAAGGCCGATGTGATTCACAGTGACGAATTTAACAATAGAACAGCAGTTGTTAGTACATCATTCGAACAGTTGCAGAATCATAGTCAGACAGTGATCGAGGGGACAGTTTATAATCTACAAAAGATGAGTAGTCCTGAAGAGATGTCGTATACTAAGGCAACTATTTTTGTCAATCGAGTTATCAGTGGTGATAAGTCATTGAAAAATAAACAAATTTATTTAGCCTTTGATGGTGGGTTAGTATCGTTTGATCGTTGGTACTCGCATAGTACCAGACCAAAGGATTCAGACCGTGAGATGCTAGTCAAAAATGATGAGTTTCCATTACCGAAAATTGGCTCGAAGATTATTGTCGGTCTGATTCCAAACCATTTGGATGAACCGACTGAGTATAACGCCGCTCTGAAACAGAGTGGATTTACTATCAATAACTCTTATGCAATCGAAAATCCGCGCTATAACGTTTGGGTCAAAGCTCCAAATGCAGCAAAATATCAGCTGAATAATCCGAAGATGCGAAAAAAAACAAATATTCAACAAACACAAGATTTACAAAAATTAACTCAATTAATTAATCGGCAATACAACAAAAAATAAGCCCCCAACTAAAAAATGGGAGGCTTATTTTTTTGAAGTTTAGTTATTCATCTGAAGGTTGAAAGGTGATATAAACATTGCTGTTACAGTCCTAAATTCAATTTATTTACCAATTTAGTTAAATGGCAAGAGCTCACAGATGAACATTCTTATTATAAAAAAACTAGTTGGAAGAGCTGAAAGTATTCATTTGTCGCGAAAGTGGCGTTAGAGCTTTACTCTTACACCACCGGGCGTGTTGAAGACTTACCGGTTTTTGGTAAGGCTTCAACCGAGATCCGAGACCGCTTTTTGGCTCGGATCGTACCGCGCAGCATATGAATACTTTCAGCTCTGGAAACGGCATAATGCATCAAACTTTAGTTATTCATCAATTCTGATAATAATTCTTTAGCTGATTCTTGAAGACTATCTTTTGATTTGTCATAACCCAAGTGAGTATAGATTTCACCAACGTAGATTTTATCTTGGTAGAGTTTATTGAAGACTTTATCGATAATAGGACGAGTCTTTTCTTCCTCTTGCACGGGGCCAAATGGGTTGGCAAAGAAGGTTGTACTCATACCAACTTCATCAGTTGTACCAAGAGCTTTACGTTTACCAGAAATGAATGTTGCCTTAGCATGATCTTCGTCAGGGAATTGATGTAAACCAATTTCTGAATCGTAGTTATTTGCATAGACCCACATGTCGATTGAATGATGTTCGATCACATGCTTATAAGTGTTGGCAGGTAAGATAACTCGAGCATTTTTGAGCTCAGGATTCAAGTAAATACCACGATCCATATTATTAAAGGCGACTGAACTACTCAAGTCATCCAAACGAACGAATGCACCTGTTTCAGTACCTTGGGCGTAAACATTACCTTCATCGTCGAAAGCAAAACTGCCCATGTCGTCAAAAATAGTTTCAATATTGATAATTTTATCATCAGCGACTTCTTGTAATGCTTCAATTGATTCAGACTTTCCGGCACCAGAATCACCGAAGAAAACAACTGACTTAGTTTTACCATTTGAAAAACTGATGTTAACCATTGAACCATGGATTGGCAAGCGGTCTTCGTAAATCATGTGCAAGTTATGGACGGTGAGACACATTTTCTTCATGTAACCGAAGTAAGTTGTCTTGTCGTTATAAGGAACTTCACCGACCCAAATATCATTTTCTTCATCATGATAATAGTGGCTGACATCACCTTCAGTCTTTTTGAGACCGAAGAGAATAATTTCGTCAGGCTTTTGGCCAGCAATACTGTCAGCGTCTGCGACTTCGAATAAATTGGCCAAAGCAATGCCACTGACAAAATAATCGCGATGGAAATAAATGAAGGCTAAGCTTTCACCTATTTTAGCAGGGAAACAATACCAGTCTTTTTGATTACCATCGAATTTATCAATCGGATTGTCTTTGACGGCACTGAAAACACCTTCACGTTTATTACTCTTAGTGTGCATCATCATTGGTGGACGTAACATGATCGTGTCCAAGAAACGAATGCTTTCGAGAGCTTGGTATTTTGTTGGAGTTGCCCATTTGATGGATTGTGTTAGGACGCAGGCATTAGTACCAGCGTTGATTTGACGGTAAGTACGGTTAGGAAATCCTTGAATTTTTTCTTCAATAGCACGATAAAGGTGAATAACGACTTCATTGAAACGGTTGTCAATATTCATAAAGTTACCTTTAACAATGGCACTGCTGTGCTTATTGATAAGAGAAACTCTAAAGTATGAACGGTAGTATGAGTAGAAATCTTCAATACTCTTCAAAATCTGTTCATTACCGTATTTTTCATATGAAGGCTTGTCATCAATTAAGATAGCTTTCAGGATACTGATGTAAGTATCGGTTTGTAAACCTTCTACCCTATTGGTTACAGCCAGTTGACTCTCTTCTAGATATAGGTCAACTAAATTGTGAAAACCTTTGCTGTTGATTAACTGAAAAATATCTTGAACATATTCTTCGTTGTAATTAATTACAGCAACTGACCGATTAGGATTGATATAAAAGGCATTTGATTCGATAGCTTGTAATGAATTAGACATATGTTAAAGTTCCCCTTTCAAATATGAGATTAATGATAGTTTATAGCATTTCCCGGTAAATTGGTAGCGAAAATTAGAATAAATCTAATCTTACAAAAATTTGAAACACCTGTAATACTGAAAATGCCGACTTATTGAATTCATATTTGAAAAACTTTAAATAAAAAAATTATTTTATTAAATTTATTGTAATTTTAAAATATCTTATCCAGTTGTATGTTCTGTGTTTGAGGTAGTCTGGCTTTTATAATAAGAATAACTTTAGTTAAGTATGCCGTTTCCAGAGTTGAGAGTATTCAATTGCTGCGCGGAACGGCCCGAGCCAAAGTACGGTCTCGAACCTCGGTTGAAGACTCGCAAAACCCGCGAGTCTTCAACACGCCCGGTGGTGTAATTGCTGAAGCAATAACGCCACTTTCGCTACAAATGAATACTCTCAGCTCTTCCAACTAGTTGTTTTTTTAATGGCAGGAATAATAAGACGAAAGCTTCTGAGTAATTAAATAAATTAGCTCTAGACCTGTAATAGCAATCGTTAGATTAATTTTCCACCTTTCCACCTTCAGAAAAATAAACTAAATAAACAATTTATCCTAATAATAGGAGATAATAAAACTATAATTATTACCGATTTATATGATTTGTGAATGTAATTTTATAAAATCCATTGAATATAGAATGGCTGGTCAGCGATACTGATAAATATAGCCTTTGGGCAGCCCATTTTAGAGCCGAATCAGGCTGGCTTTATATTCAAGAATCACAATGTTTTATTAAGATAATATGATAAAAATAAAAAAATTAATACAGAAAGCGTTTACAAAACAGAAATAGGTGCTTATAATAAATTTTGTAAGTTAAATAAAACGTTGGATTGTTACTATTAAATTAGGCATGACCATAGACTTTGCTAACAGGCAGAGTGTATGGTCATTTTTTTTTGAGAAAGGGGGGAATGCTTTGTTAGTAGTTAATCGTGTTTACAACAATAACACTGTCCTTGTTGATATCGGTAATAGAGATCAAGCAATTATTCAAGGTAAGGGTGTTGGTTTTCAGAAGCGACATGGGGATGATGTATCACCCAAACAAGTGGAAAGAATTTTTTACTTAAACACTGATGAAGCAAAAGAAAGATTTAGCACGTTATTGAAAGATGTCCCAATTGATATCACAATGACGAGTTTCGCTATTATTGAAATGGCAAAAAAAACTTTCAATTATCCAGTTCTCGATTATATATACGTAACTTTAACAGACCACATATCACAAACTTACAAACACATAATGACAGGCAAGTATCAAAAAAGCTCAGCACCTGACATTCGAGATAAGTACCCTGTTGAATATGAAATTGCTGACAAAGCGGTTGAAATGCTGAATCAGGATTTAAATATTCGTTTTCCTAAAGATGCTGCTCAACCAATTGCTTTGCACTTTATCAATGCTCACGGTAGCGAGGCATCCGTAGATACAAATAAGATGGATCAGGCTGATTTTGGAAACAATGTAAATAAAATTGTTCAATCGGTTTTCGGAGAATATGGCATAACCAGAAATATAACGAATCAGAATTACTTTGATCGTTTAATGATTCATTTACAATATCTAGTTGCTCGAATACAAACTGATGAGCAGGATAAACGAATATTAAATCAAAATATCGAATCAGATTTTCAGAAGCTTTACCCTAAATCATACAAAATATCTAACGAAATATGTCGTAAGATTGAGAATGATTTGAACATTACATTAAATGATAATGAATTGGTTTACTTTGTGATTCATGTTCAACGCTTAATACAAGAAAAATAAAAACGTAACGATTTTCAGGAGGTTTTATTTATGGCAACAAAAGAAGAAATTTCAATGACAGGATTTTCCATCGTAGCATACTCTGGTGATGCTAAAGCAAGTTTGATTGAAGCACTACGACATGCACAAAAAGGTGAGTTTGATAAAGCAGATAGTTGTGTTGAGGAGGCAAATCAGTCAATCGTTGATGCACATAATGAACAAACGAAGCTTTTGAGTAAAGAAGCCGGTGGTGAAGATATGGATGTGACTTTCATCATGGTCCATGGTCAAGATACGTTGATGACTACGATGATGTTGATGGATGAGGTCAAGTTCTTTATTGATGAGTACAAACGAATTGATAAAATCGAAAAACATTTAGGTATTGAATAAGAGGAGGTAATGCCGTGAATATTGAATTGAATCGAGTTAAAAAGTTACCTAAGGATTTCGTTTGGGGTGGTGCTACAGCCGCCTATCAAGTCGAGGGTGCTACTAAGGTTGATGGTAAAGGTAAAACGATGTGGGATGACTATTTGAAAGCTCAAGGTCGTTTTTCGCCAGATCCGGCTAGTGATTTTTATCATCTATATCCAAAAGACGTTGCTTTATCGAAGAAATATGGTTTGAACGCTATTAGATTATCGATTTCTTGGACAAGAATTTTTCCTAAGGGTTACGGTGAACCAGTTCAAGCAGGAGTCGATTATTATCACCGCTTATTCAAAGAATGTTTAGACAATGGAATTGAACCTTACGTATCGTTGCATCATTTTGATTCTCCAAAGACGTTATTCGATGATGGGGACTGGTTGAACCGTAAAAATATTGATTACTTTGTTGATTATGCAAGATTCTGTTTCGATGAATTTACGGAAATTAAGCACTGGTTCACAATCAATGAATTGATTTCCTTAGCATATTCTCAATATATACAAGGTAATTTCCCACCTAGTCATAAATTTGATGTAACGAGTGCTATTCAAGCTGAACATAATGAATTATTAGCTCATGCACGTGTTGTTAACTTATTTAAAGATAATCATTATGATGGCAAGATTGGTTTGATTCACGTTTTACAACCAGTTTATCCATATCCTGAAACACCGGAGAATCAACATGCGGCTGATTTAAGTGATGCATTTATGAATGCTTTCTTGTTAGATGGGACTTTCAAAGGTGAATATACTGACAAGACGATGAATCTTATCAATGAAATTCTCGATGCCAATGACGCCAAGCTAGATATTGAACCAGGCGATATGGAAATTTTGAAGAAGGCTTCAACTAGAAATGATTATTTTGGTTTGAATTATTATCAACCTTCATACTTTGCCGCTTATGATGGCGATAGTACAAATCATTTCAACGGAACCGGCGAGAAAGGTACATCGTCATTTAAATTTAAGGGGGTCGGTCAAGCGGTTAAAAATCCTAATATTCCTACAACGGATTGGGATTGGAACATTTATCCTGAAGGTCTTTATGATATTTTGAAACGTGTTAGTTCTGAATATCCTAATAGTAAAGAAATGTTTGTTACTGAAAATGGTTTAGGATTGAAAGAAGAACTACCAGAAGGTGCAACACAAGATACGATTATTAATGATGACAAACGAATTGATTTCGTGGATCAACATATGGAGGCCATTTTAAAGGCACGCAGTGAAGGTGTTAATGTAAACGGTTACTTTATCTGGTCGCTGCAGGATCAATTCTCCTGGGCCAATGGATACAATAAGCGTTATGGTTTATTCTTCATAGATTTTGCGACACAAAAGCGTTACATCAAGAAGAGTGCTCTGTGGTATAAAGCACTTGCTAATACAATGAAATAGATTTTAGTTGTGGATTGTTACTATTAAATTAGGCATGACCGCAGTTAAAACATGGTGATTAATTTGCTGTGTTTTATACTGCGGTCATTTTTTTATGAAATTTTTCAACATAACAAATAAAAAGGGGTGTAAAGCATGCAAGTTATTATTGATAAACTGGAAAAACATCAAAAGTTCTTTGATAAAATTTCCAAAAATATTTATCTAATGGCTATCAAAGACGGATTCTTAGCAGCAATGCCAATTATCTTGTTCTCAAGTATTTTTATTCTATTAACATCTGTTTTGCCACTAATCGGAATTAACTTACCGGGTGGATTGAACGATTGGTTTAATAAAATTTATAACTACACTATGGGGTTTGTTGGTTTATATGTTTCGGGGACAACTGCTAAAGCCTTAACTGGTTCAATGAATCAACGGATCAAGGGTGGCCGCTTTATTAACGGAACATCAACAATGATGGCTGCGATGTGTGGATTCATGTTGCTAGCTATCGGAACTACAAAAGGTGGAGCCTATATCGGTGACTACTTTGGTACAAAAGGTATTTTGTCATCATTCGTATCTGCTTTTATCACTGTTCACATGTACAAGTTCTGTGTTGAAAGAGATATTACTATTAAGATGCCTAAGGAAGTTCCAGGTGCCATTTCACAAAACTTCCGTGATATCTTCCCATTCTCATTTTCAGTTCTTGTTATGGGCGTTATTGATGTAGCTGTTCGTTCATGGCTACACGTTCCATTCAGTGCAATGCTTGCTACTTTGATTGCTCCTATCTTTAAAGGTGCTGAAACATATTGGGGTATGGCATTTATCTGGTTCCTTATTCCATTGTTCTGGTTCATGGGTATCCACGGACCTTCAGTTGTAAAACCTGCTATTACCGCTGCTCTATACGGAAATACAACTGCTAACTTGGCCTTGTTCAAGGCTGGTAATTTCCCATACCACTCACTAACAGAAAATTTTGGTAACTTCATTGGTGAACTTGGTGGTACTGGTGCTACATTCGTTGTTCCATTTATCTTTATGTTCTTAATGAAATCCAAACAATTGAAGGCCATTGGTAAGGCTTCGTTTATTCCAGTAATGTTTGCCGTCAACGAACCACTATTGTTCGGTGCTCCAATTATTTTGAATCCTTACTTCTTCATTCCATTCGTCTTATCACCAGTTGTTAACGTTGTAATTGGTAAGATGTTCATTGATTTACTTCATATGAGAGGGTTTATGTATATCTTGTCATGGGCATTGCCAGGGCCTATTGGTGCCTTCTTAGATACACAAATGCAACCTATTTCATTACTATTAGTCGCAGTTTTATTAGCTCTTGATACATTGATCTACTTACCATTCTGTAGAGCATACGATGCTTCACTTGTTAAACAAGAGGCAGAAGTTGATGCCGCTGAAGGTGCTACTGATGATGCTGTTGAAACAGTTGGTGCCGACGTTGCTATGCCTGTTACTGCTTCAGAAGAAACACCAGCTACAGCTACAACTGAAGAAATAAATGATTCTGATCCATCACTTGCTAAAAAATTAACCCATCAAGTTAAAGTTCTTGTTCTTTGTGCCGGAGGTGGAACAAGTGAACAACTTGCTAATGCCTTGATGGAAGGTGCTGAAAAGTATGATGTTCCGATTGTTGCTAGTGCTGGAGCATATGGATCACATCACGATATTCTTCCAAATTATGATTTAGTTGTATTAGCCCCTCAAGTTAGAACATATTATGATGATTTGAAAGCTGATACTGATCGTTTAGGTATTCAGTTAGTAGCTACAAAAGGTCAACAATATATTGCATTAACACGTGACTCTAAAAAAGCGTTGGATTTTGTAATGGAAAATTTGAATAAAAAAACGGATGATTAGCCATGCTAAAGACAATCTTTACAGCCCAACATATTTTTTCAATTATCTTTATTATTGCCGCATATTTTCAATTTCGTTTTTCTAGAAACTATAAGAAAACGATGATGAAACGTGGGACCTCAGGTCCAGCAACGTTTGGTGCCTCAATGATGGTTGGTAATTATGCGGTAGTTGTAACGCTATTGATTGTAGCAATCTCCTTATTGATTGGACCGCTAAGTCATTAAAAAATTCCGATAGAAATTTTCTATCGGAATTTTTTTATATCTTATCGAAAGCTTGTTTCAAATCATCAAGCAAATCTTCTTCGTCTTCAATACCAACAGATAATCGTATTAATTCGTCCGTGATACCGTTCTTTAACCGAATTTCTCTAGGTATGGCAGCATGCGTCATAACGGCAGGGACTTCAATTAAACTTTCAATACCACCTAAACTTTCGGCCAAATCAATCAGTTGAAGACTCTCAACGAATTTCTTGGCATCAAGTCCCGGTTGTAACTCGAAGGAAATCATGGCACCAAAACCACGCATTTGTTTTTTGGCAATGTTATAGTCATCTGATTCTGGATTTCCGGGGTAATAAATATTGGCTACTTTGTCGTTACTAGTTAAATAATCGTAAACCAAATTAGCATTTTCGTGATGTACGCGCATTCTGACACCTAGAGTTTTGATTCCACGCATCAATAGCCAACTATCATCAGGTCCTAAGACACTACCGATTGAATTTTGGAGAAATGCCAGGTCTTCAGCAATTTGCTTGCTGTTAGTGACTGCAAGTCCTGCTACGACATCACTGTGGCCACCGAGGTATTTAGTTGCACTGTGAACGACGATATCAACGCCAAGTGTCAGAGGGTTTTGATTGTATGGTGTCGCAAAAGTATTGTCGACGATCGTCTTGAGATCATGCTTTTTGGCAATATCTGCTACAGCTTGAATATCAGTTATTTTTAGTAACGGATTAGTTGGGGTCTCAAAATAAATTGCCTTAGTATTTACTTGAACAGCAGCTTCAATTGCTGCTAAATCTCGAGTATCGACCACACTGAATTCCAGTCCAAAGCGTTTTAAAACTTTGTTAACTAAGCGGAAAGTCCCACCATAAACGTCATTGCCGATAATGATGTGATCACCAGCTGAGAAGAGTGAAAAGACAGCGTGAATAGCTGCTGATCCTGAGGCAAAAGCAAATCCATCGGTTCCATTTTCAATTTCAGCGATGAGTTTTTCTAGTGCTTGACGTGTAGGATTACCAGTTCTGGCGTATTCCCATTTTGGTTCGGCTCCGAGTTGGTGTTGATGGAAAGTTGATGAACGGTATACAGGGATGGAAACGGCCCCAGTTGCTGGATCTTCACTGATACCACCGTGGATAAGTTTAGTATTGAATTTCATAATAAAATATTCTCCTTTGATTTTTGAGCGTAAAAAAAGGGCGCAAATCGAATTGATTTGCACCCTACGCGTGAATTGCCAGTGATCTAGTCTGATTTTAAATACTCAAACTGACGGCACGCATAGAATGCGTTCCGCAACAACAAAATGATGTTTGAGTATTGATTAAAATCATTGTCCTGACCTCCAAGTAATTGATGAATTGAGAATATATTAATTTATTTATTTTGTCAAATAATTTTTTCTAATCGAGTAGTTGATTGTAACTAGTAACTTTATTTTCACCGTTATCACGTGTCATCATTGTTAAACTAGAGTTTCTAGGACTTACCGTTACATCAAAATTTCCATCGTTATAACGGTCAGTGATTGAGCGAATCGTTGTTCCGTGTGAAACTAAGAGAATTTTATCACCATCGTTTGCAATTTCATCGATTTTGTCGAATCCTGTGTTGACACGACTCCAATATTCCTCAGCGTTTTCGGCATCGTGGAAGGGATCAGCCTCTTTCATGAAATCTTTGGTGGCATCCATACCATATTTAGCAATAATTTCAGCAAAAGTCTTAGCACCGTGAGGTTCACCAACCATAAACCATGCTTCTGGAGAATTCATACCCTCATAATAACCGTAGAATTCTTCACGAAATTCCATCAATTTTTGAGGCGTGATTTTAGCGTGGTTGATATTTTTATCTACAATTAATTTGCAAGTATCGATTGCTCGTCTAGCATCAGAAGAAAAGGCTGCTGCAAAGTCGACATCTTTCAAGGAATTTGCAGCTTTCTTAGCAACTTCGACTCCTTCAGGGGCAAGGGGAGTATCGGACCAACCTTGCATCTTATTGTATTTGTTAAACCAAGTACGTCCATGACGAACTAAGTAAATTTGGTATTTTGCCATTATTAAAAACTCCTCATCAATATGTGTAATTCAAGTGTAACTCACTCATCCGCAAGTCGAAATGTTGTTTTGACGATTCCTCAAATTAATCATTAATCAAAGATTGATTATATTTAGTTACCTTATTAATGCCATTGTCGCGCTCCATGATGGTCAAACTGGCATTGGCAGGAATATCATCAACTTTTAAATTAGCGGTCTTATAACGAATGGCAAAGCCCAAAATAGTGATACTGTGGGTTACCAAGAGAATTTTGTCGCCATCATGAGCGATTCGGTCAATTTTTTTGAATCCTCTTTCGATTCGACTCCAATACTCTTCGGCACTTTCGGCATCATGCAATGGGTCAGCCTCTTTAGCGAAATCCATTGTGGCATCGAAACCATATTTCTTAACGATATCAGTAAATGTTCGAGCTTGATGAGGTTTGCCGATTGCGAACCATGATTCATCAATACTGCGACCTTCAAAATAGCCATAGAATTGTTCTCTAAATTCCGATAATTCTTGGGGAACCAAATCGTTTTTATTTCTTCTAGTAATGATACGAGTTGTATCGACTGCACGCTTCATATCTGAAGTCATAGCGGCCGCAAAATCAACGCTTTTTAACGATTCCGCGGCTTTTTGAGCAACAGCGACACCATCAGTGGTCAAGGGAGTATCGGACCAACCTTGCATTTTTTCATATTCGTTGTACCAAGTTTTACCGTGTCTTACTAAATAAATTTGATATGCCATAATTAGCGCCTCCCAGCACGATAAGTTTACTATATTAGGAGCTTATCTTTGGTTATTTTGCTTATGATTATGTAAAGTGAAGATGTCGATATAATTTGGAGGTATTAATTTATGAAAGTAGCAGTTATTGGAGCAAATGGTAAAGAAGGTTCTTTGATCGTCAAAGAAGCTTTAGGTAGAAATTTGGATGTGACCTCAATCGTTCGTGATGCTAAGAAATCACCAACTGATAAGTATCTAGTGAGAGATATTTACAGTTTACAAACCGAGGATATCAAGGATTTTGACATCTTAGTTGACGCATTAGGATTCTTTGGACCTGCTGTTAAAGAATACGTTCCTGCAACAGAACACTTGATTAAAATTATCGGTGATTCGAAAGTTAGATTATTGGTTGTTGGTGGTGCAGGCTCACTATATGTTGATAAGGCCCATACAGCAAAACTTTACCAACAGGCTGATTTTCCTGACGCTGTTAAACCCTTGAGTGAAGAAATGGGCAAGTCGTTGGATATTTTGCGTGAAAGTAAGATTGATTGGACGTTTATCAGTCCCGCGGCCGATTTCCAAGCCTCAGGAGATCGAACTGGTAAATATGTTTTAGCTGGTGAAGAGTTAACTTTTGACGATAATGGAAAAAGTGAAATTAGTTACGCTGATTTTGCGATTGCTATGGTTGATGAAATTGTTGCTGACAAGCACTCCAAAGAGCGTATTAGTGTAAGGTGGTAATTAAATGAAAATTCTTTTAACGTATACAAGTATGACTGGCCGCAATGAAAAAATTGCTAAATATTTGGCCGATTATTTGAAAGAAAAGGGTGCCGATGTCGATTTGCAAGAAATTATCGATACCGATGCCTTTGGATTGTCCGATTATGACGCCGTGATTGTAGAAACTTATACATATCACGACGGCGAAGTTCCCGATGAAGCACAGGATTTCTATGAAGATTTAGCCGATGTCGATTTGGAAAGAACTAAGTTTGCGGTACTAGGTTCTAGTTCCAAGAAACACATTCATTTTGGACGTGCAGTTGATTATTTCACGATGCAACTGAATTCCAGCAATGGTGAGCAGGTTAGCGATTCTGTGAAGATTGATCAAGATACAGATGAAGATGATTTCAAACGGGTTAAAGATTTAGGTGATCGGGTTTTGAAGAGTTTGGAATAAAAATAAGCTATCGCATGAACATCCGTTGATGGATTGTTCTGTGATAGCTTATTTTTTGATTATAAGTAACTGAGATGACATACTACTAAAACTACTCCTTCACCGTACACTGATCTAATTTGCATAGATCAAAATACTTGTGTTAAAGATATATTTACCATGATAACATGGAAAACCATTGATGTATTGGAAAGAGGGATAACCTTAATTCTAAAAGATATAAAATATTTATTCAGTTTCATTAGTTAGCGTGTGGGTAACTAGGATGGCTTACTTCTAAAACTTAATATAAGCCAGCAACTTGAGCAGTAGGTTCTTAAGTAACTGAGATGACATACTTCTAAAACGCCTCATCAACTTATTTCTACGAGAAGGTGGGTTCTTAAGTAACTGAGATGACATACTTCTAAAACTAGATGGTTTAGATAAATATATTACTGATAGGTTCTTAAGTAACTGAGATGACATACTTCTAAAACTCAAGACTTGAAGCAATCAGATTGTAATCAGGTTCTTAAGTAACTGAGATGACATACTTCTAAAACGTACTTATAGCGGTGTCGTGCAGAATTGTGGGTTCTTAAGTAACTGAGATGACATACTTCTAAAACTTGACTTCGGGCACATCTACTGTAACGGTAGGTTCTTAAGTAACTGAGATGACATACTTCTAAAACTGTAAGTCAAAGCTTTAACACACAAAAATCGGTTCTTAAGTAACTGAGATGACATACTTCTAAAACATCTATCTAATGGATCAGACTCATTAGCCAGGTTCTTAAGTAACTGAGATGACATACTTCTAAAACAAACGAAAGGATCAAAAGTGTTGTATCTTTGGTTCTTAAGTAACTGAGATGACATACTTCTAAAACTTCTCAATAAAATATCGAACATAGTCTTTAGGTTCTTAAGTAACTGAGATGACATACTTCTAAAACCCAGCATGTTTACGTGTGATACGAATATTTGGTTCTTAAGTAACTGAGATGACATACTTCTAAAACTGAAACTCACCGTTGATACATGCCAAAATAGGTTCTTAAGTAACTGAGATGACATACTTCTAAAACATGTAAACATCTCTACCATTTATATCAAAAGGTTCTTAAGTAACTGAGATGACATACTTCTAAAACATTAGTGGAGGGGGGTCGCTACATTTTTACGGTTCTTAAGTAACTGAGATGACATACTTCTAAAACCGTTGTTTTTTAATCATCCTCTAATAATCAAATCTAACGTGGTCGTTATCAATGGAATAAACCTTGATATTAAGGCCATCTTCTTTTAACAACATTGGATACGATTCTAAAGAAACCATTGTTAAGTCAACAGATTTTAGATAACTATCAATCTCATTTAATTGATTTAAGTTAAGCAGACGTTCCAAATCATAAAAAACTAGTAACTTTTTGTTAGAAAATTCTGAATAGAAGCCGGTTACGTCCATAAGCTTATCACAGTAATTCTGCCATTTGCTAGTATCTACAAAAACTCCTTTAGCCTTTAAAATCTTTTCGAAATTGGCATAGAAATCCAAACTCAAAGGGATCGAATACTGAGTAATTGCTTCGAAAACTAGATTATTTAATTCAGAATTTGCTCCTTCAATTTCATCTTTAATAATAGTTGAATTGGCTACCACCTTCTTTAAAATAATTTTTAATTGTGTAGCTGAATTAATGTCAAAACTATTAAGATCACCAATCAATTCCACATCCTTGATATTTTCATCGAATGGATTTTTCGAATCGGTATAAAAATGTAAGATGCGATTAGTGTCATCAGTTAATGTTGCGTGTTTTTTAAGGTCATGAAGTCTGAAAATAAGTTGGGAGAATTCATTTTTGTTTTGAAAATTGAATAATGTTAAGCCTGATTCTATATCGAATGGTTGGTAAGGGAAAATGGTAATTGAATTTGTCATATCACTGTTAACCTCTCAAAGGTATTCTCTTCTGAAGTATCCTTTTCTCCAGTTAAAAAATTCATTGAGGCAAATTGTTTTTCAGTGACAATGAGCGACTGCACTAATCCCTTTTTAGGAGCATATAAAGATATTTTATTGTTCAATAAATTAGCAGCTTGCCGGTCAATCAAAATGCATGTATAAATGGACTCCTGCATCATAACAAATCCATCTTGGAGTAATTTTTTTCGAAACTGTCGATAATTTCTTCTATCCATTGCAGTTAAAGTAGGTAAATCAAACATTATCATTAATCTCAAAGCCCTACACCTCATTTTTAAACTCTACCTTACCGATTGCGTCTCGTTGAGAATTCAAAAATGAGAAACAGTCATGAATATATTGAGATAGAGCATTTTTTAAAATAAAAGTCTTATTATTGTAAGTTACTTCATGGTTGAGGACGTCGACTAATTCTAGTTTGACGTATTCATCAAAATCATAGTCAATTCGTTCCAAGACTTTAGAATCAACAAATTGTCGAAATGGTTCCATCAAATCGCTAGATAGATTGAAACAGTTTCTTACGCTGTGATGATGAACGCCTAATTGCGTTAAATATCCTTTTGCCGCAACTTCTTGATTGGTCGCTGATAAAAGGATCGTATACCCGTAATTCAACATAGCATTTACTTTGGAATCAGAACCCTGGTGAAATCCTCATTAAATAGAGCAGGAAAGTATTTTTTGGCAATCACAGCTTCGCGATTAGTCGAATCATTTGGTTGCATGGATGAATATTCTGTAACAATATCGGAAGTATCCAGGTTTCCTCTTTCCATGAGTGCAATTTGATTCTCAATTTTATTTTTAACAATGTATGTCCATAATTCTTGTTTTGAGGTGATACTCCAAGAAATTTGATCTTCAATATTTTGATTACGTTGAATATTATTGTAATAACCATTTAATTCAGCACAGGGATTACGATTCTGAGAACAGAAAATAACTTTAATATTATTTTCGATTAGCTGAGAAATCAAATAGCCAGTAATTACTGATTGCGTGGTGGCAATAACGATACAATTTATTTGGTGAAATGGTATCTGTTTCAAGTCCATATCTGTTTGAATTAATAAATGATTGGTCTTGTACGAAAGCTTGGCCTTTTGCGTTATATAAATAGTTCTCCAACCCATAATCAATCTCCTAATTGTTGAAATTAATATAGAAGTACGATAGTATGTAAGTGGTTCATAAGTAAATGAGATGACTTACTGAATTAAAATAACATTAATGTTAAATAGCCTCAGGGCCACTCCCGCGTGGGAGTATTTTTTTTGCCCTTTTTTATTCGATATGGAATTTAGTTTGATATAACCCGGTTACTGATTGATATATTAGGTCGGTATTGTTCATCTGAAGTCCAGAACTTTTTCGCCCTAATCTTATTTTTTTGACTTTACCAAATTTAAGACTAGCATTGCTAGAATTAGCATGGAGCATGATTAATAGTTGTTTAATAATATTTACCTTTTCAATTGTAGTAGCAGAAGTGAAGTCATCCGTAATAGAAACTAAATATTTTCTTTCAGTTTTGTAATATGGATAAAAATGATCCATTTTATCGATAATTGTATTGAACATTTGTAATAGAATATTGTCATTGTAGAAGGATAATATTTGATCATACTCCGTCTCTGGTGAATGTAACAATGTCAGTAGAGCAACATCTTTGTATGGTAAAACTAACTGTTGTGCATTGGCAATTTCGCTATCAGATTGCAGCGTTAAATAACCAGTTTGAGAACTGTGAGTTAACTGACCAATAGGAATTCGTGTCTTGAGAATTTCTATTGTTTTTTTGTGTTTAATATTCTCTTCTAAAAAGTTGTTTAATGATAATTTTCCTTCATCAATCATTTCAGCTAGTCTAATTGGAATAGAAACCATCTTTGTTTTTTTATCATCAATCCTAATGGCAACTAGATAGGATGGTTTCTCGCCGCTATATCCCCCGTAGATATTAGGATCTAGGTTATTCTTTTGAGGAATCAGTTTTTTTACTTTGGTGTCATGTGGAGAATAGAGTGTTTGGTTATAGAACTCCCCGGTTTTTATTTCAGTTTTCTTGGTAATGTTGTATTGCTTGTAATTAAAAATCTTAATTATTTGTTTTTTGAAATCCAAATTCCAAATTATTTCTTTGGTTTTATTGTTAATTAATGTTTCCCCATTGACCATTGGCGCCAGAATAAAGCCGTTTTTTTGACTATCAGGAGTTTTACCATGTTTCTTTAATCCCTTTTGAGCTTGAGCAAAGAACTTTCGATATTCCTTATTTATCAATAGTGCTTCGTCACTTGGAAATCTTTGGAGACGATATAACCCTAGAAGACAAGCAAGATAGGCATCTTGAGCATGGTGAAAATCGTTAATGTCACGATTTTTTACAAATTCTGGATGTTTAAAATGATAATTATCATCCTGTTCACTAAATGCAGCTCTGAAACTAGTTGATAGGTTGGCTCTGGTTTGAACACAAGTTGTTCCTTGATCTTTATACATATTATCAAGTATGCTGGCGACATTTTTAATGATTTGAGATGTCTGAACTAATTGACGATTGATAAAGTTAAGCCTGTCATCATCAGTAATCGTTTGTCTGGTTAAGTTTTTGAATTTCTTGGGTCCCATTAGGCCATTGTCTTTCATGTATCTCCATCGTTCGATATTATTCTTAATAATTTCAGGCTGGAGTAATAAATCGTCAGATTTTCTTTGATTTTCTTTGGCTAATACCAAGGCCTTGTTCTCCATAGAATCGTCCTTAATATAAGTTCTAGGTAGAATATGATCCACTTGATACTCGGACAATTTATCAATTTCTAGACTTTGACCTGAATATAGAGATTTACCATTTTGAAGGAAGTAGAGCATCAATCGCTCACTTGAAAGGTCCTTATTATGGTTCTTCAATTCTTCCTTTATGTTTTTATCAGGAATTAAGTATGAACGTAATCCGGATTGGAAACTTTGAGTTTTATTGGCTAGAGTTTTGTACAATTTGTTTAATCGTTTTTTCCTAGAATCCGTTAACTCTGATGATCTATCCTCACGAGTGAATTCCAAAAAAATATGCTTTGGAGCATGGCCCATAAACTTAACTAACTCATTTACCACATTGACAGATTGGATGATTCCTCGTTTTAAGGCAGGAGAAGTATGAATATCGTCAACAAGATCAGTAATATCTGTTTTTTCGTTTTTGTCAAAATTATAATTATCAATTATTGTTTCAAAATTGTATTTGTCATCATGTAAAATGCTGTTAAAGTTACGTTTAGTTTCCCACAATAAATCAATAATGGAATATTGGGATAATTCATGTGATTGATAGGTTGTTGTTTCAACCTTTAGATTGCAAAGCAATTTTTTAGATAATTGTCCCCAACCACGATAGCGCATATTTGATAATTGCTTAATCTGTTTGTCGGTGTATGTATAATTTGAATGTTTTAGCTTCTCAGATAAGATTTGTTTATCCTCAAAAACAGTCAACCATTCTACTAATTCTTCCAATTGTGGGAGATTTTTTTCATCATCAACGAATTGCTGATTAAAGATACGAGTCATGTCAATAAAGGTTGATAGGTTTGAATTAAATTCAGTAGGGTTAGCAAGTCCAATGACTGTTGGATTTATAAAATAGCTGTTTCTGATAAGCCACTTCTTTAGTTGATCACGTTTGACAGTTTTATATTTTTTGAAGAGATCATTAAAGATTTGTTGTTTAGCAACTAAAGGTAGTTTAGAACCATTTGGGTCGGATACTATATTTTCACTGATTCTTATATTATTCAGTTCGTTGAGAACCTCGGATTTTTGATAAATCAGACTATTTTTTGATAAAACTGGCTCGCCAATTAAATAAGTATCAGTCGATGTCATACGTTTGATAAAATTATTAGAAGATTTTTCGCGGTCAATAACCTCATCAAAATTCCATGGCCTAGCTTTCGCTTGTATTTTCTTTACCATCCAAGAAAAGTTTTTATCAGAAGGTTTTTGAATTGGTCCTACATAGTAAGGAATTCTGAAACTTAAAATTGAAATGATTTTTTCACGGTTATTTTTTAAGAATGGATAATACTTACTCTGATTATCAATTATTTTTTCTAATTCGATGAGATTTAATTGAAAGGGAATTACACCATTATCACTAGTACGTTGTTTTGGTAGGTATGTATTGCCGCCAATCTTTTTTAAAGCCTTTTTAGCATATTCTTCAGGTATAGCAATTTTTAAGAATGGAGAAATCGCTTTGTAAAAGTCTTCAGAATTGTATGATCCATGAATATATTCCTTATAGGCTTGTCGAGCCTGCTTTATTAAAGACGGATTCGTAGTTTGATACCACATCTCTTTCAATTCTTTAAGATCTGAACAATGATCATCATATTGTTTGATTTTAGCTAAACTCAAATATGTTTTATTGTTCAAAATATCATTCAAAGTAATAGAACTGTAAAGTTCATTTGCAGAAGAAATGAAATGAATTTGTTGATCAGACAAAAGACTATCAAGATTGTTAAGCTTTAATTCGATATCTTTAGCAGAAAATGAAAGCTTTTCGTCGTCTTTGTCTAAGGATGTATGAAAAATTATGTTAAGATTTGCTGAATTACCTAAAATTAATCTCAACACTTCTTTCAGATATTTTTTGGTATCTTTATCTAATTCTAATTTGGAGATAATTTCATCAATTTTAGTTGATACGTTATTTGATGTTAGTAATAATTTGGAAATTGTTGAATAATCAGTATTTTCAGGAAATGCATCCTCAAAATCCAGAAGCTCTTGATTGAAATTTTCCAGTGCTTTTGTAAGATTGCTATTCATTTCTGAAATGTTGAACTTGCGATGTTCATAGGTGAAATTGCCACGGTATTTTATGATATTATGAAGAGCTAAATAAACTAATCTGATATCGAATTGTTTGTCATCAAACATTAAATCACGTCTTAAATGATAGATAGTATGATATTCATCATGATAATTCTTATCAGTATAGTCATCATCCATGAATAAATTGTATTTATCACGTGTTCGTGAAGAATCTTTTTTTGAGATCCATGATGAATTTAATCTGGTTAAAAATGAAGGATCAACTTTTGATAGTTCGTCAGCAAAAATTTCGTTTAACCAGTTGATTCGATTACGTCTACGGCGATAACGACGTCTCGTTGAACGACTAATGCGACGATCAGCAGCCGATTCGGCAGATTCAAAAAGACGAACGCCCCACAAATTTTTCTTTTTAATGTTTAACAAGTTATATTTACTATCGGTTACGGCCCAGCCCACTGAGTTGGTACCAATGTCTAAACCGATGTAATATTCTGACTCTTTTTTATTCATACCCTACTCCTTCTAAAGTACACTAACTATAATTTGATTATCTTCACTTACTATATTAGCATTAATTAAGTATTTCACAATGACTATTTTCTAGTTGTAGGATTTATTTTTTGATTTAAAATATATAGTAGGAAAGTTAAAAGGGGGAACATGGGGATGACGAAACTAGTAGGTGTAGTAGCATTTGGATTTATCATCTATTTTACTGTAAAAATGTTCAAGTTTCGCAAGTTAAAACTGGACGATCGAGCCAGCAAAGCTTTAAAAAAGCGTTATCGCAGTGGTTTATTACTTAGTATTTTAATCATGATAATCACCTTAGGATTTGGCGGTGGCGGCAATACCGAGCAAACCACGTCCAAACAAACGGGGAGTGCCGATACTACTAAGGTTGTTAAGAAACAGAAGTATATCGGTAAGGACAAGTATCAAATTGCCAAAAAAGAGAATGTAGCGTTACTTGCTAAGCAGAAAAAACTTCAAGATCAAGCCGACAGTATACAATCTCAAAAGGATCAGATTGCTAGCGATGAGGCTGCTGCTAAACAAAAGGAACAAGATCAGAAGGCAGCCGCCCAAAAACAGCAAGAAGAGCAAGCTAAAGAGGCACAAAAACAACAGGAGCAAGCTGCGGCAACTCAGAAGCAACAACAAGCTTCCTCACAAACGCAAACTAGGGGAGACATGAATACTTCGAGCGCCGGATCGATTGTTGGAAATACTAATTCCCACATTTATCACGTGCCTGGTCAAGCCGGTTACAATATGAATTCTTCCAATGCTGTATATTTTAATAGTGAACAGGAAGCTATTGCGGCGGGATATAGGAGGTCGAAGCGCTAATGAAAAAGTTAGTTAGATTCTTAGTTTTATTGTCCTTAATACCAGCTACAGCAACCGTCACAACACAAAGTCAGGCTGCATCTAAGAGCAATGTTAAAACTGAATACGTTAAGAATTACTCTTATCAAAAGAAGACCAAAAAGTTAGTTTCCAAGAATAAACAACTCAAGAAATCCATAACCAAGTTACAACAAGAAATCGCTGACAATCAAAAATACCTTGATGATCACAACAACAAACCCACACAAACGGCTGCCAACACTGATTTAGCTAATATGGATTACAACGGCACCCAAGAAATTGTCGTCAATAATAATAATCCTAGTTTTAACCAAGATGATTTGAGTACGGCTAAAGGCGCTTGGCAACAATATGGAGATCTCGATAATTTAAATCGAGTAACGGCTGCTAATGCAATGTTGAATATTTCACTGATGCCATCGGCTAAACGTGAACCTTTACACTGGAATCCAACTGGTTGGCACAATAAGAAAATCAGTGGTGGCTGGCTTTATAACCGTAGTCATTTGATTGGTTACCAATTGACCGGTCAAAATAATAATCCGAAGAATTTGATGACCGGAACACGTTCATTGAATAGTCCAGAAATGTTAGCTCATGAAATGGATATTGCTTATTACTTGAAGCAGAGCAGTTCACATTACATTAGATATCGTGTTACACCAGTTTTTCGTGGCGATGAGTTATTACCTCGTGGCGTCCAAATGGAAGCACAATCGATTGGTGATAATTCAGTACACTTTAATGTTTATATCTTCAACGTTCAGTCAGGTGTCACATTAAATTACGTAGACGGAACGAGTCAAATTGGATAAAAATAAAAAGACGGTCATAATGATCGTCTTTTTTTACTGGCTAAATCTTCGAGCAGCACTAAGACTGTCTTTCTTAGTACCTTTGATGATGGCATCTTCCAATTTGATTTTCTCATCCAAACAATTTAAGCGTTCAGTTGCCGAATTCAAGTCAGATTGAGCTTTTTCACGTTGATTCAATAACAATGCATGCCGTTTTTTCAAAGCCGCAGAACCCGTTTTCTGGCTTAATTGGAGATACTTTTGAATTTCAGAAAGGGATGAACCCAAATCACGTTGAAACTTAATGCCATTCAACCAAGTAACAGATTCATCATCGAAAATTCTTTCGCCATCAAAATCACGCTGAACAGAAGGGACTAAACCAAGATCACAGTAATAGCGAATTGTCGGAATGGATAAATCAACAATTTTGCTTATTTCAGAAATTTTCAAGAATAATCATATCCTTTGAATGAAATTTTCAAGGATTAGAATAGCATCTTTACAGGTGAGTGCTGAGTACATTGTGTCAATGAAGGGGTCGGTTTATGGCTTTTGTACTTTATAAAGATTCGGTTGAAAAATACATCTGAAAATAAAGTGAAATAATAATCAGAAAAAATAGCCGGAGGGTTCGAGGAGGGGAGGTAACCAGCAGTAGTAGTGGTGTTAGGGCGTTTCGCCCTTACAGCACAGGACGTGTTTTGAGATTCGCGCACTTAGCGAAGCTCAAAACCGAGGTGAGAGACCTTGGCTCGAACCGGTCCTACAGCAGGTTACCTCTCCTCCTCGAACCCGGAAGCGGAAAAAATCCCCATAATCCATAACGGACTAAGGGGATCCTCATTATTTTTGCTTAGACTTGTTAGTAGCTTTTTTAAAAATAGAGCTAATAATAAATATAACAACAACCGCCATAAAGACAAAAGTGACAATCGTATTGATATAGTCAAGATTAGCAGGCAATTTAACAAAGTTCATCAATGTGATATAAACGCAGTAAATAGCGATGAATGTCAAAAGAATCGTATCGCCAGTCCAAACCTTTTCTTTATCACGATGTGAGTATTTTGAAATCATGTAGATAATGTAAATGACGATCAATAGGACAGCAACCATTGATGTAATAGCGTTTCTAGCAAGTTCAAAGTTAGCAGGTACCATAATTTTACCCCCAGATAAAATTTCTAAATAATATGTTGTGTTAATTACCAATGTTTTTAAGCATTGATTTTAATTATATCTGTATATTCGAATGATTAATATATTTATCTGAAAATTGAAAGTTTGATGCATTATGCCGCTTTCAGCTCTTCCAACTATTTTTTTAATAATAAGAATGTCCAATTGTAATCTTTTGCCATTTGAATAAATTGGTAAATAAATTGAATTTAGACCTATAATAACAATGATTATATTAAGCTTTCGCTTTTCAATCTTCAGATATTTATACTAAGTTAAAGCAGATCAACTAGTCGGAAGGGAAGAGAATATTCACCAGCTGTGGGTGTGGCGTTATGGCTTTAGCCATTACACAACCGGGCGAGTTTGGAGACTTACCGTTTTGTGGTAAGGCTTCAAACCGAGGTGTGAGACCTTGGCTCACGCCGGTCCGCATAGCAGGTGAATATTTCTCCTCCTTGGAGACGGCCTAAAAGAAAAAACTGAACTTTCCCGAACAAAAAGATTGTCCAAGAAAACCCAGTTTATTCAAAGTACATAAATTTTAAAGTTTTAAATTAGTCTTTTGAAACTTTGTCTTTCCATGAAGTTGCAGTTTCAGCAAGAACTTCGTTCAATTCTTCAATGTTCTTCTTACCTTCAGTGTTCATCCACTTCTTACCAGCTTCTTCACCATCTTTGGCGAATGGTTCGATAGCGCCTCTCCATGTGGCACGTCCACATAGAACACCATTGAACTTAGCATCAGCATCTTTAGCTAGGTGTAGTTCATCTCTGAAGGCCTTAGCTGAAACGCCGGCACTCAAGAAGATATATGGCAAGTTTGTAGCATCACTTTGTTCCTTGAAGTACTTGATAGCTTCATCCTTTGTGTAAACAACAGGGTTGTCGCCATTAAATCCTTCAACGTAGTCAAGGTTAATAGGAACTTCAACCTTCAAAACATCGATGTTGTACTTAGCTTTTGAGAATTCTTTCATAGCTTCGATAACTTTGTGAGGCTTTACCTTAGCATATTCGGCACTCTTAACGTCACCGATTGAGTCATCGTATGTAACTAATTCAACGAAGAAAGGAATATCTTCAGCAACACATTCGTCACCAATTCTTTCTACAAAGGCTTCCTTTTGGTCGATGATTGATTTATCTTCATCTGGATCGATGTAAAGCAAGAACTTGATTGAGTCTGCTCCGGCTTCCTTCAAACGACGTACTGACCATACTGAAATCAAATCAGGTAATCTACCTGCTTCAGTTGCATCGTAACCAGTTTTTTCGTATGAAACTAATAAGCCTGAACCTGCTGCTCTAACTTTTGATGCTGGAAGACCATATTCTGGATCCAAAAGAATAGCTGAAGCATAAGGTGTCAATTCAGAAGCAATAGCTTTCTTGAATTCAACGATATCTTCTTCGTTAGCTGGCTTGTTTGCGGCTGCGGCTAACATTTTCTTTAGTGAACCACGTTGGTCAATAGCAAGAGCTGCAATAACTCCGTTCTTGTCAGACATTTTTTCTAGTGCTGCGTACTTTTTTGGTGTTGTCATATACATTCATTCCTCCGAATAATAAATTAAACATTAGTACTTAACTATGTCTACCTGTTCAAAATAATCCTCATACTGACTAATGTCAATATTTCCAGTCTTTTCCTGTAAAGTATTTAGGATACCGACTGTCATAGCTCTTTTCATAATATCTTCTGGTTTTTCATCTTTAACCAAACCTGCAGCTAAACCAGCTACAGTGGAATCGCCTGATCCAACAGGGTTAACGGCGTGAATTTTTGGAATATTTACTTTGAAGAAGTCATTTTGGTATTTAACGAATGCACCCTGTGAACCTAGTGAAACCACAACCCAAGGAATTCCTTTAAAAATTTCTTCGGTTGCTAATTTGTCTTTCAAATCGTTCAAATCACTGATTTCTTTACCAATTAATTGAGCAATTTCATCTTGATTTGGTTTGATCATGAACGGTTTAACGTCGCTTTCTAGAGCTAAACGCAATGCCTCGTTAGAACTATCTAGTACAACGGGAACGTCATGTTTAGCAGCTACGTTGACCATCTTAGAATAAAGGGCCGTAGATAATCCTTGTGGTAAGCTACCAGAGATTGTTACTAATTTGAAACTACTTACTTGATCGTCGAAATGTTCTAGAAAACTATTTTCGTCGTCTTTTGAAAGGATAGGACCTGCTTCAAGAATTTCGGTTTGATCACCATTGTCGTGTAAAATGGCAATACAATTACGAGATTCTTGGCTGATCTTCATGAAAGCGTGATCGATGTCATTTTCATCAAGTTGCTTAGTAATGTATTGGCCGATTGTTCCACCAATAATACCTGATGCCGTGACATCAACGCCGAGTTGCTTAAGGACCCTTGTAACGTTTAATCCCTTACCACCAGCTGTCTTGGAAACATCCTTAACACGATTGACGGTGTCAATATTCAGATGTTCTAGTGGATAGGAGATGTCAACTGAAGGATTCATTGTGATTGTTAAAACTGAATTACTCATTGTGCGGACCCCTTTATAATATTTAAAATAGTCTGTTTCAGGCCATTAAAAATGGGTTCTATGAAAAAACCTCTCAGAGTTAGTCCGGCTTCATGCATTGGACATTAGTTCAGTGCATGAAGCTGGGCTAACTCTATTTATTTCATATAGCCCTTGATGAGTTACACAATGGCAGCTCACGTTTTTGATTTTTAATTGGATATGGGTTGGAGATAGATAGAGGGTGTTTATATTTGAGGTTTTAAGCCCTTTATATAGGCAGTGGCTCTAAAACGAGTTCCGATAGGGCAACTCCTTCCGCTTTTCATAGATATGTCAATCACACGCAAAACCGGCGTGTAATTAACATATCTACGAAAATGCTCGGGAGCTGGGCGCCCTGTCTCCACTCTCTCTAATCTTTAATCGTGATAAAATCCTTCGTCCCATAGCTTCATTTCGTGATCGTAGAAGTGTGGATTGTCGTGTTGGTCTGGATTGTCTTTTGCTTCAACGGCATCAATCTTCTTAACTAGATCATCATCTTCACCTAAATAGTCAGCAGCAAGGAATGTCTTTACGATTTCTTCACATAGATGTTCACCGACAACGGCACCACCGAAACTGATAACATTGGCATTTAAGTGTTCTTTGGCATATTTTGCTGTTGTTGTGTCAGCAACTAATGCGGCACGAACGCCTTGGTTCTTGTCAGCGGCTGTTGAAATACCAACACCGGTACCACAAAGTACAACACCATAATCAGCTTTGCCATCACGAACAAGGTTGGCTACACGTAATCCATAGATAGGGTAGTGTGTTCTTGAATGGTCATATGTACCAACATCAATAACCTTGTGGCCCATAGCTTTTAACATTTCTGAAATCTTAATTTTAGTATCTGTAACAATATGGTCGTTTCCTAATGCAATAATCATAAATTGATTTCCTCCTATTAATATAGTTTTTCTAGCATGTCCAAACGGATTTGGTGACGTCCACCAGCATATTCAACGCCTAAGTATTCATCAACGATTGATTCAGCACGTTTCTTACCAACGATTCCTGCACCAATAGCGATTGCTTTAGCACCGTTATGTTGTGTTGTCATGTGAGCTGTGTTTTCTTCAGTAACGTTAGCTGTTACCATACCGTGAATCTTGTTACTTGCCATGGCTGAACCTGTACCGTATTCATCAAACATAATTCCACGGTCTGTTTTACCATCAAGTACGGCGTGTGAAACGGCAACTGATGAATCAACGAAGTCAGCAGCTGGTTCTTCTGAAAGGTCTACAATTTCGTAGCCTTTACCTTCATTTTCAAGATAACTCTTGATGTAATTTTTTAATTCGAATCCTGCTTTATCTGAAGCTAATGCGATTTTCATAAAATGAATCCCTCCAATTATTTGGTAATTAATCTTACATATTGTTGATAATAATCGATAGTCTCTTTTGAAGTGCTCTTGTTAGTAACCAAGTAATCTACATCGTCCAAACTATAGAAGGTATAGAAATCATTACGATTTAACTTATATCTATCAGCAACGATGTATTTCACTTGTGAGTTATTTAAAGCGACGCTCTGAATTCGACCCTCTTCGGTATTGGCAGTCATAATTTGCGAATTTTGAATACCATTGACACCGACGAATGCTTTGTCGAATTTCAATCCACTCACAGCGTTGCTTGCCAAAGCACCAATTAATGTTCCTGAACGGCTACGATAAATGCCACCTGCTAAAATTAATTCACAATTAAGATCTGAATTTTTAAAGCTTTCAAAGACAGGAATACTAATTGTTACGACTCTCAAAGAATTAATATCTTTAGTAATGTTTTGAGCAATCAATTCAAGTGTTGTTCCTGGACCGATAAAGACAGTATCGAAATTTTCGATTTGATCAGCTGCAAGTTTAGCTAGTTCTTGTTTTTCTTTGATATGAACTTGGCGTTTTTCAACATGAGAAGCTTCTTCTAATGGAGAAACACTAATTTTTTGTGCGCCACCGTGGATCCGAATCAACTTGCCAGACTCTGACAACTCTTCAAGATCACGGCGGATAGTCATATCGGAGCAACTCAATAATGTAGTTAAATCATTGACAGTTACAATATCATTTTTTTCTAATTCCGATAGTATCTTTAGAAAGCGTTCTTTCTTTAACAAAAGATCACCTCTTTTTGTTTACTATTGTTCGTTACAAACATAATTTAGCATTGGAATGTTCACTTGTCAATCATTTTTGATAACTTAATGGTTATTTCTTTGTAAGCATTTACTTCGTTAAGAGACTTGAAAAAACGTTGGTTCAGTACTATATATAGGAAAGACTATTTATGGTCTTATAAATTAATATTTTGTATTGACATATTTTGTGCAAGCGTTTACTATTGTTCTTGTAAACAAAAACAAACAAACAGGTAGGTGATGGTGTTAATGGGCGAATTAGCTGCTGATCAACTATTTAGCGAAAACGAAGTTTATATTTCAAAGGCTTCAACACAAGAGGAAGTGTTTCGCGAAATAGCAGATTCTTTATTAAAGAAAGATCTTGTAACTGAAGACTTCATTAATAACTTATTAGAACGTGAACAAAACTATCCTACTGGAATTGATATGTCAGTTGTATCTCCCAAGATACCCAATATAGCTATTCCACACACGGAGAGCGAATTCGTCAAAGCACGAATGATTGTTCCTATTAAGTTAGATAAAGAAATTTCTTTCCGTAATATGATTGATCCATCGAAAGAATTTCCAGTGAAGTTTCTGTTCATGATTCTAAACAATGATCCAGAAGGCCAATCAAATATCTTGGCACAGATCATGGACTTTATGGCTCGTACTTCTGAAAACGAGCTTGTACCATTCTTTAAGAGTGACGATCCTAAAGAAATCTATTCATTCTTGAATAGAAAATTCATTAAATATGCGAAGAGCAATGAATAAAAGGAGAGTGTAATTATGTTTAAGATTTTAGCTGCTTGTGGTGCTGGAGTTAACTCAAGTCACCAAATTAAGGATGCTTTGGAAACAGAAATGAGCAACCGTGGATATGAAGTTCAAGCCGACGCCGTTATGGTTAAGGATATTACTGAAGATATGATGAAGGACTACGATTTGTTCACACCAATCGCTGCTACAGATCTTGGATTCACACCAAGCTGTCCAGTTGTTGATGCTGGTCCTATCCTATATAGAATGCCTGCTATGGCCGCACCAGTTTATGACCAAGTAGAACAAGCTATTAAGGACAGTGGCAAGGTATAAAAATGTTCATCTAGGGGGAAACGGAAATGTCAGGAATTATTAGTTTTGCCAACGCGATATTCAAACCGTTAATTGATCTTGGTGCCGCACCAATGATGTTAATTGTTTTGACTATTATCGCCTTGATTTTTAGAGTTAAATTCTCTAAAGCTTTGGAGGGTGGTATTAAATTAGCCATCGCTCTTACCGCCATTAGTGCCGTTATTGGATTGTTGACAACAGCCTTCCAAGACGCATTGAACGCGTTTGTTAAGTCAACTGGTATTCAATTATCAGTAACTGACTTAGGTTGGGCTCCACTTGCTACTATCACTTGGGGTTCACCTTATACATTGTTCTTCTTGCTTGTTATGGTTATCGTTAATATCGTTATGATCGTTATGAACAAGACAAACACACTTGATGTTGATATTTTTGATATTTGGCATCTAGCTTTCGTTGGTTTGCTAGCAATGTTCTTTGGTGCTAACTTACTAATCACAACATGTCTAGTTATTTTCATTGGTGTTTTGAAGATTATCAACTCAGATTTGATGAAACCTACTTTTAATGATCTATTACATGCACCAGCTTCAAACCCAATGACTACAACACATATGAACTACATGATGAACCCAATTATCATGGTCTTTGATAAATTATTCGATGTTATCTTCCCATGGTTAGACAAATTTGACTTCGATGCTGCCGCATTGAACAAGAAAATTGGATTCTGGGGAAGCAAGTTCGCTATTGGTATTTATTTAGGTATCTTTATTGGTTTACTTTCACACCAAGGTGTTAAAGAAATCTTCACATTATCATTTACAGCTGCTTTCTGTTTGGAACTATTCTCATTGATCGGTTCATGGTTTATCGCTGCTGTTGAACCATTGTCACAAGGTATTACAGACTTCGCTAACAAGAAACTTAAAGGTCGTACAATGAACGTTGGACTTGACTGGCCATTTATCGCCGGACGTGCTGAAATCTGGGCTGCCGCTAACGTTTTGGCACCTATCATGCTTCTTGAAGCACTTGTATTACCTGGAAACAAGATCTTACCTTTAGGTGGTATCATCGCCATGGGTGTTACACCAGCATTGCTTGTTGTTACACGTGGTAAGATTATCCGTATGATCGTTATTGGTGCTATTGAATTGCCTCTATTCCTATGGGCAGGTACATTATCAGCACCTATGGTTACAGCTACAGCTAAGAAGCTTGGCGCATTCCCTAAGGGTCTTGCATCAGGTACAATGATTTCCCACTCAACTATGGAAGGTCCTATTGAAAAATTCTTGGCTTACTTAGTAGGTAACGCATCAACTGGTCAAATCAAGTTTATTCTTTACGCTGCATTAGCACTTGTTGCATACCTATTGATCTTTATCTGGTACGCACAACAAATGAAGAAGAGAAACAAGATTTATGCTGACGAAGCTGCTGCTAAAGCTGCTAAATAGTATATAAATTTAAAAACTCCTGAATAATTATATTCAGGAGTTTTTTTGCGATAATTCTGAAGTTTCAATGCTGGAAATTGAATTGGAGTCTGTTAATATCAGTCATGACAGTTTCAAACGATAAATCAACATTATTTCGACAAAATATGGGGGAGTATATTGATGAAAAGAAATGACATTTATGTCCAAGAATTGTTTTGACTCGTAATTAATATTTAGTTATAAATAGTCTCTAATTTAGTCATACTTAAAAAATATATTTTAGTATAGCAAACTTTAATGCAAAAAAAGGTGAAAGCTGACTGTTATCTTTGCTAGCTATTGTATAATAATACTGAGGAGATGACCGTGAATGAGCAGAACACCATATACTTATCAGGATACTGATGCTTTTAAAAGTACGGAACAATTAATTATCAGAGGCCGTTTTTTTGCGACAACTGTTTCTGATAAATTTGATCAATATGAACCAGAAAAAAGAAATATCCATAAAATTCTGAATATCAAAAATAAACTGTTAGTTCCAGAACTTTTAGCGGTTAAACGTGAAAGAATGTCGAAGTCACTCTTTGCATTCTTCCGTGGAACTGTAGATGTGATGCACTATGACATGTCTCGTAACGAGAACAGTGGCATCAAGGTTTTAGTTGGTGGTGACGCCCATCTCGGTAATTTCGGGTTTTACGGTTCTTCAGAAGGACAATTGCTCTTTGATATGAACGACTTTGATGAAGCTCATTTAGGTCATTGGGAATATGATTTGAAACGCCTATTGGTCAGTGCTTTGATTGTGGCTCGAGCACATGGCTTCGTCGAAACTGACGTTCAGGAATTTTTGTTAACGGTGGTCGATACTTATTTTGATACCCTCAAACATATGACAAAAATTTCTGAAATGAAACGATTTATTTTACCAAATACGCTCCAAAATATTACAGAGATATTTGGGATGTTAAAGGACAATGAAGAGTATTTCCAGGAATCATTTAATAATATGATTGCTAAAAGTATCAAAAAAGCTCAGAAGAGCAATTCACGACTGGTGATTGAAAAATATACTGAAGTCAGTGCCAGTGGTGAGCGTCGTTTTGTTGAAAATAAGCCAGTGACGCAACATATTAGTGAAAAAGATTATAAGAGTGTCGTTGATGGCTATAAGAAGTATAAGAAAAATCAACGTAGCGATGTCAGACTATTTTTGGAAGATTTCGATATTGTTGATGTAGTTCGTCATAGCGTAGGCGTAGGGAGTGTGGGAACTCTTTGTTATTTGATTTTGTTACAAGATTTGGATAGCAATTACCTAGTGCTTCAAGCTAAACAAGCATTACCAATTTATAATGACGACAAACTTTACTCTGATGGTGCAATTAGTCAGGGTCAAAATATTGTTAACAGTCAATTGATTTTACAAAGTGCATCTGATCCATTTTTAGGGGCCTTCGATACTAAAAAATATAGTTTTTATATGCGTCAGTTCAAGGATATGAAATCATCCATCAATTTAGATAAATTGGATTTTGAATCGTTCGAGGATTATACAAAGGTTTGTGTCATTCTACTTGCCAGAGCGCACTCACATTCACCAAACTACCCATTGATTATTGGCTTCGGTGAAGAGTACGCAGACATTGCCAATTCGTTGATGAACTTTACTAATCAGTATGTCAAACAAGTTGAATACGATTACGAATCATTTAAAAAAGAACAGAGGGATGAAGGATAAATATAGGAATGAAGGTTAATTAGCTATATGAAGGATAAATATTATAATAGGGATTTAAGTTGGATATTATTTGATAATCGTGTTATTGATCAAGCATATGATAAGAAAGTTCCATATTTGGAAAAACTTAGATTTTTGGCCATTGCCTCAAACAACTTGGATGAGTTTTTCCGTGTGAGAATGCACAACATTCATACGATGGTTAAACAGGACCGATCAGAGAAACGAACTGGATTTTCCGGTGAAGAGATTCTCAGTTTGGCCTATGAGTTTAATGCTCGTAATATCGAAAAGCAGTATACGGCCTACAATTCATTGATGAAAGAGGCTAAAGATACCGATCTTTTTAAATTAATGAAGTTTGCGGACCTAAATGATTCAGAGAAGAAACATGTCAAAAAGTTTTATAATAAGAAAATTGTGCCCAGATTAGATATGCAGCGCTTCATGAAGGGATTCAAGTACCGCCGTAATTTGAATTTGTTGATGGAAACGCCTAAATATATTTATACTTGTCCAATTCCAGAAGATCTTGGCCGTCTTGTTGAAACTGGAGTTGACGATCACTACATTTTAATAGAAGACGTGATTCGTCATTGTTCTTCTGAAATGATCAGAAAGTATAAGATTTCGAAATTCTATGTTTTCCGAGTTACGTATGATCAGAATAAGCCATATGACTTTTTGGACGAGAATCTGACAGATGAAGAATATCTGAATAAAATGATTAATTATGTTGATACGCGTGACTTGAGAAAGATTACTAGGGTGGAATTTTCTTGTAATGGTGATAAAAAAGGTCGCGACTATTTTGCTAAATTACTCGATATTAGTAAGAAGAGTGTTTACAAAATTCCTGGACCTGTCGATTTAAAGTTTTTGGGTAATATTTTTAAGCTTTATAAAGATCATCCAAGTTTAGTATTTCCACCGTTTGATGCTTTACAGTGGAATGATACTAATAATATGTTGCAATACTTAGATAAATCACCAATATTCGTGCAATATCCATATGATTCATTTAATGTCTTTATTGATTATTTGGAAACAGCAGTAAACGACCCTAAGACGACTAAAATCTACATGACAATTTATCGGACTGAAAATAATTCTGATTTATTGAGGTTGCTTAAAGAGGCTGCTGTTAAGGGAATCGATGTCACAGCAGTAGTTGAATTGCGGGCTCGATTTGATGAAGTTCATAATATTGAAGTAGCTAAAACGTTGCAAGAATCTGGTGTAAAGGTTTTATTCGGAGATAAAATCAACAAAGTTCACTCGAAAATTTGCTTGATTTTACACGCTGATAATACAGGTTATGTGCAAATTGGTACCGGAAATTACAATGCTATCACGGCTAACGTATTTTCAGATGTCAGTTATTTCACAAGCAATCAAGATTATATCGACGATGCTACTAAATTCTTCAATTATTTGGTCACTGGCCAGAAGGAACCTTACAAATATTTAACGGCTTCACCAAATGGAATCAACGATATGGTGATTGCCAATATTAAGCGTGCTACTGAGGCCTATAAACGTGATGGCCAAGGCGAAGTCTTTATGAAAGTTAATGGTTTGACTGATGTTGATATTATCGATGCTATTTATGATGCCGCTAAAGAAGGTCTACCATTCAGACTAATAGTCAGAGGCCCTTGTTCGTTGAAACTGGGCGTTTGTGGTCCTAAAGAAGATATTCGAATTAAGAGTATTGTCGGTGAACTATTGGAACACAGCCGAATTTTCAAGTTCCAATATGGTAGTGATCATACCGATGTTTGGATTTCATCAGCCGATATGATGACGAGAAATCTTGAACGTCGTGTGGAAATTGCAGTGCCTATCATTGAAGAAAAACCTAAACGTCAATTGTTGAAGATCATCAAGATGTTTTGGAAAGATACTGAAAACTCCTATCATCTTACGGATGATGGAAACTATGTTAAACAAGATGTTCATCATGGAATTTCGGCTCAACAGACTTGGTTAGGTCGATTACAATATCGTAAATATATCCATACAAAATAAAGTACGTAAAAAAATCCTTCAATTTTTTAAAATTGAAGGATTTTTTTAGTGGATTGGAAATATTGTCTTTAGTATTTATATGGGCAGTGGCTCTAAAACGAGTTCCGACAGGGCAACTCCTTCCGTTTTTCATAACTAAGTAAATCCCCCGCTAAGTTCGGCGTGCAATTCACTTAGTTACGAAAATACTCGGGAGCTAACCGCCGTGTCTCCACTCTCTAATCGTTAAAGTTACCAGATTCAACGTCTTTGATAAATGTTTCCAAGTGATCAAAGTAAACAGGCGCGTTATCAATCATGTGATGATGACCACCATTTGGAGTTGTTACTAGACGTGCATGAGGTATTTCCTTTTGCATGATCTTTGCAGTTGGGATTGGCATCGTTTCATGTTCACCAAAGGTCAATAATGTTGGAACGGTGATTTCCTTAAGGTGTTTTCTGAAGTGCCAGTCTTTTAATTTACCTGTGATGACGAATTCATTGTCGCCTTGGAATGTGTTGTAAACGGCTGTACCAGTTGTATCAACTAGGTGTCTGATAGATTTTGGCTGTTTACGGTCAATATATTCTGCGTTCAAAATATCAACGTAACTTTGATATGTAGGGTCTGAAAGATTGTTGTCAGCTTCGATTTTTTCCATGTACTTAACTTTGTCAGGGCCTAATGTGTCCAGACGGCATTTGTTAATATTTACAACATAGTCATCAATCTCGTCGACCATACTTGAGATGATAGCGCCCTTAAGGTGTTGTCCATATTTAGAGGCGTACATTTGAACCAAAGCGCCACCCCATGATTGGCCAATGAGGTAGAAGTTTTCTAGTCCAAGTTTTTGTCTAACTTCTTCAACTTCTTCCAAGAAATAGTCATAAGTTAAATATTTTTTAGCGATTTCGGGGTCGCTGTAATCAGGTTGATCTGAGTACCATGATCCAAGTTGGTCGTAGAAAGTTACTTGAACGCCGAGGTCGGCTAATTTGTCACCAAAGTTTTCCCAATATTCATGGTTTCCGCCGGGTCCGCCATGTAAGCAGAGTAATTTGATGTCACCGTGACCTTGAGTGTGTGTCCATAAGTGGTATCCGTTATCTAAAGTAAGGATTGTTGTTCCTTGTTTCATAAAAATTCACCTTCCTGCAAATGATAATTATAAGTATATATCTATCTCTTAGTTTATTTCAAATAATCCATAATATTATTTTAATAATTCTAATTTAAAAATCATTTTATGACGTTAAATGATACCGCTATCAGTTCTCGCACTTGAAGACAGAAATAATTATACTTATTAGATTTATTCATGGGAATATTAATAATCGTAATTGATTCATTGAAATGCCCTATATTTTAAAATACGAAAAAAAGAACCGTTCTTTTGAACGATTCTTAAATTACTTACTGAACTTTTAGTTTTTGTCTAAAGGTTGAAAGTTTAGTTAAGTATGCCGTTTCCAGAGCTGAGAGTATTCATTTGCTGCGCGGAACGGCCCGAGCCAAAGAGCGGTCTCGGACCTCGGTTGAAGCCTCGCAAAACCCGCGAGTCTTCAACACGCCCGGTGGTGTAATTGCTAAAGCAATAACGCCACTTTCGCTGCAAATGAATACTCTCAGCTCTTCCAACTAGTTTGTTTTTAATGGGCGGAACAATAAAATGAAGATTTATGAGTATTTAAAAAAATTAGCTCTAGGCTTGTAATAGTAATCGTTAGATTAATTTTTCACCTTTCAACCTTCAGTTTTTGTTTTAATCCTTCTAAAAGTGTTTCAGAAAAATTTATATTTTTTTCCTCAGCTTCCTTGGCTATATCAGCTGGTAGTGTCGTATTCTTTTTAACATAAGGAATTTTTACTTGAGATTTAATTTTTTCTAAATCAACACTTACAAGGTTTACAATCGCTTGGGGATTATCTTTTCTTAACTCGTTTAAATTTGATGAAGTAGGTAATTCGGAGTCTTTTTTTTCATAAAGGGATAATCCCAGCACTTCGGGAGCCCTATCTAGAGCTTCAGCAAGATTATTACCATATGTTAAGGCATCAGGAACGTCAGGAAAATTAACGCTGTAAACTCCAGGATCATTTTCACTATCGTCAAAAATCGCGGGGTATACTATTAATCTTTTTTTCATTTTATGTCCTCCTAAAATAGAGATTACTTTAATCCAGCTTGTTTCAAAATATAGTTATATGTTTTTGGTGGGATGTTATCTTTTAACCTTGAGTATGACACGGTTACGAATTTTCCGTGATCATTGGTTAGTCTATGATGATCACCAATGATACGGATTTCGTAAAATTCGTGTTGGTTTAGTAAATCTAGAACATCTTTTACTTTGTGCTGCATGGTGATTTCCTCACTATTATAATACGTATTCAGGGCGTACTAATAAATCTTTTTGATTGACCGATTATTTGCCACCAAATACAAATTACGATGAGTGAAGATTATTAAAGGACAAACAAAGTGTGATTTTTAAAATATTTATGAAAACCTACAATAAACAAATAGATTATTTTATATTTCGAACAACATGTCGTAATATTTAAATGTATGAAATAATTATGATAAAATTGGTATATGTTAAAAGGGGCGATATGATGAAGAAATTGCTAATTAGTCTATTGTCTGTGGGGATGCTCTTAGGAATATTTGGTGTAGTAGGAAATAACACGAATGCACCTAATGTAATAGAAGAAACAGTTCAAGCAGATTCGACCAGCAATAGTAAAACAATTAATTATGAAGTTTATAAAGAAAATTCAAATACACTGTCACCAATGAATACGTTGTTTACCAAGAGTGCAACGATTACTCCTAATGATGACGGGACGTATAAAGTGACGCTTACTGGCAGAAATTCCAATCTAAGTGATTTTGACGTAACAACGATTGATGGTCAAACGCCAAAAGTTATTACCGGTAGCAATAATCACAAGGATATTAGTTTTAATATTGCTAGTTTAGAAGATTTGGATAAAGACATTCCAGCGACAGTTCAGACTAAAGTTTTGAATATAAATGTTGATCAACAAAATGTTACTTTTAAATTTGATTCCAGTTCAATGTATACACAAGGAGCCAATAGTTCCTTTGCGGACAGTTTGAATAAACTTACGCATGCCGAGAATGATATTACTAATGGTGTCAATAATGCTAAAAGTATTGTCAGCGGGTTACAAGCTAACGATGCCAACGATAATATTATTTCCACACCTAGTAATGATTCATCAACTAGTTCAACTACAGACAGTAAAACTACTGCTACAAAAGTTGATCCAAAAACAATTTTGAAAGAATTAACTTATAGTATTGCTAAAAATAATGGTGATGGTTCTCTGATTTCACCTTACTTCACTAATACAGCCAAATTGATGCAAAATCCTGATGGCAGTTATTACGTTGAAGCAACTATTAAGTATCCGAAGAAATTTGGAACGAATGCCTTTGAAATTAATTCAATCAATAATCAAAAGCCATTCAATATTAGTTTCCGTAGTGAAGGTGACAGTAATTATATAACATTCGACTTTCCAATTAAGAAAATAACTGACCTGAGTGATTTGATTCCAGGTAATATTACTATGAATATTCCTGATTTTGGTTTGAATAAAGATTTAGGATTCAACTTAAACTTTGATAGTTTAAATCCTTCAGATTTATCGAGCTTAATGAGTGGAACCGACACGTCAGGCATGTCAGATTTGATTTCAAGTTTAGGTAACATTAGTAATTTAGGTGATGTAAAGCCAACAACCGATACAAAATCAAACACTGCAGCTAAACAAAGTACCAGCACATTGCCACAGACGGGTAATGAAGCAAACGGTATTGTAGCAGCAATTGGCGTACTGGTTTTGATTTTGACATTGGTTTTATTAAAAGGTACATATTTAAAGAAGAGTTAAGTTTATAAAACATGGTCAACTTTTGATTGTTAAAATAAACAGACACTGTAATCCAAAATCGGATTACAGTGTCTGTTTGCTTTAAGCAAAATTCAATTTATTTACCAATTTAGTTAAATAGTAAAGGATTACAATTGGACATTCTTATTATTAAAAAGCTAGTTGGAAGAGCTGAGAGTATTTATTTGCAGCGAAAGTGGCGTTATTGCTTTAGCAATTACACCACCGGGCGCGTTGAAGACTCGCGGGTTTTGCGAGGCTTCAACCGAGGTGCGAGACCGCTTTTTGGCTCGGGCCGTTCCGCGCAGCAATTGAATACTCTCAGCTCTGGAAACGGCAGAACCCATCAAAATTTCAACCTTTAGTCACGCAGTAAATGAAGTCCCTTAACTCTAGAATCGACAAGTTTTTACTTTCTACTCTATTTGTGTTAATAATATTCTAATAATGAAAATTATCTACCATTTGGAGGGAACCATTATGGGGGCTATCAGCGAAAGAGATATTGTCACTCTTTGTGGTCAAGTGGGAACGATTCTACTAGAGAATGGTGCCGAAACGGCTCGAGTTGAAAATACAGTTGAATACGTAGGAAGAGCTGCTGATTTACCGGTTGTTTGTCATGCGACAATGACTGGTATTTTTGTTAGCTCAGAAAAAAGTGCTACCACTAGAATTTTCAAAGTCCGTGTTGGTGATTTCAACTTACAAAAAGTAGATGACATCAATACTTTATCAAGAGAATTTACCAGTCATAAGATTACCTACGAGCAGTTACAAAATGAAGTTGACCGAGTTGAGAATGAAAATCGAGACTTCTCATGGCTAACAAAATGTTTCGGCGCGGGACTGGTATCCATGCCACCAATGTTGTTGTTCAAAGCCACTTGGGGAGATTTAGGGATAGCTTTTTTCGTCGGAATTATTGGTTATGTTGCATCACAGTATGTCGGTCATCACACGAAAATCCCTTATATACCAGTAGCTGTCGGTAGTCTGGCAATCAGTATGTTGGCGCATGTTTTAGGAATTTATGGGATAGCTCACGATGCGAATTACATCATTATAAGTGCCTTGATGCCTTTAGTACCGGGGGTTCCAATGACCAATTCGTTACGAGAAATCATTGAACGAAACACTATTTCTGGGTTAGTCCGAGCCACTGATGCCATTATGTCGGGAATTTCCATTGGCAGTGGCGTTATAATCGGACAAATCATTATCAGAACGGTGATGGGAGGCTAATTATGTCAGAAATTATTTATGGATTTATCTTTGGTTTCCTATCAAGTGTTGGTTTTGGAATTATCACCAATAATCCCAGAAGAACTTTGATTCCAGCGGGATTAGTCGGTGCCATTGCCTGGATCGTTTATATAGTGGTCGGCTGGTATAATCATGGTTTGATCATGCCAAATCTCATGGGAGCCGTGGTCATTGGAATATTAGGAAATCTTTTTGCTATTTTAGTAAAAGCACCAGTCAATATTTTTTACGTCCCTTGTCTAGTTTCGCTAGTTCCCGGAGCAATTTTGTATGATAGTATGCGTAATTTTACTTTAGGAAATGATAGCCAGGCTGCGTATGGGTTTGTTAAAGCTTTGACGGTTGGAATGTCATTAGCAATTGGATTTATAATCGCTGAAGTAATTGCTAATAAATTATATCCGCCCGTTAAACGATATTTAGCTAAACGAGAAAAAAGATAGTTGTTGTGTGTGGTACTAGTTTTATATCCAGTTTATTTAAAATTTTAAACTAAAGGTTGAAAGTTTAATTATGTATGCCGTTTCCAGAGCTGAAAGTATTCATATGCTGCGCGGTACGATTCGAGCCAAAAGGCGGTCTCGAATCTCGGTTGAAGCCTTACCAAGAACCGGTAAGTCTCCAACACGCCCGGTGGTGTAAGGACTAAAGTCCTAACGCCACTTTCGCGGCAAATGAATACTTTCAGCTCTTCCAACTAGTTTATTTTTTTAATGATGGGAATAATAAAATGGAGACTTCTGATTATTTAAAATCGGGCTTTAAATAATTTGGCTCTAGGCCTGTAACAATAATGGTTATATTTATTTTTCACCTTTCAGATGAAATTTGCTAAAAATAAAATCCCTTCATTCTTAATTAGGAGAATTTTCTGTTTCCTCTAATTAAGAATGAAGGGATTTTTGCGTCTAATGTAAAGATCTATAGAGTATCGCTTATAGTCCAGTCTAACGTTGTTGAATATTGACCGGCCGGAATGGACTTATTGCCATCGTTTATGTGAAGTAATAATCCTTTATTGTCCGCCCAAGAAATAGATGATAATGTTTCTCCATTTGCAGAAACGTAAATAGGAACAAGATTGCCTGTTAATAGCGAGGTGAATTCACCAGTAGAACTATTTGGATTGTAGAATCTTAAATCGCCTGGGAATTCTGTATCACCGTTACTTAGTTGACCTTTTTGTTGAACAGATATTGTTTGACTACTTTTATCAGTATCACTTCTGTCATCTTGGATAGACAATATCGGTGAATTATCATTTTTAACTCGATGTTTAAGAGTGTCTTTATTAACAAATGAATTAAGAAAACCAAAATCTATATGCGATGGAGATAATGTAACTCCGCCACCGGGTTCAACTGCATTGTCGAAATTGATAAGTTGCTCATTACCAGTTGCGTCAACAAACATCGGCTTACTATTATCACCATTTTCATATCCACCAACACCCTTAAAAGTTGGAGTAAAGGTGAAATCATCCTGATGATCATCCGTTATCGTGCCATTAAATACGAGATTAAATTGACTATCAGCCATTCCTTCTGGATCTAGGGTTAAATCATTGACAGTTAGAATTTTTTTTGTGTTGTCGTCTGGATCAGTAGTGACGTTAATGCGGCTTGAATCTACGGTATTAACGACATTACTATTATTTGTGAATTTGAAACTATTAGTATCAACGTCCATTTCCTTGGGAATAGGTACAGTATAGATACCTTTTGAAATAGTTCCCGTATTTGTTCCAGTGTTGTCATAGGTTGAATTAAGATTGGCAGTATATTGGATTAAATCATCTTTTTTTACATTTTTGACAACTAAGTTTTTCTCATTTGGATCTTGTGAATCACTTTCATGATTAGTCAAGTTATGAAGTTCGTTGTCTAGTTTAATATCTGGTAAATTATCGGGTATTGTTGGTGTTACTGCTGGAATCACAGTAAATCCACCAAAATTAGTGATAAGTTGTTCAGATTTTGTCGTAGGGAAAACGAAACCTGATTTATAAGTATAATCCAATACTAATTGTGCATAGACACCATTTGTAAATGGATATTCCACAGAATCATTGATTGGATCAACTTGTTTGTAGAATAAATACTCAAACTTCAAATTTGATGGATCATAACCGTTCGACATATCTATTACATCATCTGATATGTCAATCGGTTTTTTCTCATTAAAATCCTTTTTACGGTAATCTCTTCTCCAATGAAGGGTTAAACCAGTAATTTGGAAATTTTTCAATTCTGGACGAGAATAATTTTTCATTGCTGTATACACTTGATCAAAAATATCTTCTCGTATGTTGAAATGCATCAAAGTATTAATGTCGATATACATAGCATAATCGCTAGAGTCCATGACGCTACCAAGCCGCAAATCCAAAAGTGCAGGCATATTATTAGTTACTTGGGCGGTAATCATAATGTAACCATTTGATGGAATATATTTATAAAGATTATTTGTTTGTGTTGAAGATCCTACCAAAGTGGCTGTTTTATCGGAAGTCATAGTTATAGTATCTCCATATCCTGAAAGTTTAGCAGTTTTACCAACTTTGGAGGAAGATACTGGTTTGTCCTTATTTCTTTGAATAGACCAAGAACTGGCTATTCCAAGTGGTTTGGGATTAATACTTTTTAAAGATAAGGTTATAGTATTACCAACATTTATATCGTTTTGAACCGTACTAAACAAAAACCCTATGTCTGCCTGTAGATAGTATCCATTAACGTTGACTTCTCCAGTTGTGACCCTATTGTAGACAGTCAATGGAGAAATTAATGAATTCAATAGGGTAGTTTTATTAGTACTAGTTGTGTCCTGCATTGGAGAATCAAATTGAGTAACAACATCAGATGTTACCTGTTTATCAGCAGTCTTGGTTGCAGCCAAAATTTTAAATGAGTCTGAATTCAGATTTGAAGTTACAGTATCTGCTTTGATTATTTTGGGAGCGATGGAACCAAAGACCATGAGTGTAATCATTAATAATATTCCAATTTTATTCTTCGTCCTACCAAAGAATAATTTATTAAATTTCATCATAATTTCCCTCCTTTAATTATTGATTCACAAAGAAAGGAAAGGCATTACAAAATAAGTGATTGGTCGTTAAGAATATTTTTGGTTCGCATATATAATGCTATATCTGCAATTATTGTTCTAATTTGTAAAAGAATTATTTCGGATTTGGTTCCTTTCATCTAGTTCATAATTTATCCCCTAAATATGATATTCTTTTCACAAATTAGTATACATATTGTTATTCAAATTTATGAATCAAATTCTATAATAATATTTCACGATATATGATAACAAATATACCGTTATTTTTATATTTAATATTTTTTTTGTTATTGAATAAATCTGAAACTTTTGAACTTATTTGGTAATGCATAGTGTTAGTTAAATATGCTGTTTCTAGTACTTATAAATATCCACTGGATTTTTAGTAAACGGATTGTAGAATCCATCCCCAATGGTATTTAATTGTAGATTTTTCTTAATATCTAGAAATTTATTAAAGGCAAATTTATTAAATGAAAATAATTTTCCAGAAACTTGATTAGCATCAATTTTTTAAATCACCGAACCCTTTAGAATATGTCTTGTAAGTAAGAGAGAGGTAAGAGAAATGACAAAATTAAACGTATGGATTACGAAACATCAAAATAAAATTACTGCCGCAATCGCAATTTTGATTGCACTGAGTTTGCTTTCGAATTATGTATTTAAAATTGGGACTGCCGCAACGATTTTCATGATTGTTGCCAGTATCCTCGGAGCTATTCCGGTGGCGTTGCATGCATTTTCAGCCTTGCAAAATAAGGTTATCAGTATTGAACTTTTGGTAACTATCGCCGTTATCGGGGCCTTTATTATTGGAGAATATGAAGAGTCGGCTGTTGTTACATTCTTATTTCTCTTTGGTAACTATTTGGAACAGAAGACTTTGGAAAAGACACGTTCATCAGTTGAGAGTTTGACCAAGATGGCTCCAACCACTGCTGAATTAGTCGATGAAGATGGCAAAACAGAAACTGTCGATGTTGACGATTTGGATGAAGGGGACCACGTTCTAGTTAAACCAGGTGGTCAAATTCCCGTCGATGGCAAAATTATTGACGGAACTGGTTATATGAATGAAGCTTCGATCACAGGTGAATCAACGCCTGTTAAAAAAGGTATCGGTGATAAGGTTTTCGCGGGATCTTTGACAGATAACGGAACCATCACGGTTGAAACAACGTCTGTCGGTGAAGATACAACTTTTGGCAAGATTATCGAACTTGTTGAAGAAGCTCAAGATAGTCAATCACCAGCCGCTCGTTTCATTGATAAATTTGCAACATATTACACACCGGCTGTATTGATTATTGGAATTCTCGTTTGGGCGATCACCCAGGATTTTCCATTAGCTATTACTGTATTAGTTCTAGGATGCCCAGGTGCTTTGGTTATCGGTGCTCCAGTATCAAACGTTGCCGGAATTGGTAATGGTGCCAAGAATGGTATCTTGATGAAAGGTGGTAATGCCGTCAATAGTTTTTCACATGTGGATACTTTAGTGCTTGATAAAACCGGTACCTTAACTACTGGTCAAATGAGTGTTACAGATGTGGATAACTTTGGAGACAAAAAAGAGAACCTCGCTTTACTGGCTGCTGTGGAAAAAACTTCGGACCATCCATTGGGTCAAGCTATTGTTAAATATGCAACCGACCAATCAATTACAGAAACACCAGAATTACCTGAATTAGACACTGTTAAAGGCCAAGGTTTAGTTGGTCAAAAAGATGATTTCAAAATCTTAGTTGGTAATGAACGCTTGATGAAAGCTAACGATGTTAAAATTTCTGCTGAACAAAAACAAGCAATCAATAAGCGAATGAATGATGGTGATTCCGTTGTCTTAATGGCAGTGGGTCAAGAATTGAAATTAGTCGTCGGTGTTAATGATCAACTCAGATCAGATGCTCGCGAAGGGCTTCAAGCTTTGAAAGACGCTGGGTTGAAACGAATCGTTATGTTAACTGGTGATAATAAAGTGGCCGCTCAACGTGTCGCTGATAGATTGCCGATTGATGAAGTTCACGCTGAATTACTTCCTGAAGATAAAGTGACTTTTGTTAAAAAATTCCAAGAACAAGGTAGCACTGTTGCATTCGTTGGTGATGGTATCAACGATAGTCCCTCACTTGCCACAGCTGATATCGGAATTGGTATGGGTACTGGAACTGATGTCGCCATTGAAACAGCTGACATTATTTTAGTTAAATCAAGTTTTGACGCCTTGGCACATGCCTATGTTTTGGCTAAGAAGACCGTTGCTAATACGAAAGAAAATATTTTTATCGCCGTTGGAACCGTTGCTTTACTACTTTTAGGCTTAATCGTTGGTGTTATCCACATGGGTAGCGGAATGTTTGTCCACGAAATCAGTATTTTAGTCGTAATCTTTAATGCAATGAGATTAATTAAAAATAAACCTGCAAAACTTGATTCAAATCAAGTTCTCAAAGCAGCAAACTAGTTAAGATAGTATTTGTAAGTTAGTTGAGCAAGTGATTTTCGGATTACTTGCGAGCTGTAAGTGCTTCAATTTGGAACATTTACAGCTCGTGGGTAGTTGAAATTTCACCGCGAAGAATTAAGAAATATGGAGGAATCAATTATGGCAAAAGCAATTTTACAATTAGGTGAATTAACATGCCCATCATGTATGACAAAAATTCAAAAGGCCGTTGAAAATCAAGCTGGCGTTTCAAACGTCAAGGTTCTCTTCAATGCCGGTAAAGTTAGAGCAGATTTTGATGAAAGTAAGACTTCAGCTGACAAATTGGCTCAAGTAATCACAGATTTGGGATATGAAGTATTAAAAGTTAAAGTTAAGGAGCTTGCATAATGACTGAATTAACAATTGATGAAAAATTTGAGGCTGAACAAAAACAAGCTGATGCCGATCACCACAAACCAACAGCTGGAGCAATGACGGGACATATCGTTTCCAATCATTTCCTATTAAATATTAAATTGCACCAATTAAAATGGTTCATTAAAGGCGCTAACGCCGAAAATTACAAGGCAATTCTGAATCAAACAATTGTCGAAAATAACGATTGGTATGATAAGATAGCCGATGAATTACTTGATGAGGGAGAACTTCCTCCTTCCACGATGAAAGAATATTCTGACTATGCAATGATTGACGAAGATGGTAAGAATAAGTACATGAGTGCTGAAGAAATGATTCAAACAGTTGTCAATGATTTCAATACTGACAATATGTTTGTGACACGTGCTATCAAGTTAGCTGAAAATGAAGATCGTCCATTTATGGCACAAGTTTTAGTTCAACTATTAGGATTTAATAATCACCAAATCAGAATCTATCAAGCTTTATTAGGTAAGAGTGCTCGTGAAGGGTTTGACGAAGATGATGATGATGAGGATTTCGATTAAGGAGCGATAATTGATGGCAAAATTGGTGCATGACCATACCGCAGAAGATTGTGTGGAATTAGTTTCAATTTTTCAAAATTTATCTAAATCTGATAAAAAAACCATAGCAACGTTAGTGACTCATCATCACTACAAAAACGGAGAATATCTATTTTCCGCGGGCGATGAAGCTGATTCATTGATCATTGTGGCTCATGGTCAGGCAAAAGTTTTCCAAATGTCGACTAATGGCAAAGAGCAAATGCTTCGAATTTTGCAGACAGGAGACTTCGATGGCGAAGCAGCCTTGTTCTCGAATTCAGATCACAATAGTTTTGCTCAGGCTTTAATGGATACCGCCGTATGTCAAATAACGCGCAGCGACTTCCAAAAGTTGATGCAACAGACACCGGAATTGGCAGTCAATATGGTCAATGCCTTAGGACGTCGAGTCGGACAACTTGAACAACAGACAACTGAAGTAACGACCGCCAGCGTTGAAAGTCGGTTAGCCAATTATCTTTTAGAAACAAGTGCCGGATTAGACGAAGCAGTATTCACCCTGCCACTTAAGAAGAAAGATATCGCAACATATCTTGGCACGACGCCCGAAACAATCAGTCGGAAATTAACTGCCTTGGTAAAACAGGGTATGATTGAAAAAATCACTAATAATAAATTCAAAATCTTAGACGAAGATCGATTGATGATGATTGATTAGAGAGAGGGCGGAACAAGGGCGTTCAGCTCCCGAGCATTTTCGTAACAATATGGATTACACGCATGAACTTGGCGTGTGATCCATATTGTTATGAAAAGCGGAAGGAGTTGCCCTTGTGTAGCCCGTTTTAGAGCCACTGCCCGTATGAGAAGTTATGAAGCGGAAGGAGTTGCCCTTGTGCAGCCCATTTAAGAGCCACCGCCCATGTACAAGCTATTTAGTTACATGGTTTTTTGATACTAATCATACTTTCTTAGATTCAAATTATAAATTTCAAAATATGGTTAAACCAGTAAAAAAAGAATAAATATGAACTTAAATAACGCTGATTATAATTAATCGGCGTTATTTTTATGTATACGTGTTATCCGAATGATTTTGCTGAATATTATTGATTTGTTCGGTAATTGATGATATTTTTATTACACTAAATGGTGTATAGGGAGATTAAAATATGTTTACTCCAGAAGAGATTCTGCAAAAGAGTATTGGGGCCGGAGTCAATAAACTGAAAAAGACGCTTGTGGCTAAAATGATTTTGGGATTCATCGGTGGGGCGATGATCTCAATCGGATTCTTGGCTTATGTTCGTGTGACAGCATCCATTCCAAGTAATTTGGCAAGTGTAAAATCCTTAGTTGGAGGAGCAGTTTTCCCAATTGGTTTGATCGTTATTTTGTTGGCTGGTGGCGAATTAGCAACGGGAAACATGATGGCCGTGGGAACGTCGCTTTTTTCAAAGAAGAACAATTGGTTCGACTATTTTAAGAACTTAGCAGTAATTACATTATTCAATTTTATCGGTGCCGTTTTTGTGGCTTATTTCTTTGGACATGTGGTTGGGTTAACGCATGCTGAACCTTTCAGACAAGCAGTTATCGGCATTGCAGCGGGTAAAACAGGTGCAAGCTTCTGGTCAGCTTTTGTTTCCGGAATCGGTTGTAACTGGCTGGTTGGTTTAGCAGTTTGGTTGTCATTTGGAGCTAAAGATGCGGCAGGAAAAATTCTTGGAGTTTGGTTCCCAATCATGATTTTCGTTGCAGTTGGATTTCAACATAGTATCGCCAATTGTTTCATCATTCCGGCAGCTATTTTTGAAGGTGGCAGCACTTGGTGGCTGTTTATTCAAAACTTTGTACCGGTATTTCTGGGTAATATTGTTGGTGGATTAGTATTTGTCGCTGGATTCTATTACTTAAGTTATAAAACTAAAGGTTGAAAGTATAGTTAAGTATGCCGTTTCCAGAACTGAGAGTATTCAATTGCTGCGCGGAACGGCCCAAGTCAACTAGTTTATTTTTTCATGGTAGGAACAAATAAAATGAAAACTTCTGCTTATTTAAATATGTTTGTACTTTCAGAGTGCAAATAAAAAGGCTCTCATCATCGATTGTAATTAATCAATAATGAGAGCTATTTTTGTAATTATTATGTTACTGAACTAAAGACTATCATTATAATCCATAATAGTCCAAGTCAAAGTGCCACTATATTTTTTCGAACTAGATAGACCATAATTTTTCAAAAGTAGTCCGCTGTTAGTAGTCCAATTATTCAATTTAGAAATCGAGGTTGTTGTTTCTGTATCGTGTGAAATGTTGTCGCTGGCAATTAGAACATTGTTATTTGTCAAAACTGTTGCGCCTTGAGCCGTCTTATTAACCAGATTACCGTTAAATTTGGAATCACCATTGGTTAACTCACTGGCGGAAACCTCCAACTGCCATGGGTTTTGATAGCTAGTAACTGAAACGTCAAAGTCATTGGCTCGTGGAATGTAATCGTTCAAAGATAAATAGTTGATTGATTTGAATTGAAGAGCCTTATCAGGAGTCATTTCCAAAAGATGATTTGGTTCGACTTGAATGTTATAGGTAGCCGTATTTGAAGTTACACCATCATTGTCAATTGCACTGACAGTTACTTTTTGAGTCTCATTACTTGGAAAAAGACTCCAGAAGTCCAAACCGGCGTTTTCAATCACTGTCCGTAAAGGAATTACATCACTCAAAGTATCTGAATCAGCTGAAACAGTCGTATTGTAAGTTAAATCGTGACCGCCAACACTGATTTGATATTGAATCGGATCATTGGCAGCAAACTCGGGACTAGTTTTGCCAGTGTAATTAAGATTAGCATTTAAATTCAGAGTGGCATTATCTTGTTGATAGATTAGAGTTATTGGATCACTCATTGGATTGGTTAGATTCATGGTCCAATCCTTTTTGTAAAGAACTGTGAATTTGGGAGTACTTGTGGATTCAATATTATTTGAACCGGTAAATATTGCAGGTTGAGCTTTTACCGTAATATCAGCAGTAGTTTCATTTACTGCAACACCATTAATGATGATATCAGCAATTTTTGAACTGGCTGCAATATCACCAAGGTTTTTCAAAAATGTGTAGTTGATTGTTTGTGTTCCATCACTGGCTGTTGTTAGTGCTGAGAGAGGGATGGATTCAGAATCGCCATTTTCATATTTAATGGTACCAATAGTATCATCGGTAGTATCATAGTTGATATTTTTAGGCAAAGTTATTTTTGAAGCGATGGACTTCCAATCTTCACGACCATCTTCGTAAGTCAACTTATAATCTAGTTCCATTTTATCTCCACTGGCAACTTTACGGTCCGTCGTGTCACCTGCTCCACCATCAGGGTCATCATACATAACTTTATTCTTTGTTTTATCAGTGATAGTTGTGTCTACTGAAGCATTAACTAAATCGGGAATTGATTCTACAGAAACTAGTTTACTGGCAACTCTCGAATCGGTATTGTTATTAGCCCCAGTAAAACCCCAGTAAATTTTACTATCAGGTGTGATACTACTGCTAGTACTACTCAATTGGTTCATATCAACCGTGATAGTATCATCAATACGATTTGTTCGATTATTTATAGACCCGTCAATCTCCCTGTCATTATATGAATAGGAAATTGTGGCTGTTTTTAAATCAGCTGAAGGCATCCATCTGAAAGTGAGATGGTGCCAAGCAACATCATTACCGTTAGAGTCAGTACCATCAGCAAGGTCAGCATCTTGTTGACGATGGATATGAAACATCGTATATCCTTGTGTAAATGGACTATAAAAGGAAGTATTTCCTACTGAGAGTGGATAGTAGGTTCCAGAATATGCTGGATAGGTTAGTGCAATATGACCGTATCTTCCTCCAGAACCTAATTCTGTATTATCGGGAAATTCAGATGGAGCAACGACAGAGGCTCTTTTTGTGTCAAAATTATTGGTAGAGTAATAGGAATATAGAGCATCTATAGAGTACATAATTGGTGGATAGACGGCTGAACCGGAGTCTTGTTTTTGCGTATCGAATTCAAGTGCAATACTATTTTGAATGGCAGTTTTAGCTACAGCATCGGGGGTAGCCAGAGAACCAGTAATGCCTTTATTAGTAGATTTATCATAACCATAGACGCCAAGACCCTCTTGACCAGCACCCATTTCTGTTGAGCCATCGGTATTGTTTTGTAGAACCAAAGCCATACCTTGTCCGTTGACTGTTTCGTCAGAATTGCCGGAGCCAAAACTCATCCAAGCAGAGAGTGTTTGTGGTTTGCCTGCTGAAAAATAAGCCGTATTCATATTTGACCAAGCCGCACCATATGAACCTGTTTTATCCTTGATGGCAGGATACACTGGGACTGGCCATCCTGGACCGGCGGCAGTATTATCGGCACTGTTAGTGCTGGTACCATGTGCTAATACTAAAACTTTATTATTATTGGAAATAAAAGCTGAATTAGACTTAAATCTAAATGAAGTATCTGCAGCATTATTGGTTGGGTTATTTATGGTAAAATAATTACTCATTAATAGACCAGTGGGAGCTTTACTGATGGTATCTTGATCAGCAGTACTCAAATCAGCATCTGTTGCTGCTGAAACTATTGTAAAGTTAAATAACATTGCTAAAGAAGAAATCAGCAAAGCAAATACTACAGGTAATTTAAAATTGTTTAGATGTTTCATTGTTTTTCCCCCTCACAAAAAAAGCAAATGAAATAGTATACATAATGTACATCATTTCTGATGACTATTTTATTCATAATATGATATAAATTTATATAAAATATGGGTCTAGAAATGAACAAAAAAATTGACAAATATATCTGGTAAATATAATTAATAATGTATTTAATTTATTAATATCATAGAATAAATCATTGACCATCTATTAATTGATATTACTGTGAAGGGGCGGTCTTTGTATTCGTTAAAATTTAGTGGTAACATTATATAACTGAAAATTAAGAGGTTATTATGATGACAAGCAAACCTAAAGTTAATGAAGTAGACGAAAAACAAAAAGAGCAAGCCCATTTAAACGATGTGGTTGCCCAAATTAAGCAGTCTGAAAATCGTCTTCAGGAACACATGGAAGTTGCTGAAGAAGATTTAAAAGTTATCAATAATGCTTTTGATGACATTCATATAGGTATGTCAGGCGATGCCATTTCGATGGATGCGGCACTGTCCATTCACCAACAACAACAAATGCTTGATGAAAGAAATAATAGTTGGCAACAATCGAGACAACGTTTGGGAATCCTCAAGAAACTTGAAAAGACGCCGTTCTTTGCTCGTTTGGATTTTCAAGAAAAAGGTGAGCCTAAGAAGGAAACTGTTTATATCGGTCTGAGTTCCTTTACTGATAAAGCCGATCACTTCTTAGTCTACGATTGGCGTGCGCCAATTTCTTCTATTTACTATGATGGAAAATTGGGCGATGTAACATACCAAACACCAGATGGCGAACAAGGTGTCGATTTGTTTTTGAAACGGCAATTTCTTGTTGAAGATGGAAAGATCAAAGCATATTTTGATACTCAAGAAACTATCGGAGATCAAATGCTTTTGGAAGTCTTGGATGGTAAATCTTCAACACACATGAAGGGTATTGTTAAGACAATCCAGAGTGAGCAAAATAAGATTATTCGTGATACTAAGTCGAAATTGCTATTTGTTCAAGGCGCTGCCGGTTCCGGTAAAACGTCAGCTATTTTGCAAAGAATCGCATTCCTACTATATAGATATCGTGGAACGTTGACATCTAGCCAGGTCGTTATGTTCTCACCAAACTCGCTGTTTAATGACTATATCAAGAATGTTTTGCCTGAAATGGGTGAACAAAACATGGTCCAAATGACATACAAGCAATTCTTGGCACGTCGTTTACCAAATCTAGATGTCGAAAGTCTCTCAGATCAATTTGAAACAGTTGTCGACACTGACAGTAAAAATATTGGTAAATTTGTTTCTGATATCGAATTTTTCAAGGTTTTGACGAATTACAGTAAGTTACTTGGACAAAGTGGGATTGCCTTCAAAGATATTAAATTCCAAGGCAAAGTCTTTATTCCTAAGGAAAAAATCCAAGAGTTTTACTACAGTTATGGACCTCAGTATAATTTGGGAAATCGACTTGATGCGACAGTTGACCGTTTGATCAAACTATTGCATCGTAAGATTGGCGCTGAAATGCGTTCAAATTGGGTTTCCGAACAAATTGAGAATTTAAGCAAAGAACAATTACAAGCTTTGTACACAACAGCTGATCAAGAATTCAAAAATGGTGATGAAGAGAAAAAATTCTTGGCTCGTAAAATTGTTACAACTATGATGCAAGGTGTTTATAAGAACATTAAACATTTGCGCTTCTTGAATATTGCCGCCAATTACTTGAATTTCTTAAAGGCTATTCCCAAGATTGTTGATTTAGGTGAACACGGTATTACTGACGAACGATGGAATCAATTCGTTGATAAATTTGTTCAAGGATTCCAAAATAAACAAATTTCGATGAATAATTTGAGCCCATATCTCTATCTGTATGATTTGGTTACGGGTAAACATGGTGAATTGGATATGAAGTTTGTCTTTATTGATGAAATTCAGGATTACACGCCATTCCAGTTGGCTTATATGAAGTACAAGTTCCCAAGAGCTCGTTATACAATGTTGGGTGACTTGAATCAATCAATTTTCACGAAGAAGAACAGTCAGACATTACTTTCCGAAGCACAGAGTCTGTTCAATGCAGATGAGACCAATGTCGTACAACTAGTTCATTCATATCGTTCAACAAAGCAGATTACTGACTTTACCAAAGCTATTTTGACTAATGGTCAACGAATCGAACCATTTAATCGTGACGGAGATTTGCCAAATCTGTTGATGTCACAAACTGTTGATGAATCTATCCAACAAGTTATGAGACAACTTAAAGATAATGATAAACGCAAATTTACCACGGCCATTATTGCAAAAACTTTGGGAGACGCAACCGAGCTGCATGAATTATTGGGAGCTCAAGGCGTTGAGTCAACTTTGATCCGCTCCGAAAATCAGCGTTTGGCAACAGGGACAATCGTTTTACCATCATTCTTAGCTAAAGGTTTGGAATTCGATGCAATCATTATGTGGGATGCTTCGAAGGACAAGTTTAGCGAAGATGAACAACAATTGGTTTACACGATTGCTTCGCGTGCAATGCATAGATTGACAATTACTTCGATTGGAGAGTTGTCACAATTATTGCAACGGGTACCCGAGAAGTATTATCAAGTCGCTGAACCTAAGGCGTAAACAAAAAGCATCTTTCACAATGTGAAAGGTGTTTTTTTGGTTATCTAGTTTTTAATATGCTCTTATAAAGGTTTAACTCATTTTCAAATTCATCATCAGTAAGCAAGGTGTCGGGGTCAACATGAAACAAAATATCAGTTTCAATTCCTAGCTTGTTAAGCGCCTGTTCTAAATCCAACATTGTTTTTGACGTATGATTTTTCTTATTTGTTTCTTTTTCTTCCCTAAGTGCAATATAAAGCATTGGGGAACCTAATCCTCTGCCAATATTAAAGATATATTCGTTATGCTCCTGATTCAGGTATGCGATGGCCTTGTCAATTACTGTCTTTTCAAAGTTATTACCTAGGTTATTCTGACTAAAAATTGAAATCATTTCCTCAAGTTGGTCGCCAACTTTCAAGTTATACATGGCATTCTGAATGTCATTTAAAGAAAGTAAATGATTTGCTAATTCTTTGATTTCACGGTTATTCATAATTGTTCTCCCATCAATAAATATTTCTTAAAGATAGTATACATCATTATACGAACATATGTTTGCATAATTAGAACCTTTTCATTATTTTTTTTGAAATGTGATAAAAATTGAGAATAATCGAATTTATTGCCACCTTTTCCGGAATGCATTATGTTGGATATATATAGAAAAAACTTTGGAGGGCAGCTGAATGGTTAAATATGATTACGACGTACTTTATATTGGAGCAGGGCATGCCACATTTGATGGCGCAGCACCATTGGCTAAGACAGGTGTCAAAGTTGGTGTTATTGAAAGTGGCTTGATTGGAGGAACGTGTCCGAATCGGGGATGCAATGCCAAAATCACTTTGGATGAACCGGTCAAAATAGTCCGCGAGGCCGAACGAATGGGTGATGTTTTTGAAGGTGATCTCAAGATTAACTGGACCCAAAATATTGTGCATAAACAGGAAATAATTGAGAATTTACCTCAAGAGTTAACGAAACGTCTGGAAAATAGTGGCGCGACGATAATCAAGGGTCATGCTACGTTTAAAAATAATCACACTGTTGTAGTCGATAATATGCGTGAAATTACTGCGGAGAAAATTGTAATTACGACGGGATTACGTCCACATCGCTTAAATATTTTGGGGACGGAATTGGCACATGATAGTGAAGAATTCATGAATCTCAAGAAATTACCAGAAAAGATCGTAATTGTTGGATCCGGTTATATCGGAATGGAGTTTGCCACGATGGCAAATGCAGCTGGGGCACAAGTAACGGTCATGTTGCATTCTGACAAAGTTTTACGTAATTTCTATCAACCATATGTCAAAATGGTTGTCGATGATTTAGGGCGGCGTGGTGTTAAGTTTATTGAAAATTCACGGGTTCAGTCGTTTGAAAAAATTGGCACCAATTATCAAGTTAATTACGGTGATAATCAAAAATTGACAACGGATTGGATTTTAGATGCGACGGGTCGAATTCCTAATCTTGATAAATTGGACTTGGATAATATTGGTATTAAATATGATAAAACCGGTGTATTCGTAAATAATTATCTCCAAACAAATATTGATAATATTTACGCTGCCGGGGATATTGTTGCCAATAATTTACCCAAAGTCACACCAGCAGCCTATTTTGAATCAAAATATTTGATGCAACTATTCTCAGGCCAGACAACGGAACCGATTGATATGCCAATTGTTCCGTCAGTTGTTTTTACGTCGCCAAGAATTGCCAAAGCAGGTATTTCAGTGGAAGAAGCCGAGAAAAAGGGATATCAAGTTTCCGAAAACGACTTGGAGAACTATTGGTATTATAAGGTTGATAAAGAGACGATTGCCCAAAGTAAACAGATTCATGATGAAGCGGGGCATTTAGTTGGCGTGACAGAAATCAGTGATCAGGCCCAAGATGCAGTCAATGCCTTGTTGCCAGCAATTGAATTCAAGTTGGACCCACAACAAATCGGACGTTTAACTAGTTTATTTCCAACAATCGGTTATGCGGCTTGGCATCGAGCATAAGAATAATCAAAAAGGCGTCAGTAATCAATTTTCAGATTACTGACGCCTTTAAAAAATAAATTTATAATTACTTTCTTAAATAGCCATGTTCTTGATCAACAGCTACTTGTGCTACTAAATTCAAATAATTAAATGGTTCATCAAAATTAGGTGAGAACAACATATCGAGAAATGATAATTCATCAATAGTGTTGCCATTTTGAATGACAACCGAAATGGTATTAGCTGATTGTGAAATTTCGTGATCAGACATCATTTGAGCACCTAAAACTTTGCGAGTATTTTTGTCATAAACTAATTCAATCGTGATTTCAGCAGTTGTAGGCATGAAATCTGGACGATAATTTCCTTGATAGAAAGCTGCAGCGGCATCAAAATGAGCTTCTTGAGCTTTTTTCAATGTCAAACCGGTACAGGCAATTGTCTTATCAAACAAAAGCATCCCAGTCGTAGCTTGTGTACCAATTGACTTGAGTCGTTTGTCTAAAACATTGATTCCAGCTAATGTTCCTTGACGAACCGCATGTGAAGCAAGAGGCATGTAAGTTTGACTTAAAGTAGGATTGTAACGAACTTCGGTAGCATCACCGGCTGCAAAAATATCAGGATTTGAGGTTCCCATATAAGGGTCGGTGACAATAGCACCGTTATCAGAAATTTCTACTTGGCCCTTTAAAAGATCCGACTGAGGGACGACTCCAGGAGCGATAGCTACCATATCAACGGTACATTTGCTTCTAGTTGTTTCCACTTCAATTTCTTCATTCTCAAGATCCTTAAATTGCGTCACCATTGTATCGGTCAAAATTTTAACGCCGTGTTCAACTAGCATAGCTTGAACCTTTTTGGCCATAATAGGATCCATATATTCCTTAAGGACGTGTGGACCACGTTCAATTAAGGAGACTTTGTGACCAGATTTAACGAAGCCCTCAGCCAATTCAACACCAGCATATCCACCACCAACGATGGCAACACTGTGATACATTTTGGCAGCAGCGTATAATTCGTGTGCTTCATCGCAAGTTTTACATAATAATACTTTGGGATTTTCAATACCACTAATTGCCGGAATTGCGGTAATAGATCCAGTGGCCATAATTAACTTGTCATAAGTGTCATGGACTAATTCTTTTGTTTTTAAATTCTGTGCTAAAATTGTGTGTTCTTCAGCGTTAATACTGATGACATCGTGAATCATACGCATTTTGACGCCTTGTTTTGTGAAAACATCAGGATCAGCGTAAAAGACGTCGTCTAAATTTTTAACGGTCCCACCTAAATGGAGATATGTCCCACAAGATAAGTAAGATATATCGGCATGACGTTCGTAAACAGTTATGTCTGCATCGGGATAATATTTAATGATTTGTTTGATGGCCGCAATCCCTGCATGTGTGCAGCCAATGATGACTACTTTTTTGTTCGTGATATTGCTCTATCCTTTCTGGTTGTCGTATACTACGAGTATACAATGAATGGACTAAATGTAAACAAATGTAAACTCATCAGAGGGTGATGAAATATATGAAACCGATTTATCGTTATTTTGTTCAACCACAGCTTAATGGTCAGACACAAACTATCTTCGGATATGAATTATTGATTAAACAATTGACGCCAGAGGGATGGCGTTTACCGGAGTCTTTTACTGAAATTGATTCGCAAACTGTTTCTGATCTGCTGTTGGAAACAACTAAAATTTTAGGCCTAAAAGTTCAATATTGTTCGGTGAATATTAACCGTGAGCAACTGATGGATACGACTATTTCCAAAGCAATTATTAAGAGTCAAAAACAACTTTATCCAGCCAAATTGGTTGTTGAATTGACTGAAGAAAAGGGACCTAAGAGTTATCCGGATACCAGATTAATTCCACGATTACGTAATTTTGTTGAATGCGGAATGCAGATTTCATTGGATGATGTTGGAACGGGAATCAATGATTTTAAGAGTGTTCAAGAATTTCTACCTTTGGCATCAGAAATTAAGTTTGCTTTGCAAAACTTTAAAACTGGTATTAAAGATCCAAAAATTCAACAAAAGTTACATTTTTGGCATGCTATTAGTAATGAGTATGGCTTGCGCTTGATTCTTGAGGGAATTGAGGATTCAGATGATGCGCAGTTGAGTAAGGACTTTGATATTCCATTACGTCAGGGCTATTACTATGGAAAGCCAAAACTTTTGAGATTGCCTGGTGATCCGGTTGATTTTGGATTTTAACGCGTTGGGATTTGGGGACAGAGTGTTAGACTAAATAAATTAAGATGTTATTACTATTTTGATAATAATAAAAAAGTCATTTTTTACTTAGAAGGAAATATTTCCAAGTGAAAAATGACTTTTCTTGTTCTTGATTAAAATTGCTTGTACTGCCGTTAGTTATATATGCAGTGGCTCTGAAACGAGCTACACAAGCCAGATTCCAATTCATTTCTACGCTTCCCAAACTATCCGCAAAATACGCGGATAATTCGTGAAGCTAGGAAATGAATCGGAATCTAAGCGGGCTTGTTCCGCTCTCTGATTAAAACGAGCTACACAAGGGCAACTCCTTCCGCTTTTCATAGATATGTAAATCACACGCAAAAGCGGCGTGCAATTCACATATCTACGAAAATGCTCGGGAGCTGACCGCCTTGTTTCGCTCTCTCTAACTTAGCAATGTCAATATAACTCTATTCAACTTCTTAGAAAGTTCAAACAATTTCTCATAAGTTGGGTCATTTTGATACAACTCAATTTTATCTTTCAATTGTTTCTGCTCGAATTGGGAGAAGTAAAATTTCAAATCGTGGTTTCCATAAAGTGTCGCTAATAGTGCGAATGCTTCTGGTGAAATTTTATTTGATGTCAAAATTTCCTTGCGTAAATCAGTTACTAATTCACGTTTAACGTTACGATTTGGTAGGTAATTGTTAGTTTTGAATACTAGTCCGGTCACGGCTTTGGTAACGTCAACTTTATTAACTAGCGAATCACCGATTTCATTATAAATAATGCGGGTGATTTTTTCGTTGGTTGCCATTGCTCGTAAGACATGGTTGACGCTACGACCTTGGTTCTTGTTGATGATTTGGAAAAATTCATTCAAATACGTTTTGTCGTCGGGTAAAACCTTATTAATGATGACACTGTTGTCTGTCAAATCGATAATATCATTTAGTGCTAAGTCGAAAAATGAACTTTCAGCTAAATAAGCACGACGTCTGGTATTCTTAAAAATACGAACGCTACCTTTTTCGTTACACGATAAAATAAAATATTTTTGAGGAATATTTAAATCCATAAAGTGCTCCTTAATTTGACACTAGTTCTGATTTTTTGGCTAGCGTGGCTTTAATTTCTGGTATTAACTCGTCTTCTAAGAGATTATAACCTTGTTTGGTAAAGTGCAAACCGTCTGTCTGTAATAAATCCTTTAGATTAGTGCAATTATTCATATCATGCAATAAATCGATATACGATATGTCTAGTTGCTTGCCGATATGTTCCGTCACCAACTCAAATTGAAGCTGGCGAGTCCATGGTCTGGTGGGGTCCTTGATCCAATCAATGTACGGCGGTGAAAGTAAAATCACACGTTCACTACCGATAGTTGTAATTATATTAGTCAGATTTGCTGCAAATTTACCGGGTTTGATTTCATCATCTGTTGAAATATCGTTGGCACCGAAACCTAGAATAACAATTTCGGGATTTAGTCGTACCACACGATCAACACGTGTCATAGCATTATTGGTTTTGTAGTCCGAAATCGACATATTAATGACTTCATAACCAGGAAAGTCTTTCCGAATGCGTTTAGCTAGCGTGTCACTGGCTTTTCCATCCCGAAATCCCATCATGGTCGAGTCCCCAAATAATACTATTCTCTTCATATATGTTTCCTTTTTTAAAAATGTTCTATACTATACTAGAATACCAGAAAACTAATAAAAGTTAATTATTATATTAAGCAGGGTCTAATAATATGCAAAGTTTAACTAACTACGATGAATTTACTCGCAAACAATGGGAAAGTTTCCATGGCGAATACACCAAGCAAGCAATTACTGATGGAGAGTTGAGGAAAATCAAATCACTTGATGATGAGATTTCCATTGATGACGTGCGCTCAATTTACGCCCCAATTCGTCATTTACTTCATATATATTTGAAGAATTATCGCAAACTGACGAAGTTGAAAAATGAATTGGTCAATCGATCAACTCGCAAGATTCCTTTCATTATCGGCGTTTCCGGTTCAGTGGCAGTGGGCAAGAGTACGACTGCACGTTTGTTGAAAATAATGTTAGAGCGGGCTTATCCTCAATATAAGGTCTCACAAATGACGACTGACGGATTCTTGTATCCTAGCAAGATTTTAAAGGAACGTAATTTGATGGATAAAAAGGGTTTTCCTGAAACATACGATATGGAAAAACTTTTGAACTTTCTTGGTGATGTCAAAACTAAAGGTGGAAAAATTAAGTATCCACTGTATTCACACAATATTTATGACATCATTCCTGACCGATATGAAGAAACAGATAATCCTGATATTTTAATCGTTGAAGGTATAAATGTATTACAATTGCCTCATAACGAACAGATTTATGTCAGTGACTTTTTTGATTTTTCAATTTATATTGACGCTGAAGTCGAAGATATTGAGGAATGGTTCCTGAATCGCTTCGAAAAGCTGCTAGATTTAGCTAAGAACGATCCTAATAGTTACTATTACCAATTCACCCAGATTCCTGAAAAGAGTGCTATGGATATGGCAAAACACGTTTGGGAGACAATAAACTATCCTAACTTGCATGATTATATCAAGCCAACTATGAATCGAGCTAACTTGATTTTACACAAGTCTGGTGATCACCAAATTGATAAAATTTATCTTCGTAAATATTAAGCGCTAACAGTATATGACATGGAACTGAATTTCGTATACAATAGAATAAATAAAAAAAATGGGGGAACTTGATTTGAGCAAGCAATGGCCTGATGCTGATAGCATCATCGTTCTAGACTACGGTAGTCAATATAACCAATTGATTACTCGTCGAATCAGAGATATTGGTATCTACTCTGAATTATTACCAAACACTATTACTGCTGCAGAAATTAAAGAAATCAATCCTAAGGGTATTATCCTTTCTGGTGGACCAATGAGTGTCTACGACAAGGATGCCTTTACACTTGACCAAGACATTTACAAGCTAGGAATTCCTATCCTTGGTATTTGTTACGGTATGCAATTGATGTCTTATAATCTCGGTGGAAAAGTTGAATCAGCTGACAACCGTGAATACGGACGTGCTGACATTACTGTTAAAGATACAGATTCTGTATTGTTTAAAGGCTTACCTGAAAAGCAATATGTATGGATGAGTCACGGTGACCTTGTAAGAGAAGCACCTACTGGCTTTGACGTTGTTGCTACAAGTAAGAATGCACCTATTTCTTCAATCGCTAATGACGAAAAGAAGATGTATGGTGTTCAATTCCATGCTGAAGTTAGAAATACTGAATTCGGCTTGGACATCTTAAAACACTTTGCCTTTGATGTTTGTGAAGCTGAAGCTAACTGGTCAATGGATGATTTCATTGATCAACAAATTGAAAAAATTCGTGATACCGTCGGTGACAAGAAGGTTCTTCTTGGACTATCAGGTGGTGTCGATTCTTCAGTTGTTGGTGTTTTGCTACACAAAGCCATTGGTACTCAATTGACAAGTATCTTCGTTGATCATGGTTTGTTACGTAAGAACGAAGCAGATCAAGTTATGGAAAGCTTGAAAGGTAAGTTTGGCTTGAACATCATTAAAGTTGATGCTCAAAAACGCTTCCTAGATAAACTTGCTGGCGTAACTGATCCCGAAAAGAAACGTAAGATTATTGGTAACGAATTTATCCAAGTGTTTAACGATGAAGCTACAAAGTTGGATGGAATCGACTTTTTGGCTCAAGGAACACTTTATACAGATGTTATCGAAAGTGGTACAAGTACTGCTCAAACAATTAAATCTCACCATAATGTTGGTGGACTTCCAGAAGATATGCAATTTAAGCTGATCGAACCATTGAGAACATTGTTCAAAGATGAAGTTCGTGAACTTGGTGAAAAATTAGGTATGCCACATGACCTAGTTTGGCGTCAACCATTCCCAGGGCCAGGCCTTGGAATTCGTGTTATTGGTGAAGTTACCGAAGATAAGTTACAAATCGTTCGTGATAGTGATTGGGTTCTTCGTGACGAAATTGCTAAGAACGGATTGGACGAAAAAATCTGGCAATACTTTACAGTCTTACCTGGAATTCGTTCAGTTGGAGTTATGGGTGATGGCAGAACTTACGATTATACAATCGGAATCCGTGCCGTTACTTCAATTGATGGTATGACAGCTGACTTTGCTCAGATTCCTTGGGATGTGTTGCAAAAGATCTCGGTTAGAATCGTAAACGAAGTTGATCACGTTAACCGTGTAGTTTATGATATTACGAGCAAGCCACCTGCTACTATTGAGTGGGAATAAAGTTAGTTTAATAATAAGTCATGTAAATTAGTTTTAATTTATGTGGCTTATTTTTATTACTAGGATAATGAGGAAAAATGAATATAATCGAATGTGTTTTATTTGTAATAGCGATATTGGCAGCCATATGGGGTTGGTTCGAATCTTTTTCCAGTCCATTCTTTTGGGAACTGTGTATTTGTCTGGCAGTATTTTCATTAATATTTTTTGTTTTTAAAAATGATTTTCCTAAAATGAGGAATGTAACTACAATAATATCTTTAATAGCCTTGGCAATATCCTTTTGGACTGTTGCAACTAGTATTTCCAGTCTTATTGAAAATGATGAAAAAAATAAAATACAAAAAAGAATTAATAAACCTAAATTTCAAACTACATTGACAGATCCCTGGAAAGTAGAAAACAATAATATAAACTACCCAATCTGGAAACTTACTAACTATGGTGAGAGTAGAGTTTCAATAGAGAGTATTAGTAATAAATTTTTTTTAACGAGTGTTATGAGAATCAATTATTTGATGGCTAAGTCGTATATCATACATTCTGAGACATATGCTCCCATAGTCATTCCATTACCATCAATGAGTGAAAGTATTTCAACTTTATCAGGAAATACAACTGGGACTCTTGCGATTGTTAATAGAGTTAATATGGTCTCTAATCTTTCCAAAGGAGATTGGGATAATTTCCAGAAAGAGTTCGAGGACGTGGGGAAAGACTCTAAAGGACTATCAGACTCACCTTCAATTAATGTCAATGGTCAGATATATAAACCTACACCTGCAAAAGTAATAAGAATTAAACAAAGTAATGGCGAACCTGGGAATGTAACATCAATAGATGTACCACAGGATTGGGGGATTTTATGTAAAACAAATATAAAATACAGAGTTGATGGAGGCGAGATTAAATCAAAGAGTTTACTTTCCTCCACTGACAATGGCCTGTGGGATTATGAAGTTAATAGGGATTTTTCAATAAGTGCATTAGATCAACTATATAATGATGCGAAAAAAGTTCCCAGCCTCAGATATTATTCTAAGGATTCTTATTTTAATATAGCCATTGATCAAATTAGACAGGCCGCTGCACAAAATCAATTATCTAGATTTTCATGGTATTTTGAGAAGAATTTTGGAAATAATTCTGAAAATATTAGGAATGCTAGATCAGTGTTCTCAAGCGACAAATCAAAAGTGATTGGAATACAAGAATCAGGAGTATCAGGTACTGTATCGTCAATTGATGACAAATATCCGCATTCTGTTCCGTATATTACTACTAAAAAAGACAAATAACGTGTAGTGCTAGTTGTTTAATTCAAATATTTTATATGAAATAACTAAAGGCTGAAAATTGTATAAAAATAGACATGAGCTTACTCATATCCTTATAATTAAGTCGCTAAAACTAATCTATAAGGAGTATTCATGTCCATGACTATTTTGCGTTCCGCAAATATCAGTAAAACAAAAGGTATTAGGGTAACGGGCTTGTTAGAATGGCTTATAACGTCCGTTTTTAAATGCTATTCCATTTTCAGGGCCGATAAAAGTATTAACAACAAGGACTGTTAGAAATTGTTTAAATGATTCTCATACTAATTGGCAAAAACTTGTTCAATTATTGACAATTAATCTAATATCCTACGTTGAACATTTTACAGATTCTAGAAGACGGCAAGCCTTAATAATAGATGATTCACTATTCAAACGTGAGTTTTCCAAAAATACTGAGTTACTAGCACGTGTTTTTGATCATGACAAACAGAAACTCTTTAATGGATTCCGCACTCTAACCATAGGTTGGAGTGACGGAAATACTTTTTTGAAAATTAACTTTGCATTAATGTCATCGTCAAAAAAAGAATCAGTTAGGCGTTTTTAAATGCTTTGATAAACGTTCCTTGGCATATAAAAGACGTGATCAAGCACAACGTAAGATGAGTGATGTAGCTCTTGAGCTAATAGATTCTGCTTTAAAAAGCGGAATAAAGGCTAAGTACGTTCTTTTTGATAGCCGGTATAGTTCACCACGTATGTTCTCTGAACTACTTCAACGTGGCCTTTTTGCAGTGGGAATGCTCAAAAAAGCTAAAAAAGTATACTTCCGCTATCGCGGTCGTACCATGGATGTAAAATCACTTTATGAAATCCTTTGTCGGACCAAGTGGTCCACAAAGGGGAAGTACCTATATAGTTCGATATTTACTTTTAACGTTGATGGTCAGGAATTGCCCGTTAAATTAGTATTTGTCACTAAACGTGGAGATAAGAATAACTATTTGGTTCTAGAAACAACGAAAACAAGTTTGGAATCTACTGATATAATTCAAATGTACGATCGCCGTTGGCAAATTGAAGGCTACTTCAAAGTAGCCAAACAATATCTCCAATTCGATAAAACACAAATCCAAAAGTATGATGGATTATGTGGTCACTTGGCTGTCGTTGCACTTGCTTACGATATTCTCGCCCTAAACCAGCGAGAATATATCGATGATAGAACGATAGGCGATATATTTTATGATTATGGACGAAGTTTACCTGATATTGCATTCGTTGATGCACTAGATTGGTTGATAAAATCGATAAATGGTCTAGTTGATAATTTTGAAATGGATTCCTCAGTATTGAATCAAATTTTTGACGAATTTATAAAAAGGATTACCTAGTGGCCTTATCGGGCCTACTAGATAATCCTTCACATTGAAAAAAAGTATTTTTCCACCACATCTCAAGTGTCTCAAGAGGTGTAATCTATTTTTGTACTTTCAACCTTTAGTAATATATTTATAACTAAGTTCAAAAATATGACCCTACCTGAAATAATACAATTTCTGATTACAAATAATTGCGTCAAAGTGAGAATGAATTTTTAATTAATATTGCAAATTGTTTATCTGAGTATCTGTAATTGTCATAAATAACATTGGGACACTTATAGAAAATAACTTCCGATAATATGATACAGTGAAAAGGCAGTTAACTGTAAGTTCAAATTCTTCGGTTCGTGATCTTGCAAGTAGCGATTTTGGAAGAAAAAAATAATGTAATAAGTTAAATGTAGAGCATGTAGGCAGTAGATTTATAAAATCTATGACTATTGGCTCCATTTTTTTATTCTTCGTCAAATCGTATTGATGAATGACACTGCTACTAAAGTAGGTGTTGGAGCATATGTAAACTCTTCAACTGGATTGATTTCAATCTCAGAAGATTTTGCTAAATAATAAGCATCACGGCACCATCGCTCAAACCACAATTGGTTTGGGCGTTTCTATAAATTTCACTTTTATTGGCTCTATTTTGTATACAAATATAGTGCATGGAAAGGAATAAATTAAAATGTATCACGTAATTACAAAATTAATTGATAGGTAGTCGTTAAAAATGACATATTAATAATTAAATACCTTACATTACATTTTTGATTATTCAATGTACAATGAATTTGTATTTAATTCGATTAAAATTGTGTAATTTATAAATTGGAGAGGTTATTATGAAATGGAATGAAATACGAATAAAAACACCATATTTGGTTTCTGATGATATTGATCTTAAATTTTTTCTTGCAAAGGTACAGAATGGTAATAAAAAAAGTGGTTCAACTATAAAAGATGAAAGAATTATTTCAATTTTTGGAAGAAATGGTTCAGGAAAAACAACAATTTCTAATGCTCTTCTCTTTTCACAATTACATGATAATCAAGTAGATGATGAAGGAATGGAGTTTATTCTTAATTACCATGATTCTGACAAAATCCAATCAAAATCCATTGAATTAGATGAGGAGGATAAGCAACGGATATATGTATACAATGAAAAGTTTGTTGATAGATATGTACGTGTTGAGCAAGATGAAAATCTGCAGGCAATAGTTATGTTATCAAATGATCCTGATTTAAGAGATAGATTATCTGATTTAGAGAAGTTTCAATCATCTATTTTGAAAGAAATTGAAGATGCAGATAATGAACTTGATTTATTTAAAAAAAATTTTCATGTTCAAAATGATTTAATGATTAAATCTAAAATTGAAAATCAACTTAAAGAACAAGGAAATTGGGCATCAATAGGTAAACATATACGTGGTACGGCATATAAGCAGAAGTTAGATAATACTACGTTCGAAAGCATAAGAAATACCGATGTGACGTGTGGAAATTCAGATATTGAAGGGAAACTATCTCAACTGTTACAAAAAGATTTAGATGATTTAGATCAGATTAGGGAAAAGAAACCTTTAAACAGGTTCGTATTGCCTGAAAATAATTCTAACGAATTAAAATGTGTATTTAACTTATTATCTACGGTAGTTACTAAGCCAAGTTTAAGTGGTGTTGAGAAACGTATAATACAGGTTCTGTCCAACAAGGGAATCAGTGAACTTAAAAATGATGAGAACGTATTTTTGAGTCCAGATACGGACTATTGTCCCACATGTTTTAGAAGTATAAGTAATCAGGAAAAGAAAAACGTGGTTCTTGCAGTGACGCATGTACTGGATATATCTCAGAAAGATCAAGAAAACAATCTTGTAAACCAACTCAAATCAATCAAAATTGATAAAATAGCTACGATTGATAAGAGTACCGAGATTAATAGCTTGTTTCCTAATGAAGTCGAACAGTACAATAAATCTGTTCAAACTTATAACTTAATGATTGATGATTATTCAAATGCAAAGAATATTAAAATTGATAATCCATTTTCAGTTCCCGAATTACCAAATTATGATGAAGATGGTTTATATAATGATATTTCTTTAGCTACAGATGTGTTAAGGTCCAGAATCGATGTTTATAATAGTACTTTTAATAATAATCAAATTATAAAAAAAGAGGCAGATTTTCTAAATTTAAACTTAGCTAAATTTCGTACCCGTGATTTATTCAATCAGTACGAACAGGCGATATCCGAACGGAAAAGGCTAACTCAAAAACTTGAAACGGCTAAGCAGCCATTGGATGGAAATAAACGAGAAATAGCTAGCATTAAACTACGACTTTCTGAACAAAAGATTGCGCTTGATCAAATAAATGATAGATTGGCTCATGTTTTCATGGATCATGAACGACTAAAGCTTGTTGAAGGTGAAAATTGTTATCTAGTTAAATCTCGAGGTGAATTTATTGGTTTGAATCAATTGTCTGTTGGTGAACGAAATGCGATTAGTTTGTGTTATTTCTTTTCTAGAATTAATTCAAACCGTAGTGTGGAGTCAGCTTTTAAACAGCCATGTTTAATTGTGTTGGACGATCCCATTTCAAGCTTCGACTTCGAAAACAAAATTGGTATTTTATCATTATTGAGAGAAGAACTTGAACATGTATTACTTGGTAATAATGATAGTAAGGTTCTTGTAATGACACACGATGCAGAAATGTTTCGACATATTTCAAAAGTATATGATGATATAGATGAGAAACGTAGCACGCTTTTTAAATTAGGGAAAACCAAAATAAACAAAATTGTTAGCCACAATTATCAATTGTCTTCAGGAATATTATCTGACGTCGGTGTTAGATCTTTTAATGATTATAGTCAGCAACTTCAAACGGTATATGATTACGCATGTGCATCAGATATCCCTTCAAATCTTACTGAGGAGCAATCCATTCGGAAGGATGATTTATATATTGGAAATGTTATGAGACGTGTGATTGAGGCGTTTTCCACTTTCTGTTACCAAAAAGGTATTAGTGCTATTTTTAATGATCCGGACATTATGGAACAAATTCCGAAAAACCATCGTGCATTTTTGGGAATATTTATGTATAGACTGGTATTTAATTCAGAAAGCCATAGTGAGGAGAATATAAAATCTCGTCCGGACAGTAACTCTGTGGATTTTATATCACATGATGAACTCAAAAAAACAGCAAAACTATTGCTAGTTTTTATGAATGATTTGAATTCTTTGCATTTACAAAAGAATATACAAGAATTCGATAAAAATGAAGTAGCTGATTGGGGGAAATTGGCAGAGTAATAGATTTTTATCAATTTTACTAAAACGTGATAAGCAAAGTGTTTTAACAAAAGGTACCTCTTAAATGAGATACCTTTTTGTTTTACTTATTTTTTATCCTAGATTCGTTCAAATATCTAATTTTTAAAAGGAACCATACCTAATATTCCCTATCTTACAAAGGCATTCACCCATCCCCAACTTTTAAATTCAAAAAAATCATAATTCAGCTCAACCCATTTCCAAATCAATTGGAAATAGCTTACCATTACAAATTCTTGCCAATACATATAATTGTAATTGTAAGCGGTTACGAGAAAAGCTGAGAGGAGGTAACACAGTGGAATTAAGTGAGAAGGATATTTTATTGCATGTCAAAGTAGCAGACCGTGATGAGCTATTGAGATTAATTTCTAAAAGAGCTGAAGAACTTGGAAACACGAATTCAGCTGAAAATTTATTTAAGGCATTTATAGAACGTGAAAAAGATTACTCAACTGGTTTACAAGAAGGTTTTGCAATACCACATGCAAAAACAAATTTCGTAAAAAACGTTGGCATCATTTATGCGAGGTTGGACATTCCAATTGATTGGGAAACATATGATGACCAACCAGTAACAGATGTTTTTGCTCTTATGGTTCCGGAAGCAAATGCCGGAACTACACATTTACAAATGTTGTCTAATCTAGCAACTGAGTTGTTAGAGGATTCATTCAAACAGCATTTACGAGAATTAGATAATCAAAAGGATATTTCAGAATATATTTCAAAAAAGATGGGAGTGGATGTTTTATGAATATCGTAGGAATTTCAGCATGTCCAGCAGGTTTAGCACATACACCAATGGCAGCAAAGGCATTGGAAAAAGCAGGTAAAGAATTAGATTATAATGTCAAAATTGAACAACAAGGTTCAATGGGACCTGTTAATGTAATTACTCAAGAAGAAGCCGATGATGCAGCATTTGTCTTAATTGCTTCTGATCAAAAGATTACTGGTATGAATCGTTTTAAAGGCAAGAAAGTTATCCGTGTCGATATTAACGTTTGTATTAAAGCTCCAAAAGCCGTTTTGAAGAAATGCGTTACCGCAGTCGGGGAGGCATAAGTCATGAAAAAGCTATTAGCCGAATGGAAAGGTTTCTTAATGAGTGGTATCTCATATATGATTCCTACAGTTATTGGTGGTGCCATGATTGTTGGTATTCCTCAACTGATAGGTATGATGTTTGGGGTTAATGATTTAAGCAAATATAAGAGTGCCGGAAATGTATTTTTCCACATGCTTTATCAAATCAATCAAGTTGGTTGGATTGGTATCGGATTAGTTAACTTGGTTATTGCTGGTTATGTTGCATATGCTATCGGTGATAAACCAGCTTTAGGCGCCGGCTTTATCGGTGGTCAATTAGCTACAACACTTCAAGCTGGATTCTTAGGTGCTTTAGTCGCCGGATTCGTTGCTGGATATGTAGCAAGATGGTGTAGAAAGATTAAAGTTGGCGATGCTTGGAAGTCAGCAATTCCTTTGTTGGTCGTTCCACTTTTAACAACTGGTGCCGTTGCATTAGTACTGGGTGTCGTGTTGGCAACGCCATTATCAGCCTTAAATCTAGGTTTGGTTGCCTGGGTAAAGGGTATGATTGCAAATCATACTAACGGTGCTATCGTCGCAATTGTTTTAGGAGCAATGATTGGTACTGACTTAGGAGGTCCTATTAATAAAGCCGCATGGATGGTTGGTAACATCTTATTCATTGAAGGTATTTATGGACCAGCTCTAATGACAAACGTTGCTATCTGCTGTATTCCATTGGGCTATGCTTTGGCAACATTTATTTATCCAAGAAAACGCTTCTCAGATGAAATGTTCATGGCAGGTCGTAACAACTTAATTATGGGTTCGTTTGGTATTACCGAAGGTGCTATTCCATTTACCTTAGTTAGTCCACTTAAATTGTTATTTGTAAACGTAATTGGTGGTGCTCTTGGATCACTAACTGGTGAAGTATTAGGTATGACATCACATATTCCTCCATTGGGTGGCCTTCCTGGGATTATCACAGCCGATAATAAGTTAGCATATATTGCTGGAATTTTGGTCGGTGCCTTGTTCATTGCTGTTGTTGCACCATTGGTTGTCGATTTTAGTGTAACCTCAGACGATGAAGAAGAGGACGTCGATACTGACGATATTAAATTGGATATTTCAGGTATTTAGGAAGGAGTTTTACTTTGGATTCTAAAACAGTACACGTATTTCCACATACACATTGGGATAGAGAATGGTATTTTACAACCTCTCGTTCAAAAGTTTATTTATTAAAAGATCTTCATGACGTAATTAATAATTTGGAAAGTAATAACGGATATGACCGCTTTATTTTAGATGGTCAGGCATCACTAGTAGAGGACTACTTAAATTGGCGACCTCAGGATCGTCTAAGAATTAAACAATTAGTTATAGATAATAAATTAATTATCGGACCATGGTTCACACAAACAGATCAATTCGTTATTTCAGGTGAAAGCATTGTGAGAAATCTCCAATGTGGGATGGATGTTTGCAAAGAACTTGGTAAATATATGAATGTTGGTTATGTTCCGGATTCATTTGGTCAAGAATCAAGCATGCCCCAAATTTACAAGGGATTTGGGATTGATGATGCCATGTTCTGGCGTGGTGTCTCTGATGAAGATGTAAAGCATAACGAATATGTCTGGAAAGGTGAAGATGGAAGTAAAGTCAATGTCTATCAAATACCTTGTGGTTATTATGTTGGAGGCATTATTGATGAGACAAAGCTCGGAGATATTATGCATGAAGAACCTTTCAAATCAATCGTAAATAGATCAACGACTAATCAAGTAGCATTTCCTAATGGATTTGACCAAGCTCCAGCACGTAAAGATTTACCAGAAGTTATTAAAAAGTTAAACGAAGAAAATAGTGAATTTAACTTTAAAGTAAGTTCTATCGAAGAATATATTGCGGCTGTTAAAAATGAACATCCAGAACTGGATCAAATTGAAGGTGAATTGACTAACGGAAAGAATATGAGAATTCACAAGTCAATTTATTCATCAAGATCTGATATTAAAAAGCTCAATACCAATTTGCAATATTATTTGGTAAATATATTGGAACCAGTACTCACGATGGGTGAACAATTTGGAGTTGATTATCCCAATGATGCTGTAAAAGATATTTGGAAATTAATGTTTGAAAATGCTGCACATGATTCTATTGGTTCATGTGTATCGGATACAACAAACCAAGATATTTCTATGAGATATAAACAAGTTCGTGATATTAGTACCAGCTTGGTTGAAGTAACACTGCGTCAAATTTCTACACAAATTAAGAATAAAAGAACTGAGCCAATTACACTTACAGCATTTAATACATTGCCAATCAATCGAACAAGTCTAGTTGAAAAGACATTCTATGTTCCTGAGAAGAACTTCAGTATTGTTGACGACGATGGTAATAATGTTCCGTTTACGATTGAATCAATCAAAGATACTTCAGAGTATATTTTGAATCAAACTATTCAATTGAACCCTGGTAAGAAGATTTATAAACCGGATCATATTTATACAGTTAAGGCTTATATTTTTGTGAAGGATGTTCCTGCAATGGGATACAAGCAGCTGTATCTCAATGAAGAGAAAAAGAATTTTGCTTTATCAAATGGCGACAATACTATGGAAAATAAATTTTATAGTATTTCGATTGAAGATAATGGTAGTTTGACGATTACCAATAAAGCTGATGGTAAAGTTTACAGCAATCAGGGAATTTTGGAAGAAAACGGTGATGATGGCGACTCATTCAACTATTCACCTGCTAAAAAAGATATGGTTATCTATTCAACTGATCAGTCTAACAAAATCAATGTGAAAAATTCTGATTTGATGAGTATTGCAAGTATTCATTATGACTTTAAACTTCCCAAGGATTTGAACGAACGTGCTGACGGTACCATTAGTTCTGACATGCCGGTCGATGTAAGAATCCAACTGGATAATGACTCAAGTTTGATTAAATTTAGTGTCAAAATTGATAATAAACACGTTTTGGATCACAGGTTGTGTGCTGATTTCAGTACCGGAATTGCATCTAAATTCTCTATTGCTGATCAACAATTTGGTACATTAAAACGTCCTGTATATCGTGAAGAAGCAATGAAATTATGGAGTGCCAATAAAGATAAGTGGAATGAAAAACCGATCAGTATTGAAACTTGTCAATCATTTGTATCATTAGCAAATAATGCAAACACATTCTCAGTATTACCTCAAGGCGTAAGAGAATATGAAATTATTGATAATGAGTATTCAACTATTCGGTTAACGTTATTTAGAACATATGGAATGATGGGTAAAGTTGATTTACTTTATCGTCCGGGTAGAGCATCCGGTGAAAAGGTTATTGCAACTCCAGATGCGGAATTATTGAAAGATATGACCTTTGACTTTGGTATTGCTATAACGGACAAAGATTTTGAGCATTCCAATGTTGCTAATATGGCAAAAGACTTTGATACAAGTATTCAAATGTATGAGTATGCCGATTTTCTAAATGGCAGATTGATTTTCGAATTAGATGACGTAGATAGAACTCAGAATTCAAATTATAGTATGTTACACACAAATGGTAATTTGATTCTAAGCACGTTGAAAAAAGCCAATCGTAGAAGTGGTTATATTGCCAGATTCTATAATGGGAATCTTTCAAACAATATTGATGATTCAATTACCTTTGCTAACAAACCTACTCGTGTAGAAAGAGTTGATTTGAAAGAAGATAAAATTGAAGAGTTAGACGTTGATAATTCTAACAGTGTAAGTCTTGATGGAATTAGCCATGCTAAAATTGTTACACTTTACTTTGAATATTAATAAAATCAAATTAATAAAAATATTTTAAAAATGGCGAACTCCTATTTAGTTAGAATAGGGGCTCGCTATCTTTATCTAAAAATATTTTATATTGATTTACTTTATTGAGAAAGGAGCATGTATAATTTGGAATTTGAATACCCACGGTTAAGACAATTGATTTTTATAATAATTACAGCTAATAAAGAAATAAATGGCAGTACATTAGCGAGTGAATTAAAGGTTAGTGAAAGAACACTCAGAAGTGATATAAAAGTTTTAAATAAAGAACTTCAAAAATATAAATTGGAAATTGTAAACGTCAGAGCCAAAGGATATAAAGTGATTGTTAACGATAATGATTTGTTTGATGAATTTAAAAGAAATGTTGTTGAACATGATCAATCATTTCCGGTAAATACTTATGAAGAACGAATTAAATATTTACTTTTGATTTTGATCAATGCTCGAGAACCCGTTTCAATCGATTATATTTTGGATAGTATTTTTATCAGTTACAACACGTTAAATAATTATCTTGCAGAATTAAAAAACACGTTAGAAAAATATCATCTTGGTCTCCACAAAAAAGGCGAAACAATTGAATTGGTTGGAACTGAAATTGATAAAAGGGCATGTATTATAGATAAGTTGGAGGATAAGAATTATAAAGAATATATAATGCAGTTCTCAAAAAGTGAAAAGAACTTATTTACCAACGTTGATTTGGATTTATTGTTGCGGCTTGTCAGTTCCTTCTTTGAAAATCATTTTACAGAAATTTCCGATTATACTCGTAAAAATATTGCTGTTCATCTTGCATTATCGATATCTAGATCTAAGTCTGGTCACATTATGGAATCTTTCTCAAAAAACGTTTTACTTAAACCAGAGACGGAACCAATATTCTCCGAGTTTTTTAAGACTATTAATAGTGAATTCAATATTGATATATCCGAGCCTGAAAGAAAATATGTTATATATCACATCGCCCTCAATGACCCCAACATTATTTTGAACAAATCACAAGAATTAAATCAGGAAATAAAATGTAGTATCGAATTATTTCTAGATAAAATTATGAATATATATGAATTTGATTTTCATAATGATGATGTTCTTAAAAAGAATTTATACCAGCATTTAAAATCGGTAGTAAAAATTAACTCGTTAGAACAGACAAGAAAGAACCCATTACTTGATGTTATTTTGTCAACTTTCCCACTTGCATATGAGGTTACTGCAACATCGGTTGATGTAATAGAAGATAAATTAAAGTTAAAGCTTTCTCGAGATGAGATTTCATTTATTACTCTACATGTCGGAGCTTCTTTAGAAAGAAACAGTGGGACAAGTTACAGTAAAAAGAATGCAGCAATCATTTGTGGATCAGGTACAGCGACGGCATCCCTATTGCGTGCTAAATTAAGCAGTTTTGATGATTATCTTAATATCACAGGTATCTATTCATATGCTGAGTATCAAACTAAAGATTTATCAAAGAATGATTTTTTGATTTCGACGGTTCCTTTGCTTGGTAGTAAATTGCCAATCGTACAAATTGATTTGGCAAATTATGCTAGCGATAGTATGGAATTGTACGAATTTTTAACTACTACTTTGAATGATGAGAAGAATTTGAATAATCTATTTCAAAGCGATTCAATTTTTATTAATAAAAAGCCTATTTCGCGTAAGGAAGCATTAAACTTTTTATGTGATGAGATGGAAAAATTGGATATAGTTAATCCTGATTTCAAGGATAAGATGTTTGAACGTGAAAACATGTATTCCACAGCTATTGGTGGACAAATTGCAATTCCACATCCTATAAAGGCTTCATCAAAACAATCTCGTGTTGGATTACTTATCTCTAATGATCCTATTAGTTGGGATGAAAATGGTAATAAAGTTAAATATGTATTTTTACTTGCAATTAGACCAGAAGATTATCCTAAGATTCAATCATTATTCAGTTTCTTAGTTAATTTACAAAATGACGAAAAATTCAAGAATATGATTTCAAAATGTAAGTCTTCCGATGAAGTTATGGTAGTTATTAAATATTCTATAAAGAATAGTCAGTTGAATTAGTTTTATTTTGTTATTTTTAACTTTTTGAATTTCAAACTTCAGATCTTTAAATATAGAACTAGATGGCGTTTATAGGGAAGGTCTCTATAAACGCTATTATTTTGGCTTAATTATTGTCAGGTTTTACAAATGTACTAATAGCAATAAAGATAATACGTACCACTATTAATATTCACAAATTCAAAACAATGAAGTGTACACTAATATTAATAGCAAAAAAATTATTATATTGGAGGGGAAAAATATGAATTTCAAATGGTGGACCAAATATAATAGTTTGGAACTATTAATGATTACCCTAGGATGTGCTATCTATGCCTTTAGTTTGGATATGATTTCGATTCCCAATGGCCTGGCCGATGGTGGGTTGAGTGGTATTACATTGATTATCCGATATTTCTTTCACATCAACCTTGGTGTGAGTACTTTAGTTCTTAATATCCCGTTGATATTAATTGGTATCCGATTCTTGGGCAAGCGGGTTATGTTCTATACGATGTATGGAACACTTTGTTTGTCACTATTTTTAATATTATGGTCTCATCAAACTATCATTAAACCGTTACCATTGAGACATGATTTACTGTTATCATCCCTTGCTGCGGGGGTATTATCTGGACTCGGCATTGGATTGGTTTTTCGTTATAACGGAACCACCGGTGGTAGTGATATCATCGCGCGTGTCGGTCAGATGAAGTACGGCGTTTCGTCTGGTAAAGGAATTTTAATCATGGATTACGTGGTATTATTTTTATCGTTATCATATTTGGACTTTTATCATATTATGTATTCACTAATTGTTAGTTTCATTTTGGCAAGAATGATTGATTTCGTGCAGGAAGGTCCCAATCGTGCCAAGACATTGCTTATTATTTCTGATAAATATGAAAAGATTACGCAGTTAATTGACATTACACTTGATCGTGGCTGGACATATCTGAACGCTGAAGGTGGCTATCAAAACGATGAAAAGAAGATTATTTATCTGGTGATTCAACCGCGTGAAGTACCACAATTAAAACAATTAATTAAATCTGTTGATTCCAAAGCCTTTGTTACTGTGCTTGATGCGCATGAAGTAATCGGTGAAGGATTTAGCTATGAGCGCAAGAGATATCACATTAGTTTGCATAAATAATTAAATTAGAAAACCTCTAAACCGTAATGGCTTAGAGGTTTTTTTAGATAATCACTAAAGGTTGAAAGTTTAGGTAAGTATGCCGTTTCCAGAGCTGAGAGTATTCAATTGCTGCGCGGAACGGCCCGAGCCTGGGAAGCGGTCTCGAACCTCGGTTGAAGCCTGCAAAACCCGCGAGTCTTCAACACGCCCGGTGGTGTAATTGCTGAAGCAATAACGCCACTTTCGCTGCAAATGAATACCCTCAGCTCTTCCAACTAATTTATTTTTTTAATAGCAGAATCAACAAAATGAAACTCTTGATTATTTAAATATATTAGCTCTAAGCCTGAAATAACAAGGGTTATAATAATTTTTTACCTTTCAACCTTCAGATAATCAGCTAAAGGTTGAAAGTTTGATGCAATATGCCGTTTCCAGAGCTGAAAGTATTCATATGCTGCGCGGCACAATCCGAGCCAAAAAGCGGTCTCGAATCTCGGTTGAAGCCGAACCCCGAACCGGTAAGTCTCCAACGCGCCCGGTGGTGTAAGAGTAAAATTCTAACGCCACTTTCGCGGCAAATGAATACTTTCAGCTCTTCCAACTAGTTTTTTAATAATAAGAATGTCAAATTTTGAACTTTTGCTTAACTAAATTGGTAAATAAATTGAATTTAGGACTGTCACAGCAATATTTATAGCACTTTTTCACTGTTCAACATTCAGATAATCAGTTTTAAGAAAATAGCTACGATTTTATTCAATATCTAGATAATATATTTCTAAATATTAAAGCACCTGTTTAGGAAGCCACGATAACATTTGTTAAACTATAATAAGATACTTATCAAATATGCCAAATTGAAGGAGGCGTGGATATGTTTTACAATCAAGATAAAAACGATGTACTAGCTGAATTAAAAACCAGTCGTCACAAAGGATTAACAAAAAAAGAATCTCAATTACGACTCGAGAATTACGGAAGAAATGAGATGCAACAAGATCCACCCACGCCGATTTGGAAAATTTTTATTCATAGTTTCAAAGAACCACTCGTCATAATTTTATTATTAGCAATTTTATTATCAGTTATTAGTGGAGTTTATGATTTAGCGAGTAATGGCAATCTGAAACATGCTATGTCTTCATTTTATGAAGCAACTGCTATTCTGATTTTGATACTGATCAATAGTGGTTTGTCTGTCTGGCAAACAATCAGCGCTCGGAAATCTTTGGATAGTCTCAAACAAATGAATGATCATCAAGTTTCTGTTTTACGTGATGATGACTGGGAAAAAATTTCAGCCAATTTGCTGGTTCCTGGGGACATAATTAGCGTAAAAATGGGGGACTTCATTGAAGCAGATGTCCGTTGGGTTAAGGTTTCGGAACTACAAGTTCTTGAGTCACACTTGACTGGAGAATCTGACCCTATCAATAAGACTGTCGAAATTCTATCTGAAGACACTGACTTGGGTGACCGCACAAATATGGGCTATTCGGGTTCAACGGTGACCAATGGTAATGGTTATGCTGTCGTGGTTGCGACTGGAATGAATACGGAATTGGGTAAGATTGCTGGATTATTGAATGATACGCCTGATTCCAAAACTCCTATCGAAAAAACAGTTAACGAATTAACTCGAAAATTAATGTATGTTGCTGGTGGAGTGGTGCTGTTCACGTTAGTTGCTGGTTCATTTAAAATTTGGCTGACAACGGGAACTTTTTCTTTTACTAGCTTTACGGCAATCTTATCAACGGCAATCGCCCTGGCAGTGGCTGCTATTCCCGATGCGTTACCAGCTGTCTTGTCGATTGTTTTAACGATTGGGGCCACTGTTCTGACAAAGAGCAAGGGCTTGATAAAGTCGCTGAATAGTGTGGAAACACTGGGATCAACAACGTTTATTGCTTCAGATAAAACTGGAACTCTGACCAAAAACGAAATGACCGTGACTAGATTTTTCGCCAATGGCAGTGACTTTGAAGTTGAAGGTCGTGGTTATGATCCGTTAGGCGAGATAACTCCCAAAACCGAAGTTGCATCGGCGAGGCAATTTATCATTGCGAGTATTTTAAATAACGAAGCCAATGTTTCTAAGAATGAGAATGGGAATTATGTACCATTCGGGAATCCAACTGATGTTGCATTGGTAGTTTTAGGATTGAAATTCGGTTTAGATCGGCACCAATTGTTAAATCAAAAGGCGGAACTAGATTACGATATTCTGAAAGTTTTTCCCTTTGATAGCACGAGAAAAATGATGAGTGTCGTTATTAAAAGTGGCGATGAATTCAAAATCTTGACCAAGGGTGCACCTGACGTTTTGCTTAACAAGTCTGTTTCAGGTACTGACCGTGATATATATGAAGAAAAAATTTCAGCATTTGCTAAGGATGCCTTGAGAACCTTAATGGTTGGTGAACGGATTATTACGGAAGAGCAGGCACTGAATGCACCGATGGAAGCATTGGAACAAGATATTACGCTACTAGGTCTTGCTGGGATCATTGATCCGCCGCGTGAAGAAGTTAAGCAATCAGTTGAAACACTTCATAATGCGGATATAAATGTCGTGATGATAACGGGTGACCATGCCAAAACAGCGGCAGCAATCGCTATCAAGTTAGGAATTATCGCTGATGAAAATGCTCAGGTCGTGGAAGGAAAGCAGATTGATAGATTAACTGATGACGAGTTGTTTGAAAAAGTTGAGGATATTCGAGTATACGCTCGAGTTTCTCCAGAACACAAGCAACGAATCGTTAATCAGTTGCAACGCCATGGTGAAGTAGTGGCCATGACTGGTGATGGTGTCAATGATGCGCCGGCTTTACGTGCTGCTGATATTGGTGTCGCAATGGGAATCAATGGAACAGATGTAACAAAGGATTCGGCTGATCTGATTTTGTTGGATGATAAATTTACAACAATTGAACATTCAGTTGAAGCTGGTCGAACGATATTTACTAATATTAAAAATTTTATGCGTCATGAATTAACGACTAATGTGGCTGAGGTTTTGTCATTGATGTTAGGACTACTCTTAATAACACATGACATTGGCAACGTCAGTAGTAATACGCCGACACTTACGGCCTTAATGGTGCTGTGGGTAAATATGATCAGTGACGCATTGCCATCATTTGCTTTGGGATACGATGTTCCAGAGTCAGATATTATGAATGAACCACCTCGGGACACTCATAAATCGATTTTAGCCGATGGGATGTTAAATAGAATTATTGTTCGTGGAGTTACGATGGGAGCTGTAGTTTTCATCGCCTTTATCCTTGCAGCTAGAAGTGGGATGCAAGTTGAGGAGGCTCAAACGGTAGCTTTCTTAACGTTAGTTTTCGGTCAATTGTGGAATGTTTTCGATGCGAGAAGTTCTAAAACTATATTCCACCGTAATCCCTTCAGTAATCCCAAGTTGATTATGGCTGTAACATTTTCAGCACTAAGTTCAATTTTAGTGACCATAGCACCATTTTTTAATGAAGTAATGGGAACTGCCAGACTAAGTGGTGGCGTGTATTTAGCAGTGATATTTTTACCAGCGGTACCACTGTTCTTAATCTCCGGTATTAAAGCGTTGATGTTAAAAAATAAATAATGTGATGCAGGTTAATAATGGCATCAAGATTTCAAATATAACTAAAGCTTAGTTAAGTATGCCGTTTCCAGAGCTGAGAGTATTCAATTGCTGCGCGGAACGGCCCGAGCCTGGAAAGCGGTCTCGAACCTCGGTTGAAGCCTCGCAAAACCCGCGAGTCTTCAACGCGCCCGGTGGTGTAATTGCTGAAGCAATAACGCCACTTTCGCTGCAAATGAATACTCTCAGCTCTTCCAACTAGTTTATTTTTAATAGCGGAACAGTAAAATGAAGACTTCCGCTTATTTAAATAAATTAGCTTTAGGCTTGTAACAACAACGGTTATATCACTTTTTCAACTTTCAATCTTCAGTTATTTAAATAAATTAGTTTTAGGTCTGTAATGAACAACGATGGCTATATTAATTTTTCACCAGAATATAACAAACAAGCTCGCCAACACTTTTCAATTAAGTGGTGGCGAGCTTGTTTGTGTATTGTCATAAATTTTACTTTTCGCTCAAATCCAATAAATTATTCTTAGGATCGTGATACAAGATAGCAGCAGATCCAATATTTCTAAGTTCACGCCACCAGTTCTCTTGATCATCCGAAAAAGTCAATCCTTCAGTATTTCGAATATAATTCACAGCACTGGACGCATGCGCAGCCAAATCACTAATGTCAGTTCCTGCTTCAAGACGTTTGTAGGCTTTCAATAATGGAGCTTGCAAACGTGAATCAGTCGTAGAGTTATAAAATTGTTTGATTAAAGTCTTAGCTTGGATAAGTTGATCATTTGTTTCAGTCATGTCAGTGAACCTTTCCAAAAATATCATTATTATTAAAGAATCACCAGTCGGAAGAGATGAGAAATATTTATCAGCTCAGGAGACGGCCAATTAATAACTATTAATAAATAATTATATCACCAAGCCATATCAATTCTAAAAATTTGGCGGATTGTCAAATACTGATTTAAGTGTTTTTAATAATAAATGACAGTACTGATTTTTAATAAAATAATTCAATTGGTATATGTCAAAAAAGAACAAAATATAGTCCTTATTGTGAACTAATGAACTTTTACTAAGTCTAACGAGTCAAAAAAGTCATAAAACTGACAATTAACAAATGACATCTTGTATAGAAGAAAACGAAAAATCGCTTAAATGCCACTATATCAGCGTATAATTAACATAAATTTATTCGATATAATTTAAACAAAAAAATGAATACAATTGCTAATAACTAACTTATAATGAAGTTGGAATCGGATGTTTAAATATATATAGTTCAGTATTTCACGTTTCTTTGAAGGGAAGTGATCGGGTTGGTATTGAAAGATACATTAGCTGATAAAAGCTACTTATTCAATACGGGGAAATCTTTTAAAAGCTATGGATTCCTAGGTTGTCACTTGCACGATGAAGGTCAGGCAGAATTTAATGTTTGGGCTCCAAATGCTAAATCCGTCGCAGTTGTTGGTGATTTCAACGATTGGCAAGATAGTGCAATGGAACAGATTGAAAATACAGGTGTCTGGCATATTTCTGTAAATAATGTCGAATTGGGTAATCTGTACAAATTTGCAATCGTTGGACCTGATGGTGAACGTAGCTTGAAAATTGATCCGTACGCAACGCAGTTTGAACGAAAACCTGGAGATGCAGCAGTTATAACTCCTCAAATTGAGCACAAATGGCATGATGGTTTGTGGCTCGGACGAAGAAAGCGGAGTAAACCTGAACAACGACCGTTGAATATTTATGAGGTCCATCTTGGTTCTTGGAAGCGACATGATAACAACAGCTATTATACGTATTCTGAATTTGCCGATGAATTGATTCCTTATGTTAAAAATCTTGGTTACACGCATATTGAATTGATGCCTATCATGGAACATCTACTCGATGCTTCTTGGGGTTATCAGCAATTAGGATATTTTGCCACTACGAGTCGTTTCGGAAGTCGAGAGGATTTCTTAGAATTTATTGATAAGTGTCATTTGGCAAATATCGGTGTCATCGTTGATTGGGTTCCGGGTCATTTTATTAGAAATTACGATGCACTTTATCAATATGATGGTACACCGACGTTTGAATATCAGGATAAAAATCGTGCTAACAATAAACGCTGGGGTGCTTGGAATTTTGATTTGGGTAAGTCACAAGTTCAGAGTTTTCTGATTTCGAGTGCCATGTATTGGATTGATGAATGTCACTTGGACGGATTGCGAGTTGACGCGGTTTCGAACATGCTTTATTTAGATTATGATGATGGCAAAGAAAATTTGACCAATAAGTACGGAGATAATCGTAATTTAGAGGGTATCGAATTTTTGCAAAAACTGAATCAGGTCGTTCATCAGGAACATCCCGACGCATTGATGATTGCCGAAGAATCCTCAGCATATAAAGGCGTGACAGATGTTGTTTCTAATGGTGGCTTGGGATTTGACTACAAGTGGAATCTCGGTTGGATGCACGATACGTTGAAATTTTTCGAAATGGATCCGTTGTATCGTCACGATCACTACAATTTATTAACCTTTGCTTTTGTTTACATGTACAATGAAAAATTTATTTTGCCATTTTCTCACGATGAGGTTGTTCACGGCAAGAAATCTTTGATGCATAAGATGCCGGGGGACCGTTACAACCAATTCGCCAACCTTAGGACGATGATTACTTATTTATTAGCCTTTCCAGGTAAAAAATTAACCTTTATGGGATCGGAATGGGGTCAATTTTTGGAATGGCGGGATTGGAGTCAGCTGGAATGGGTTGATTTGAAAGATCCTTTGAATCAAAAAATGCATGAATTTACACAGGCTATAAATCATGTTTACCACGATGAACGACCACTTTGGGAACAGGATCATGTACCTGAAGGAATGATTTATTCCAATACTGATGATAACGAAAGCTCAACGATGGGCTTTATTCGTCAGGGTAAGAAGAAACGTCAATTTGTTGTGGCAGCATTTAATTTTGTGCCGGTTGAGAAACAGGATTATCGTATCGGGGTTCCATATTCAGGTGATTATGAATTACTTATTAATACGGAAGATGAGCGCTTTGGTGGTACTTGGACTAAGTTGGAAACGCAATTCACAGCAGATAAAACGCCTTTTAACGGGCAACCTGCTAGTTTTACGGTGACACTTCCAGCTATGGGAGCGCTATTGATTCGACCAACCAAACTTAATAGAGGGTGAGTCAAATGAATGAAAATAATGAAATGCTAGCAATTATTCTTGCCGGTGGTCAAGGTAGTCGGTTAGGAAAATTAACAAAATCTACAGCTAAACCAGCGATTCCTTTCGGGGGACGCTATCGTATTATTGATTTCACATTGAGCAATTGTGCTAATTCAGGTATCAATACCGTCGGAGTTATTACGCAATATCAACCTTTGGAACTGAATGCACACATTGGCAATGGTTCCAGTTGGGGTCTGGATGATCAAATGGGCGGCGTCACTGTTTTACAACCATTCTCATCAACAGAAGGAGAAAAATTCTTCGAAGGAACTGCCCACGCTATCTATCAAAATATTGAATACATCGATCAACAGAATCCGAAGTACTTATTAGTTTTATCAGGGGATCACATTTATAAAATGGATTATGAAGCAATGCTGGATTATCACAAGGCTAAGAAGGCTTCATTGACCGTTGGTGTTATTCCAGTTTCACCTGAAGAAGCAAAACGTTTCGGAATGATGAATACTGATGAAACTGATCGTATCATTGAATTTGAAGAAAAACCCGAGCATCCTAAGAGCAACAAGGCATCTATGGGTATTTATATTTTCAACTGGGCTACTTTGAGAAACTATTTAGTAAACAGTTTTAGTACCAATAACGAACTAGAAGATTTTGGTAAAAATGTCATTCCAATGTATCTAGCTAACAATGAGTCTGCTTATGCCTATTCATTTGATGGCTATTGGCGGGATGTTGGTACGATTCAAAGTCTCTGGCAAGCTAATATGGAATTTCTTTCACCATACAATAGCTTAAATATTGGCGATCACAATTGGAGAATCAACTCTAAAGCGCAAGTTTTGCCACCAATGTATTTGACGTCAACAAGTAATATCAATAATTCGATGATTGTTGATAGCTGCTATGTTGCTGGTGAAGTTGATCATTCAATCTTATCTCAACGTGTGTCAATTGGTGCCGGCAGCAAAGTCGTTGACAGCATGATTATGCCCGGAGCTACGATTGGCAAGAATGCCGTGGTGGACCATGCTCTAGTTGGTGAAGAAGCGGTTATTGGCGACGATGCCGTTGTTAAAGGAACTGAAGATGATATCGCCGTTGTAGGTTACGGTGAAGTGTTGGGGGTTAAAAAATCATGAAACATAATAGTGTGAGTGCCATCATAAATTTAGTTGAACCATGGGAACAACTTGAGCCATTAACAACGAATCGTCCAGTAGGAACACTGCCTTTTGGCGGACGCTATCGTTTGATTGATTTTCCACTTTCTAGTGTTACTAATGCCGGAATTCAAAACGCTATGATTATTTCGCCACGATCAGGACGTTCAGTTGCGGACCATTTACGTAGTGGTAATGATTGGAATTTGGATACGATTCGTGGCGGATTATTCAACTTTCCATATAATGATTTGTCGTTGATTGCTCCACAAAAGAAGGAAACACTGGTTCACCATTATTACGATAATACGATTTTATTTTTAAAACGCAGCAACAGTGAATACACCGTTATTATGGGAACAAGAAATATTTGTAACATTGATCTACGGGCCTTGTTACGTTATCACCAAGAACGCGATAATCCAGTTACGACGGTCTATAAGAGTATTGATGCCAAAGATTCTGATCCTGACACAACTGTTTTGCAACTGACAGATAACGGCATGGCAACAGCAATTTTACCAGCAGCTAGCAAGAATGTAGTTCCTAATGATAATGGTAAATTTGCCAAAAGTCTGAATATTTATATGATGAGTACCGTTGATTTAATCGATATCTTGAAGGAAGCTAATGAACGTGGGGACTTGATCAGTCTAGAGAATTTAATGCTACAAGCGGTTATGCAGCACAGTGCCAATGCTTTTGAATATACTGGCTACTACGCTAATATTCATGATATTGAAAGCTACTATGATTCCAGTATGTCGATTTTGGAAGAAGATAACTTCAGATCATTGTTCTATAGTCAGCGCCGAATTTACACGAAGGTCAAGAATGAGATTCCAACGTTCTTTGCTAAGAGCTCGCATGTTAAAGGCAGTCTTTGTGGTACTGGTGGATACATTGAAGGAAAAATTGACCATTCAGTTATTTTTAGAAATGTGTTTATTAATCGCAAATCACAAATTAAGGATTCCGTCATTATGCAAGGTACGAGAATTGGTGCCGGTACGAAGGTTGAAAATGCCATTATCGACAAGAATGTTGTCATCGGACCTAACTTGCAGTTGAAGGGAACACCTGAAAATCCTCTAGTAATTGGTAAAGGCAAACGAATATTTCAGCAAACGGAGGTATCTAATGAATAAGGTTTTATTTGCGGCAGCAGAAGCAGCACCTTTTTATAAAACGGGTGGCTTAGGAGATGTAAGTTTTGCGTTACCTAAGGCATTACAAACAGACAATCAAATTCGAGTCGTAATTCCATATTATGGAAAGCTATTTCCCGAGAAATATCGTAATTTAGTCAAAGACTTGATGCACTTCACAGTCCGTGTTGGTGAAAATGTTAAATACTGTGGTATCAAAACATTGAAGCTAAATGGGGTTCAGTACTACCTTATCGACAATGAAGAATACTTCGGCCGCGATGGTCTGTATGGATATTGGGATGACGGCGAACGGTTTGCTTTCTTCCAACTGGCTATCTGTGAGATGTTAGAGAAGGTCAACTATATTCCGGATGTATTGCATTTGAATGACTGGCACACAGCGTTTATTCCCGTATTGCTGAAGGATAAATACAATTGGATCGACGCATATCGTCATATTAAGACAGTTTTGACAATTCACAATATTCAATTTCAAGGTGTCTATGATCCAATTATTTTGGGTAGTTTATTTGGAATCGGTCGTCGGACGTTCAATGAAGGTAGCGTTGAATACTATGGAAATGTGAACTTTATGAAAGGCGGAATCACTTTTGCTGATGCCGTCACCACTGTATCTCCCAGCTATGCTAAAGAAATTCAGACTCCAGGATTTGGCGAGAATTTAGACGGAATATTGCGTGACAATTCTTATAAATTGCATGGAATTATCAATGGCATTGATATGAAAATTTACGATCCCGAAACTGATCCTGATATTCCAGAACACTTTAATGTCAGTGATATGTCTGGTAAGGCACTCGACAAAAAGGCTCTGCAAAAGGCTGTTGGCTTGCCTCAAAAGGATGTGCCAGTCTTTGCTGTTGTCTCTCGTTTGACGCGTCAAAAGGGTATGGATCTGTTGTTAAATGCTTTAAATGAATTTTTACAAAATCATGATGTACAGGTTGTCATTTTAGGAACCGGTGACCCTGATTTGGAAAAGGGCTTTGAAGGCTATCAAAATGCTTATCCTGACAAGCTAGCTGCCAAAATCGAATTTGATGTCAAATTAGCACAGTTGATCTATGCTGGCAGTGATGGATTCATTATGCCATCGGCCTTTGAACCTTGTGGTTTATCACAAATGATGGCAATGCGCTATGGCAGTGTTCCCATCGTTCATTCTGTAGGCGGATTACGTGATACAGTGATTCCGTTCAATAAGTTCACCAAAAAAGGAACTGGTTTCGGATTTGACGATTATCGCTTTGAAGTCTTGGGCAAGATGTTAGATTCCGCCTTTGATTTATACGCTAAAGCTCCCAAAACTTGGCAAGAACTCAGAAAACAAGGGATGGAACAAGACTTTGGCTGGGAAAAATCGGCCGCTAAATATAGTGATTTGTATCAAGAATTGACCGACTAAGTCAGTTTGCATCTCTTAGAATAACAGAGGTATAAATATGGAATTAAAAGAAGCCGAGTTTGTCAGAGATTATATTAATGAAATTAAAGCTACTTATGCAGTTGACTTGAAAGATACTTCACCAATGGAACAATACATGGCATTGGGACATTTGATTAAGCGTTATAACGGTGAAAATTGGACTGATACGTCAAAGAGTTATCGCAAAAATGATGTTAAACAAGTTTATTATTTTTCAATTGAATTTTTACCAGGTCGACTCTTACAATCCAATTTACTTAATTTGGGAATAACTGATGTCGTTAAGAAAGGTCTTAAAAATTTAGGCTTGAATTTCGACAAAATTGTTCGATCCGAACCCGATCCCGGCCTTGGTAATGGTGGCTTGGGAAGATTAGCTGCCTGTTATATGGATTCAATGGCAAGTATCGGAATGGCTGGTAATGGTAACGGAATTCGTTATCGCTATGGTCTATTTAAGCAAGTCTTCATGAATGGCTATCAAGTTGAATTACCTGATGATTGGTTACGTAATGGTAATGCTTGGGAAGTCAGACGTGAAAACCGAGCTTGTTTAGTGAAATTTGGTGGTCATGTTTGGATGCAAGAGCAACCAGATGGCAGTTTGAAACCAGTTTATGACCATACTGATGATGTCTTAGCAGTCCCATATGATACCGGAATCATTGGCTATCACAACGTTGTTACGAATACCTTGCGGCTTTGGTCAGCCGAATTACCACCAAATGCGGAAGAAAGATATTATTCTCAAAAAGAACGTGACAATATCGATGACATTACAAAAGTTTTGTATCCGGATGATAGTAATGAACAAGGTCGTTCGTTACGTTTGCGTCAAGAATATTTCTTCTCATCAGCTGGTGTACAAAGTATCGTGCGTCATTATTTATCTGATCACACTAGTCTGAAACGCTTTGTCCAAAAAGTTGCGATTCACATTAATGATACCCATCCAACATTGGTAATCCCTGAATTGATGCGTATCTTGATGGATGAGCATGACTGTCCTTGGGATTTGGCATGGCAAATAACAACCTCAACTATGAGTTATACCAACCATACCATTATGCAAGAGGCGCTTGAGAAGTGGCCAATTGAAATGTTCCAAGGCCTACTTCCTAGAATTTATCAAATCGTCGAAGAAATTAATCGTCGTTATCGTGCTGATAAGATTCCGGTTTTTGGTGAAGATATCGTCGATCGCACAGCACCTTTGGGTGATGGTCAAGTCCGGATGGCTTATTTAGCGGTAATTGGTAGTCACAGTGTCAACGGAGTTGCACCATTACATACTGAGCTGTTGGAAAAAGATGTCTTAGCAGATCTTTATCGAATTTATCCTGAGAAATTCAACAATAAGACTAATGGTATTGCTGAACGTCGTTGGTTGGAGATTGCTAACCAGCCACTTTCCAAGTTGATTGACAGTAAAATTGGTAAAGATTGGCATTTCAATCCCAAATTGTTGCAGGAGTTATCAACATTTGAAAATGATAAAAAATTCTTGAATCAGTTAGTTGATGTTAAGAAGGAAAATAAGCAACGCTTGGCTGATTATGTGCAGTCGGAAATGGGTATTACAATTCGAACTGATGCCATTTATGACGTACAAATCAAAAGGCTTCACGCATACAAACGTCAAGTTTTGCATATGCTAGAAATTATTCGTGAGTACTTAGAAATTAAGGAAAATCCCCAAGCGGATATTACACCACGAGTTCATATTTTCGGTGCTAAAGCAGCGCCAAGTTATCATTATGCAAAATCAGTTATCAAGGTTATCAATGCTTTAGCCGATTTAGTCAATAATGATCCCGATATTGGCGATAAGTTGAAAGTTGTCTTTATTCCTAATTATGGTGTTTCATTGGGCGAGTTGATTATCCCCGCAGCCGATATTAGTGAACAAATTTCAACTGCCTCGAAGGAAGCATCTGGTACAAGTAATATGAAATTGATGACTAATGGTGCTTTATCGTTAGCCACAATGGATGGTGCCAATATTGATATTATCCGAGCAGCCGGCAGTGAAAATGAGTATACCTTTGGTCTCACGGCAGCCGATGTCTATGGCTATTATCACCGCAATGACTACCGTTCAAAGGCAATTTATGATGGTAATCCAGAGTTACAAAAAGTTGTTGATTCATTGATTACTAACATGATTCCGGGAATTTCCACTGAAGGCCGTGAGATCTACGATTCATTACTACAATATAATGATGAATATTTCGTCTTGGCTGATTATGCCGATTACGTCAAACAGCAGAAACAAATTTCAATAGATTTCAAAGATGTTGAGACTTGGCAGAAGAAGTCATTGGCAAATATTGCGGCATCTGGAACATTCTCAGCTGATTATTCAGTAGCACGTTATGCTGAAGATATTTGGCAAGTTCCATACAAGCTGATTCTTAAATAAGGTGGCTGTGCAATGAGTATTGTGATTGAATATGATTCATTTGAAACGTCAAAAAAAGCTCCATTCGGCGCAGTGGTCGAAGGAACCGAGATTGATTTTAATATTAGAGTTCACTCCGGCAACGATATTCAACAAGTTATCTTACATGTCGCTCAAGATGGACATTGGGATACGGAACATCAGTTACAGATGAGTCAAGGTTCTCATGCTTATCGGACAAAGTTTACGCCGAAGTCTTCCGGACTGTTTTTCTACTATTTTGAAGTCATCACGAATCAGGAAAGCTGTTTCTATGGCTGTTTAGATGGTGGATTTGGTGGTGAAGGCGTTATTTACTTAAATCGTGCTGATGTCCAGATGTACCAACTGACAGTTATGAGTCACGTGGAAACGATTCCTGATTGGTATCAACATGGCCTGGCTTATCACATCTTCGTCGATCGATTTAACAACGGCAATCCGGATGGTCACATCAATAATCCCAAACCGAATAGTTTTATTTATGGTCAAAAGAGCGACTTACCAATGTATATTCGCAACAATAAGCAAGAAGTTGTTCGTTGGGATTTTTACGGTGGAAATTTACTTGGGATTGAGAAAAAAATTCCATATTTAAAACAACTTGGCGTGACAGTTATTTATTTGAGTCCGATTTTTGAGGCTATGAGTAACCACCGTTATGATACGAGTGATTATCTCAAAATTGACCCAATGTTAGGAACGCTAGCTGATTTTGACCGTTTGGTTAAGAAAATTCATGAGGTAGGGATGCATGTTATTTTGGACGGCGTCTTTAATCATGTTGGGGTTAATTCTCGTTACTTCAATCAAGCCGAAACGTATGACACTCTCGGCGCTACGCAGTCAAAGGACAGTCGTTATTATCCTTGGTTCAATTTTACGAAGTATCCCCAAGAATATGACAGTTGGTGGGGCGTGACTGACTTGCCAACTGTTAATAAGGAAAATGTCGACTATCAAAACTTCATTTACGGCAATGATGATTCAGTAATTGATTACTGGACTAGCCGTGGCATTGATGGCTGGCGTCTGGATGTTGCCGATGAATTGCCAGATGAATTTATTCTGGGTATTCGACAAGCCTTGGACAAGTACCCTGACAAGGTTTTGATAGGTGAAGTTTGGGAAGATGCCTCGCATAAATTGGCTTATGGTAAACGTCGTCACTATTTAGAGGGTGGAATGTTGCAGGCCGTCATGAATTACCCGTTGCGTAAGTTGATTATTCGGGTATTGACCGGTGATTTGAAGCCATCTGAATGGTGGTTAGAGTTGATGACGTTGAAGGAAAATTATCCACAAACTGTTTTCAAATATAATTTTAATAATATTGGCAGTCATGATACTAAAAGAATTTTAACCGCCTTACATGGTGATCATGATAGGCTTGAACAAGCCTTTGGGTTGCTGTTCACGATGCCCGGTGTCCCTTGTGTTTATTATGGGGATGAGACTGGTTTGACTGGTGGAAAAGACCCTGAAAATCGAGCTTTCTTCCCATGGGATAATCAAAATGTCAATTTACAGCAATTAGTTGAGCAGTGGTACCATTGGCGTTCACAACATAAATGGATCGACGATGCTGAGTTTGCACCGTTTTATTTGAACAATTTTGGAATTGGATTTGTTTATTGGCAAGATAATAAGAAATTATTAGTTATCTTAAATACTTCATGCAATCAGCATCAGATAAATTCCAATGATTTGATGCTGGATGTGGTGCCATCTGATTTAGCGGGTGAGATTAAGAAATGTTTGACTAACAAGAGTTTGGAACATGGTGAATTTAAGATTATTGAAGATTTTTAGCCGTTTCCAGAGCTGAGAGTATTCAATTGCTGCGCGGAACGGCCCGAGCCTGGGAAGCGGTCTCGAACCTCGGTTGAAGCCTCGCAAAACCCGCGAGTCTTCAACACGCCCGGTGGCGTAAGGACTAAAGTCCTAACGCCACTTTCGCTGCAAATGAATACTCTCAGCTCTTCCAACTAATCTATTTTTTAACCTGTAGTTTATAAATAAAAAAGACTGATGTTTATTCAGTCTTTTTTGTATTTATTCAATGAAATTTCAATATCCTTGAATAGTATTATTCGAATAGTTTTATGGATTCTTTCAAATTAGGTAGAACGGCTACCGCTTGTTTTGCTAATTCTGGTTTTGGCTGAACTAGATCCGGTACGATTATCACATCAATTTTGGCTGATAATCCGGATTCTATACCGCTGTTGGAGTCCTCAAAGACTACAGCCTCTTCGGTTTTGGCGTGAGTAACATCTAATGCATGTAAATAAATATCAGGTGCTGGTTTGTTATTTTTCACATCATCACCACTGATTAGATTAGTAAAATAGTCTGTTATACCAGCGTTTTTAGCATTGAGTGTTAGGATTTCTTTGGTTGCAGATGAAGTGATGTAGCGAGCTATATTATGATTTTGTAAATATGTTAGTAATTCGATTACACCAGATTTGAGGGTCACTTCACCCGCTAAAACCTTTTCGTGGTAGCGTTCCATTGATTCTTCGAAGATTTTTGACCCTAGTTTTGGATCTCCGGTTAATTCTTGTAGACGGCGTTTAGTATCAGGAAACCCTTTGGCAATGTAGTGTTGATTGTCTTCTTTGGAGAAGGGAAAGCCATACTTTGCAAGAATTTCTTTGCGGGCTGAATAGTATAAGCCTTCAGTGTCAATTAGTATTCCGTCCATATCGAAGAAGACAAATTTTTTATCGTGTAGATTAATCATAAGATTCCTTTCTTCATACAATGTGTTGGTGGATAATTCATTATGATTTGATTGTACACCCAAATTTTTTTGAATTATTTTGAAATTAGCCTTTGAAATTTTCTGTAAATATGTGGTAAGCTAAACTCAACAATAAATTAAAAGTGCGTATAATTGATCAGCACATCTGTGGACTTTCTGCAGGTGTGCTGATCTTTTTGCGTTCAAAGGAGAATATATTTGGAATTTCAACAACGTTTACCACAGAATTTGAAACAAACTATCTTATTTATGGCGGTTATTTCTATCATCTCAGTTAATCTGATTGCGCCAATTATTACAGGATTGGAGATTGGATTTTCTGTAAATAACTACTTAGCAATTTTGCCACGGTTACCATTTATTTGGTTGGTCGTGATTGCTTTAGTAGTGTTGACACAGAAACCAGCCGAAGCACTTGCTAGCCATTTTCTTGGGGATCAACCTAACTTTCGCGGTGCTATGTTGATTACAGCAATGTGTAACGTCTTTTTGATGTCATTGATTCTCACAATTGTGGGAGCATGGATTGGTACCGGACATGTTTCAATGGATGTAATTATGAACTTCCCACGTGCTTGGCCTAGAAATTATACGATTGCCTTGATTGTGGAAGCTTTCATTGCCCAACCGATTGCACGGTCTGTTATGTCTGCTGTTCATGGTAGTGTGGCAGTTCAGGATTAGAAAAAAGTTTTTAAAATAAAGCCCTGACCATTAAATTTGGTCAGGGCTTTTTATGTACGATGAATTTTTATCTGAAGGTTGAAAAGTGAAAAAGAGCTATAAATATTGCTGTGACAGTCCTAAATTCAATTTATTTACCAATTTAGTTAAATAGTAAAAGATCACAATTGGACATTCTTATTATTAAAAAACTAGTTGGAAGAGCTGAGAGTATTAACCAGCTGTGGGTGTGGCGTTACGGCTTTAGCCGTTACACCACCGGGCGAGTTTTGAGATTCGCGTACTTTGCGGAGCTCAAAAATCGAGGGCCGAGACCACATTGTGGCTCGGACCGGTCCGCATAGCAGGTTAATACTCTCAGCTCTGGAGACGGCAAAGCATATGAATACTTTCAGCTCTGGAGACGGCAAAGCATATGAATACTTTCAGCTCTGGAGACGGCAAAGCATATGAATACTTTCAGCTCTGGAAACGGAATAATGCATCAAACTTTCAACCTTTAATTTTTATTTATTAGTTTTTTGACTCAATTTAATAACTTCCAACAATCGTTTGCTAAGTTGCTCTCCTTGTTCCGGTTCTAGGTCGTTCAGAAACCTAGTTAGTTGTCTAAGGTTTGGTCCAAACTTTTCAGAAGATTTAATATCTTCACCGTCCATTAATGAATCCATGGTCACACCTAATGCTTTGGAAATCTTACTAAGTGTATTGGCACTAATTTTTTTAGTGAAACTACGTTCAATTTTAGATAAATAATTGATGGTCAGATCACTAAGTTCTGCAAGTTGCTCTTGCGTCATATTTTGATTATGACGCTCTCTGGCGATGTTGCCACCCACATTATTCTTCATTTTGTGACCTCTTTACTTTTAGTCTTAGTTTAAAGAGTAATGAAGAAAAGATGACGTTATAAGTTCCTACAAGGAATTGTATGTAAAGTTACTACAAGAACATAATTCTATTGTATATATAATTTTATGGTTCTAAAGGATTGCAAAAAGTTGTATAATCAAACTGATATTTAATTTAGAGGAAAAATTATTGTTTAGAGGATTAAGTAAACTAATATAATTCAACAAACGTAGGGGAATGTTATGAATAAAAAAAGTATTACTGCGCTGGCAGTTTTATTAATTAGTGGTGGAGTTTTCATGATGGGGTGTTCAGTTGGAAATGTCACAGTTAACGACAATTCACGTAAAGCTGAGACTCCAAAGGAAAAGAAAGCTGATAAGGCACAAGCGCAGAAAGATACTGCAAAGAAAAAGGTCGAGGAAGCAAAACAAAAGCAAAAGGAACGTGGTAAAGAGTATAAATATGGATTACCAAAAGGCCCTTCATGGATGTATATCTACGATAATGGCGAGAAGACTTCTGTCAATATTGATCCAAATGAAATTCGTGTAGCTAAGCTGCATGAATTTGACAAGGTTAAATTTGGCGGTTCATTACCAGTAGTTGGAGAATTGATGACTAAAGAATATTCAGTAGGAACATCTTCAGGCCAATCAACTATGGATGAATCTGATAGTTACGACAAAAAATTGGGCTTCAGTAAAACCAATACTAATAATGAAATGGATATGTCGTTCTACAACTTAAAGAATGCTAATGACAAAGAAATTAGTCAAATGGCATTCAATGATTTGCCAAAATACTTGGATGCAGCAAGTACTAATGATTCATCCAAATTACCTAATCAATCAAAATTATTAGTTAGTTCATTGGATGGAACTAATTATCGTGGTGATTCAGCAGCTAGTTTTCAAGTAATGGGTCAATACTATGATAAAAATTCATCAAAACACGCAAGTGGTGGGTTCTTTGATGGCGACCATGCAACTTACGTTCAGGTGGGTACTCGACCAACTTTGGAGTTAAAGAATGCCACGATATTGTTTGTACAAACATATGCCAAAGTCAAAAAGACAGATACTAATCAACATGCTTTTAGAACAGATGATGATGCGGATTATGGTAGTTCCAGTACACAGATGGAAGAATATCAAATGGGTTATCAACTGACTGATGATAATAAATGGCAATTGATTTCAGTTGTTAGTGAAGGTGAATCACCATATTCCATGGATACTTCAAAATCTAACTGGATTGTGCAAAAGAATTAGGGGGCAAACAAAATGCATTGTAGTAATTGTGGAGCTGAGATACCGGAAGGTGCAGAATTTTGTCCGGAGTGTGGTCACAAGGTTGGAGAAATTGTTGGTCATGCAAAATCAAAGCCAGAAATGAATTTAACTCCAGAAATGAAAGAGTCAATTAAGTCGCTTGTTAATAAAAAAAATATTTTTAGACTAATTCTTGTATTAGCAGTGTTAATTATAGGATTTGTAGGGTACCGATTACTATATTTACCTGGTGTTGTTAAAAGCGAAGTAGCGAAAACTGAATTTGCAACTGCTAATTATTCAGTTAAGGCAAATGTTTTAACTAAAAAAATCGTGATAACGACTGAAAATGGGGAAATCTATAATTTAGTGGCAGCTTCAACTGAGAATGGATTCTTAACTAATCCGATTGGTGCCGAAGAACAAATGATGAAAATGGGTAAGGATTTGCCCGGTAATTGGACGATTCAAATTATTCAGACATCTCGTTCGGATGCCCCAAGAGTTATGTGGCAGTATTCAGATGGACACGAGAGTATTCGTTATCAAAATTCAAATGAATATCGACGTGCTAAACAAGCATACGTAGAAGCTTCTGAAAGAAAAGATGCAAAAGATAGTGAAATCAATTCAGCTGTATCTGGAGCAGTAGTTGGCGGATTGATTGGTGCCGCGTTAGGTAGATAAAAATAGGGGGATTTTTAAAATGTTTTGTCCAAAATGCGGTTATAAAGTCGAAAAAGGTGTGAAGTTTTGTCCGAAGTGTGGTCAAAATTTAATGGTTAAAAAATCAAGCAGTGAAAGTAAATTTATTGAAGATAAATCTACTGAAAGTACATCACTGATTAAAAAGTATCGTCACAATAAAAAAGTTCTAGCTACTTTGGCAGCTATTGTCGTCGTTTTTTTCGGTTATATGGCAATTTATGCTCCAATGACTGTTAAATCGGTTCTCCAAAGAGAAGAATTCACTGCTAAAAATGGTTATAAAGTTTCAGTCAATCCACTAACTAAGACGATTCGAATTAATGCCGGTGAAGCTGGCATGTACAACATCGAAAGGGGGTTAAATAGTACCCATTTTGATACGAGTGCAATAGCTCTTGAATATCATATGGCCAGTGCTGCTAAATCAATTTCTAAAAAGACGATTGGTTCTTGGAAAATTAATTTAACGCAGACTGAATATAAAGATACTGATACGTTAATGTGGCAATTCACAGGTAATAATGAAACACATCGTTACCAAAATACGGCCGCTTGTCGTAAGAATCACCAAGATTATCTACAAGCTGAATCCGATAGCGCAGATCAGGATGAAAAAAATAGTGATGCAGCAGGTGTTGCTGGTGAACTACTCGGTGGGGCATTAGGCTATATGTTCTAGTAAATATTAGGGGGATTTTATTTTGACCGATGAAAAGGAGACAGTATTTTGTACTAATTGTGGTACTGAAAATATTGCCAAGTCAAAGTTTTGTATTAAGTGTGGAAAACCACTTGAAGCTATAAGTGATGATGGTATTGAAGAAGAGGCGGAGCAGCCAAAACCAAAAAGTTCGATTATTGATTCGGCAACATCGCATTTGAATAGCTGGACTGGTGGAGAAGGAGCTATCAAAGTTAGCTGGAAGGAATTCTTTAGCGAAGTTTTTAAATCTCATACCGAAGATGAAGCAGAGGATATTTTTATTGCTGGTACTAAGAAAACTACGCCGTCGTTATCTGAAATATCAAATGAGAAGGTTCAACCTTGGTTATTTTCAAGGATATTAATATTTATTATAGCGGCTGGAGTTTTGCTCTCGGTACTCGCCAACTTGAATCCGAATGCAATTGGTAATCGTGTTGCTGTTGATGTAATGACGTGTGTCGCCGTTCCAATGGCAGCGCTAGTATTATTCTTTGAAATTAATGTTTATAAAAATATTAGTTTTTACAAAGTTGGAAAAATAATGTTACTCGGTGGCATTTTAGCCATCATTTTGACTCTTTTGATGGATACCTTTCTTGGGGATAGCGGAGAGTTAAACTTCTCAGGTTCTTTATTGACAGGAGTAGTTGAGGAATCATCTAAGTTATTAATCGCTGCTTACTTTGTACAAAGGTTGAAAATCAAAAGAATTTTTAATGGACTTTTAATTGGTGCAGAAGTAGGAACTGGTTTTGCAGCTTTCGAGAATATTCAATATATGTTTATGGGTGGTCAGTTAGCCTCAATGAGTGATGCGTTAATTAGAACATTTTATTCCATTGCTACGCATACAGAGTGGTGTGCAATTTCTACCGCTGCACTAGTTATTGTGAAGGGTTCCCAAAAATTATCTACAAGTACCTTTATCAATGCAAAATTTCTCAGATTCTTTGCTTTAGTTATTCTTATCCATATGCTCTGGGATTGGAATCAGCTTTATAACTTTAGAAAGATTTTAATTCCGGCATTAGTTTTAATAACTTGGTTGACTATTTTTGTATTAATTCATGCTGGTTTACGAGAAGTTAAAGAATTACAGTCAGCAGTTAACAATGACTCTATATCAAATAAAGGGGGTGAGGATTATTCAAATTAGGAAATGGAACTTAGCTGCATTATTAACTGTGGTTACACTTATTTTAAATGGTTGCGGTAGTCAGAATCAGAGTAAAAAGGATACTGATTCACCGAAGATTAAAGTGACAACAGCTATCAAGAAGAAGCATAAATCTCAAGTGAATACAAAGAAATCGATTGTACTTTGGGACACTACTAAAGATAATCAGCTAGAAAGTTTTATTGATCAATGGGCACCAACTATGAAGCAATCGTATGTTAAGTATGATGGGACTAATTCTTTAAAGACATCTACTGGAACATCTTATCCAGACGATTTGTCGAAGGTAACTGTTGAGGGCACTACTACATCAATTGGTTTGAGTAAAGATGGTAGTGGTAGTAATTCATATAATGTTGTAGCCATGTATAACTACAATGGTACCGTGCCACCATTGCCAAATCATATTACATATTTCTTTGCTTTCCATAATGGGCAACCAATTGTTTTAGTTGATCAAAGTCGTGATGGAACACCTAATTTGACAGAAACGGAAAATACCAAGGTTAAATCTGGCTTTGCAGATATTGTAGCCGGCAAGAAAGTATCCGTTGATAACGATACACAATCAGAGTCTGACAATAAGGAATCAGCACAATTGACTACTGATCCTAAGATGATTGGAATCATGGTTTATCAATTAACTGGTTCTGATATTACTAATATCACTGATTTGTTGGGGGTTTATATTTCTGGAGGAAAGTATTGGATTGGAACGGGTACCTCTGTGTCGAATATAGGTTTCACGATTGATGGACAGACAGTTACTTATTACACCAAGAAATATAATGACGAGACCGAAAAAGATGATTTGATACCAAACAATATTAGATTGAGTGATTTGGAGAATAAATATTATTCAACTAATGATCAAAAACAGACAATTCAATCAGTAGCCGGTAAAATGCCTGCAATTCAGTCGGATCAGAATTAGGCTTTACAAATAAAATAATATTAAAAAATAATTTAAAAGGGGATTATTTATCATGAAATTCACAAAATCAGCAGTACTAGCAGCCGCATTATTAATGGCAACAACAGGAGCAGTAACAAGTTTATCAGGCAATACTACAAAAGTTGACGCCGCCACAGTTGCAACTGTTAACTCGGGCGTTACAGCACAACTTTACAATTCAAATGGTGCATGGGTTACTGACCGTGCTTTAGCTCAAAATACAAAATGGCGTGTTGGTACCATCAGCAAAATCGCCGGTGTCACAATGTATCAAGTTGCTACAAACGAATATTTGAGGGCTTCAGATTCAACACTTTCAGGCCAAACACAACAAGCACCTTCAACAAGTCTAGTAGCTACATTAGGTAATAATGGTGCCCCATTGTACTTCTCAGCTACAAAAGGTGACCCAGCTCACTATCAAATACTTGGAGCAAACAGTGCTTGGAGAGTTAGCCATGTTATTTCAAATGGTAAGGATACATTCTATGAAGTTGGTCTAGGAACTTATGTCAATGCTAAGGATGCTCAATTGAACATGACGCCTTCAAAGGTTGAAACAGTTGGCTTCAATCCATACCTAGGTTTGAGATAATTAATTAGACGAGGATAGTAATTATTATGAAATTTATGACTAAATCAACAGCTTTAGTGGCTGCTTTGGCAATGGCAACAACAGGAGTACTAGTTTCTTCAACCAAAGCCGAGGCTTCAACCGTTGCGACAGTCCATTCTGGTATAGTTGCACGTTTGTATACGCCACAAGGAACTAAAATTAGTAACCGGGCTTTGGCACCAAATTCTGCATGGCAAGTTGGTAAAATTGCGACAATTAACGGTGAAAAGATGTATCAAGTTTCAACTAATGAATATCTTCGTGCCGCAGATTCTTCACTTAATGGTCAACAACAACAATCATCAACAAGATTAGCTGGTAAAGCTATGACTATGTTGGCACTTTATCGCGATGACACTAACAGCATGGCTAATCGTTCATTGGCACCCAATTCAGAATGGGCAATTGGTAAGTACGTCGTCAATAAAAATGGTCAACAATTTGTGCAGGTTTCAACTCACGAATACGCCGATGCATCTAAATTGATGTACACACAACCTATGACTAACCCAACATATATCGCTGACTTTGGTACAAATACTAAATTCTCAGACTTTGCGGTCGTTGGTTCAGGTAATTTAGGTACTAATGGTGATAGTTCATCAACAGGTGATACAAGCACTGATAATAACCAAGGCTCAACATCAACAAGTACTTCTACGGACCCTGATATTGACCCTAGTTTAAATGCTAACGTTGCAGTTGGTACGAATGGATTAACATATGAACAAATTCATAAAAGATATCCTAAAGTAGCTGATGTCCGTTCTGCCGTCGTTGAAACAATTAATGCTGAACGTCAATCGCGTGGCTTAGCAATCTTGTCAGAAGATTCTGGCCTGGATTCGATTGCGGGTAGACGCGCAGAAGAAATTTCAACAAACTTTACACACTATGACGCTGCAGGAAATTCTATTTTTGTTAATTACCTACATAAGGAAATTCCAGGCATGTTAAGCCAAGGAGAGAATATTTTTGGATCACCTTGGAAAGATTTACGTGATCAAACGGCTAAAGGATATGCCAATCTTGTATTGGACAATTATCGTGGTGAAGGTATTTCAACAACATGGAATCACTATTCGGCCATAATTAATCCTAAGGCAACTAAGATTGGTGTTGGAATTTACGAATCATCTGACGGTAGTATCTATACAGCAGAAGATTTTGGTAAATAAGTTTTAAAAATAAACCCCAACCAATTTTTATGGTTGAGGTTTTTTGATTATCCATTCAGATCGGCGGTATCCAATCTAAAGAAAGGTGATACTAAGTGAATAGCGATGATGTATGTGTTATTGGATAAGACGTTGTAGCACTCCCAAACACGTTCGCTAGGTTCAGTGTTACGAAGATATTCTTTGATATCAGCTAGGTAAGGCTTAATTTCCTTTTCTTTGAGAATCACGTGTTGCTTCATATTCAATTCCCGCTTTTGAGCACCAGTTAAAACCAATCCAGCTTGAATTTCCAAGTCCTCGGTTAATTCTGCAATAATCTTTGTAAATCTAATATCTAATGTCATTAGATACTACCTCCATTTTTTTATTTGTTACGAGAACTCAAAAAAGACGCCCGTGGCGTCTAATGGTTTTTATAAATTAGCTAGAAGTTAAAATGTTTGACTTAGAGTGACCTCTAACTTGTAGAATGCTTAACAATAATTAGAAAACAGAGGAAATATTAATGACAAAAACATGGATGATTACAGGAACTTCAAGTGGATTTGGTAAGGAATTGGCCCAGGTTGTCGCTAAACAAGCAGACACTAACTTGGTAGCAACTGCGCGTAAAGAGGCTGACTTGGCATATTTAGACGCATTTGATGCAACACGTGTGGCTAAGGTGATTATGGATGTGACGAATGAAGAACAAGTTCAAGCAGGAGTTACAGCGGCCAAGGATAAATTCGGTGGTATTGACGTATTGGTCAATAACGCTGGTTTAGGATATTTTGGAACGATTGAGGAAAGCAATGAAGAAGACGTTCGCCAAATGTTTGAGGTTAATGTCTTTGGATTGGGAAATGTGACAAAGTCAGTTTTGCCAATTATGAGAGCACAAAAGCAAGGTGTAATTGTTAACATTTCATCCGCATTGGGTGTTACTTCGTTGCCAACATTAGGTTGGTACAGTGCAACTAAATTTGCGGTGGAAGGTTATTCCAATGCTTTGCGTCAAGAAGTTGCTCCATTGGGTATTCAAGTTATGAACGTTGAACCTAGTGGTGCTAGAACTAAGTGGAATGCTGGAAAGACTGCACCAGTCGAAATTTCAGATTATAGTAAATTTGCTGGAATGGTCAATGGCGCTTCAAATGGTGTTACACAAGCACCTGGAAGTCCAGAATTGATTGCTCAAACAATTTTTGATATGGCTACAGATAATAAAACTGTACCAGATCACTTGCCATTGGGAACTTTTGCGACTGATGGGATGAAACAAGAACTTACTAATATTTTGAAGGATGTTGATAAATATCACGATATTTCAGTCGGTATTGATAAGTAGCTGATAAATTGGATTTAAACGAGGATTAATTTTCTTGTTTGAATCCTTTTTTTGGGGGTTATGAGGTTGGATTAATTAACTTTTATCAGCTAGAATGAATTTAAAAATTGAGGGAGGTATCACTGTTTATGACCAAAGTAGTCGAAAATGAAAGAGTCATTGCTTTTCACCCGGGGATATATGTGGAAGATTACATGGACGAATTTAATATGAATCCATCTCAACTTGCAAAGGACATTGGAGTATCGACTCAAACAGTATTAAAAATGATAAATGGTGAAAAGAGTTTTGATAATGATCTTGCCGAAAAGTTGGCAGAATTTACCGGTATTTCAAAACAAACTTGGTTAAATTTACAATCAAACTATGATTCCAAAATATTAGAAATTCAAACTAAAGGTTGAAAGTATAGGTAAGTATGCCGTTTCTAGAGCTGAGAGTATTCATTTGCTGTGCAGAACGGCCCGAGCCAGAAAGTGAACTCGTTCCTCGGTCGAAGCCTCGCAAAACCCGCGAGTTTTCAACACGCCCGGTGGTGTAAATGAATACTCTCAACTCTGCCAACTAGTTTATTTTTTCATGGCAGGAACAAATAAAATGAAAACTTCTGCTTATTTAAATAAATTTGTTTGTGCCTGTAACAACAATGGTTATATTAGTTTTTCACCTTTCAACCTTTAGATTCAAAATAAAAAATGAAATGGATGCCTTAACTATTAAATTAGTTGGGGCATTTTTTGCTATGATAATCGTATAAGTGAAAAGAGGCAGTCAAATTGAAAATCCAAACAGGCTACATGCCATTTCGTGAATATCAAACTTATTACCGAATTACCGGTGATTTAACGTCAAATAAAACACCGTTATTACTTTTACATGGCGGTCCCGGTTCAACACATAATTATTTTGAAATCTTTGATCAATTAGCAGAGAAAACTGGTCGACCAATAGTCATGTACGATCAACTGGGATGTGGAAAGTCGAGTATTTCTGACGATAAAAATCTTTGGCAAGCTGATACTTGGGTGGACGAACTAACAGCTTTGAGAGAATACTTGTGTTTGAAAAAAGTTCATCTGTTAGGTCAGTCTTGGGGCGGGATGTTGGCGATAATTTACATGTGCGACCATAATCCTCAAGGTGTAAAAAGTTTGATTCTATCCAGTACCTTATCATCCTCAAAGTTATGGGCTCAAGAACAACATCGGATGATTAAATTCATGACTCCTGAGGATCAAAAAGCAATTGCTCAAGCAGAGTCAACGGCAAATTATACTACACCAGGATATTTAAAAGCTAATGAACATTTTATGCTGCAACATGCTTCAGGCCCTATCACAGAGCAATCTCCTGAATTTTTACGTCGTCCAAAAATCAGTGGAACGACAGCTTACGTTACCGCTTGGGGTCCAAATGAATATTTTCCGACTGGTAATTTGAAAGATTATAATTACACAGATAAATTAAAAAATATCAGTACGCCGACTTTGGTAACAAGTGGAACTGACGATTTATGTACGCCGCTAGTTGCCAAAACAATGGTTGATCAATTGCCTAATGTTGAGTGGAAATTGTTTGCTCACAGTCGTCATATGGCATTTATTGATGAAACAGCAGTTTACATGAATTGCTTAATGAAATGGCTAGTAAAAAACGATTGATAACTTATAGTCTAGTTGATTACTTAAATAAAATAGCTCTAGGTTAAACAACGGTTCTTAACTTTTCACCTTTCAGTTAGAATCTAAAGGTTGAAAGTATAGGCAAGTATGCCGTATGCCGTTTCCAGAGCTGAGAGTATTCAATTGCTGCGCGGAACGGCCCGAGCCTGGGAAGCGGTCTCGGACCTCGGTTGAAGCCTCGCAAAAACCGCGAGTCTTCAACACGTCCGGTGGTGTAATTGCTGAAGCAATAACGCCACTTTCGCTGCAAATGAATACTCTCGGCTCTTCCAACTAGTTTATCTTTTTTATGGAAGGAATAATAAGGCATAATAAAGTAAAAACTCCTAATCATTTAAATAAATTAATTCCAGAACTGTAACAACAAAGGTTATATTAATTTTTATTCTTTCAACCTTTCGGAACTAACTAATAATTGATTATAAAATAGGCATCTAATATAAAAGCAATTGAATATTTCCCAGCTCTGTAGAGGGCATATTTAACTAACACTACACGTGAATGATAAGTTTAACTTATTAATTATTGAAATAATTGGAATTGGTCGATTTACGAATAATTTGTAATATATACCTCGAAAGTTAAAGCAGTTACGTAATGGAGGATATATATTTTGAACAATGAAGTAGTTGTATTATTTGGTGCCGGTTCTATCGGTGAAGCAATCGTTAGAAGAGTAGCAGCTGGGCGAAAGTTATTATTGGCTGATTATAATGAGGATAAATTGGCGGCCTTACAACAGCACTTAAGTGAAGCTGGCTTTTCAGTTAAAACTATCAAGGCGGATCTTTCCTCAAGAGCTTCGATTAAGGAAGTGGTCGCCAAAGCACAATCACTTGGTAAAATCATGGGATTGGTTGATGCGGCTGGGGTTTCACCATCACAAGCTAGTGCTGAACAAGTTTTAAAAGTTGATTTATATGGTACGTCAGTTTTGCTGGAAGAATTTGGAAAAGTTATGGCATCGGGTGGAGCTGGTATCGTGATTTCCTCACAATCAGGCCACCGTTTGCCAGCGTTATCGGTTGAGGATAACAAAGCTTTGGCAATGACACCAACAGAGGAATTATTGAATTTGCCAATTTTACAGTCAGACATAATTACGGATTCTTTGGCAGCGTATCAATATGCTAAACGGGCCAATGTTTTACGAGTGGCAGCAGAATCAGTCAAATGGCAAGAACGTGGCGCTAGAATCAATGCCATCAGCCCAGGTATTATCATGACACCATTGGCTTTGGATGAATTAAATGGACCTCGTGGAGCTGGTTATAAAAAGATGTTTGATTCAATGGTAACAAAACGACCCGGAACGCCGGATGAAATTGCTGGTCTAGCTGAATTATTAATGGATCGCCGCAGTGCCTTTATTACTGGAAGTGACTTTTTGGTAGATGGTGGAATTACAGCACAATATTGGTATGGTGACGTGTCAGAGGTTAGAAATTAACTTTTACATAATATAAATTTAATGATATTAAAATCCTCATTAAGATAAAATTCTCTTCGGAGAATTCATCTTGATGGGGATTTTTTCGTATTATTTAAGCAATGAGGCAGGGAGTATAGTGCTCAAAATTTTGGTCATTTTTTCAGGGGATTGTCGTGGATTATTTGTTAGCCAATGTTGAAGAACCCCAAAAATGGCATTTGAATAAAATTGAACAGTATATTCTTTCGTAATATCGTCAGCATCCTTGGAAATTTGTAGGTGATTTAACATTTTTTTCTGGAAAAAATTGGCCATCTGCTTACGTATTTGAATTTGAATTGAGAGAGTTCCGCGTTCTGAAAGTAGTTCTCCCAGCAGTGCAGCATTCTTATCCAGATAAATGGTTAGTCTTTCGAAATAAGTTAGCATATTTAAATCACTGTGCTCAAGCAATTGATAAATTTGTTTCATGGTAGTTTGTTGATAGGCATTCACGATGTCTTCTTTAGTCTGATAATGGTGATAAAAGGTAGCTCGACTAATGTGTGCTTCGTGGCAGATATCAGAAATGGTGACGGTATCAAAAGGTTTGTTTTTTAAAATTATGGTTAAAGCGGTGAAAATTTTAGCCCGAGTTTTTTGAATACGAGCGTCTTCGTAATCATTCATAATAATTTCTCCAATTTTATTGTACAGAATAATTGATTCTGTTTTATAACTTTCAAGTCTTTTAAAAACAATATTTTTTGCTGTTATACTCGAATTGTTAAAAGATATTGTACACATTGTACAATAGAAAACGAGGAAACTAAAATGAAATTTTTACGTAATCATTGGTACGACATAGGCGCAATTATTGGAGTTTTTGCAATTATTTTGACCATTATTTGTTGGGGTGATATGGATACTTTACGTCGTCTGGCGGTTTTGAATTTTATTGTGATTTTGTGGCACGAGTTTGAAGAGTACCGCTTTCCTGGTGGGGAAGCTGCCATTACAAATTTGGCTATGCAACCGAATGACATAGGTCCAGTTGACCGTTATCCATTGAATCAAAACAATGCAATGTGGATCAATGTCTTTGCCGCATATGTACTATATTTATTTCCAGTTATTTGGCCACAGTTAATTTGGTTGAGCTTTATGCCTGTTGTTTTTGGCCTTTCTCAGATGATAGTTCACGTCTTTATGACACCAATTAAATTACACACATTATATTCACCGGGAGAATTTGCGGTTGTTCTAGGACATTTACCAGTCGGAATTTATTGGTTCTATTACACAATCAGCAAGGGACTTTTAAATTGGATGAACGTGCTGTTTGGAGTTATCTATTTAATTGGTTTTATAATTATTGGTATGAAAATTATTGGTTATGGCGTTATGAAAAGTCCTAATTCACCTTATCCGTTTCCTGAAAAGGAGTTTGAGCGTAGCGGTTATGCCGAACGAATCCGAAAAATGAATAAATAATTTGTTAAAAAAGTCACTCGATTTTATAGTCGAGTGACTTTTTGATTCTAAACTAAAGGTTGAAAGTTTAGGTAAGTATGCCGTTTCCAGAGATGAGAGTATTTTAATAGCGGAAACAATAAAACAAAGATTTCCGAGTAATTAAAGAAATTAGCTCTAGGCCTGTAATAGCAATCGCTAGATTAATTTTTCACCTTTCAACCTTCAAATTCTAAGCCTGATTGTGGATGGAGTCAGCGGTTTTTAACATATGATAGGTTGCCTCAAAAACAGGACAGACATCTTCTGGAATTGCATAATTCTTGGTTGTTTGGCGTAATTTGGTGAAGTTTCCGTCGAGATTGCGGTCGTTTCCAGCGTCTAAGCACAACTTAACGTATTGTTGTCTGACGTCGAATACCTCCGGATGATTTTGACCGTGGGCATTGGTAATTGCTCGAGTATAGAAATCCAATTTATCGTGGTGCTCGTCTAAATAGTCTTTAACGGTTGTCATGTGAAAGGCCTCTTTTCATTTAATAACTTCAGTGTATATGGCTATGAGGTTGTACGAATTGATTTAAATCAATTTTGGAAACTTTCAATTTGACTATAACTGACTAATCAGTTAGTATTGAAAAATAATATAAATGCGTGTTAGTTAAATATCTCAGCTCTGTAGACTAATTAATCTTTATTAGTTGAATGTAACAATATTCAATTGCTTTTATATCCAACTTATTTTAAATCCAAAAATATAATTGATTTGAATATTTGTAATAAATTATCAACTGGCACCGTACGTATAATACATAAATAACTTTTGAAGGAAAACACAATATGAAGAAATTAATTATGATTACTGGAGCCACAGATGGAATCGGTAAAATCACCGCAACTGAATTGGCTCAAAAGGGCCATCATATCATTATTCATGGTCGAAATGAGGAAAAAGCCAAGCGTGTAGTCAGTGAAATTAAACAAGAAACTGGTAACCAAAATGTTGATTATTTGATTGCTGATTTATTTTCTATGCAGGCCATTGTGGAAATGGTTAAGCGATTTGATCAGAAATATGATTATTTAGATGTTTTGATCAACAATGCTGGTGCAGTTTTAGATGATAAACGTTTTGTAACGGAAGATGGATTTGAGGGGACTTTGGCTTTAAACGTGATGGCACCATTATTATTGACACAACTATTACTTCCGAAATTGCGTCAGTCTCAGGATGGTAGGATTATTAATATGTCCTCAGGGACCCATCGTTTGGCCAAACCAAATATGAACGATTTGAATTTAGAAAAAGTTGCATCTGGACAAGCTCGCTATGGAATTGCTAAACTATTCGTGATTTGGAATACGCAGCGCTTAGCAATGATGTTGCAGAAAACTGACATTGATAACGTAACAGTCAACGTATCCCATCCTGGTGCTGTTGCCACCAACTTTGGTCAAAACAGTGATAACGGCTGGTTCAATGATTTTATTTATAAAGCTTCGCTAAAACTGGCCAAGTTATTAAAACTTGATCCCAAAAAGGGGGCGGTTACCAATGTTTATTTAGCAGATTCGCAAGACGTGAAGGGTATTACGGGTAAGTTTTTCAATAATAAAAAACAACAGATAAAACCTGCTACTAAACAGTGGACCGCTGAAAAAGAACAAATTGTTTGGGACTATTACATGTTGAAACTAAAGCCATGGCTAAATGAAGATTCATTAATTTAATGGAGATATACGATGAGAACAAAAGATGAAAAGAAAGTAAAAGCAATTCGCGATGCTGTAATTGAACTTAGTCAGGCGGATGGCTTTACTAATTTAACAACGGCCAATGTTGCGAAAAAAGCAGGAGTTAGTCCGGCGACTATTTATTGGTATTATAAAGATAAAACTGATTTACTAAGTCGCTTATATGAAGAAGTAAAAAAAGAATTGCACTCAGGCTTAACAGAGGAGATGGAAAAAGTAGGAACTGATTTAACCTCACAGTTAACAGCAATGTTGCATTTCACAATTACTCAGGCTCAAAAATTTCCTAAAGAATCACATTTTGTGACCGCTTTGTGGACTAATCAAGAATTATTAGATGTGCAAGCCCAAGAGTTTGGTAAGCAAGAGACGGATGCACTATTGATATTATATAAAAAAATTCAAACAGATTCTGATTTTATTGATGCTTCACAGGCGGTATTGTCGACTTTTTGTAGTGTACCATCGGTGTTACTACAAACTATGAATGATGTAAATGAGGAAGAAATTAATCAAACAGTAGAACTGGTTGTTAAAACTTTGAGAAAATAAATTAGACCTAATCAATCCAAATAGAGGATGATTAAGTCTTTTTTTTATAAATTTAATTGGATTATATGCAAAATTAAGAAATATGTAACATAATTGTATAAAACATTTATGATTGTAGCTCGTATAATTGAGTTACTAAAGTATCTTATTAATAATTATATGAAAGCGTTGGAATGAGGTGATCACATAAGAGCTAAAAGAAGAAAAATCAAAAAATATTTAAGAATAATTTTGGTAGTTGCAATATTGGCCGGTGGTCTAAGCTATTATTTCAATAATTCGTATGCTTCAGGTAGTAACGATAATGCCAAGACTAATCAAATAATTAAGAAGAAGCAACGAATCATCAAGCAAAATTTGACGAGTTATTTGAACAGTGTGACCAAAGATGGCACGGCTAGTGTTAGTTTTTACAATCTTGGAGCAACTGCTGGTAGTGATGCGGCTGACGCTAAGTATGCTGATGTTTACAAAAAGGGCAGCTTGCAAGTTGAATCCAATGCTCATACTGCTCAAACGGCTGCCAGTACGTATAAACTTTATATTGCAGCATATCTGATGAATCAAAAGTTAAATGGCAATTTCAGCTGGACTGATGATAACGAAGATGGGTTCACTAGAATGATCGTTAACAGTGAAAATGATTTCTCAGAAGATCAAATCGAAAATTACGGTGCTGATGCATTGAACCAGTTCGCAGCTAGTCAAGGCTGGTATTCAGGAGTTTTCCAATCTGGAGAAGGAACGCTGACAACAAGTTATAGTTTGCAACTTTTGTTGGAAAATCTTGAATCTGGAACAGGTGCTTTCAAGAATAAGTCTGACCGCAATAAAATTTTGGGATTAATGGGCAGGCAGGTTTATCGTGATGGAATTCCTGCGGGAACCGCTGCAGCCGATGCGGGGACAACAGTTCAGGATAAAGTTGGTTTTCTCGATGATGTCAATAATGACGCGGCAATTGTTACAATGCCAGATGGTCAGAAATATATTCTGGTAGTCTTAACTAGTGGACATAATCAGAGTGAATTCAGTGGGTTCCCTAGAATTGCCAAGATTGCTAAGAATGTTCAGAAGATTGTTTATGGAGCTGATGCTGGTACTAAGATTGTGAATTACTAATTATTGAGATTTAAGGATGAACTCTGAATTTAATTCAGGGTTCATTTTTAATTCGGTTGACAAAAGTATTAAAATTTAACTATCATGAAAACGTAAACATTCAAGGTAATCAATTGTTAACGAGTCAATTCAAGATACTTGAGTGCATTAAATAATATTTGGGGGTATTTTAAATGCAAAAAATAGTTGTTAATGGTGTTGATGGTAATTTCGGGAAATTAGTAGCTGAATATGTTCAGAAACTAATTCCTAAAGAAAAATTAATTTTCACAGCACCAAGTGAAAGTAAATTAAAAACTTTTGCCGACAAAGGTATTCAAACAGCAGTTGCAGATTTTAATTCACCTGAAAGCTTGGCTAAAGTTTATGATCATGCTGATAAGGTTTTGTTGATTTCAATGCCATTTGTTGGGGAGAAGCGTCGCAAGGCTCATAAGAATTTTGTGGATGCCTGTGTTAAAGCTGATGTCAGACAAGTTATCTATACGTCAGTATTGTCTGCAGGGAATCCGTTTAATCCTAGTGTTGAGAATGCAGATCACGGTTATACAGAATCCATAATTCAAAATACGAATTTAGATTATATTTTTCTGCGTAATTCACTGTTTGCTGAAGCATTCATTTCGGATTATATGCGTGCCGTTAATAATCATGAACATACTATTGAGAAGAACATGGGTGATGGACGGGTCTGGTTTATTTCTCGCCGTGATGCGGCCTTAAGTGCGGCATGTGCATTAAACAATGATTTATTACATCGTGCAATTTTGAATATTAATGGTTCAGAACCATTCACCTATTCGGCATTTTTGAAGGTTGGTAATGAAGAAACGAGTAATAGTATCAAATATGTTAAGAAGACTGACCAAGAATTATATGATTATTTTGATGGAATTGGTGTTCCAAGGGATACAAATGGTGATTTTTCAAAGAGTCCAATTCAAGCAACTTCTGAAGGAATGGTTACATTTGGAACGACAGTTCGAGAAGGATATTTGGATATTCCAGTCAGTGATTTCAGTAAATTGACTGGCCATAAATCAATTACTGTGAAGTACATGTTTGAGCATAAGGATGATTTTTTGCTTGGAGACCGTCATTCGACAGAAGAATAATTTAAATAAAGAGGATGTAAGATATTTGATTATCTTACATCCTTTTTATTTTGCTTAAGGTATCAAAGCTATTGGGAGCATAGGAACTATTTCCTACCGGTAGGAAATAAGTATGACTTTGTTAGCGGTTACATCAGAAAATATAATAGGAACTGTTGAGAAGCAATGATAGTTCTTATTAATAAATTTGTTAGGAAAATATGATGAATAAGAATATTAACAAGATGTTGGATGTGTTGCTACAACAAAAAGACTTTATTACTAACAAACAGTTATCTGAATTAGTTGGGGTAACAGAGAGGAGTATTAGAAGTTATGTAGCTAAAGTTAATGAATCATTCAATGGTGAAAAACTAATTGTCTCCAATGAAAAAGGTTACAAAATTGATAAAGGCAAGTACGATTCCAAGAATATCAGCTCAAATGAGTCAGATAGTGATGATGAAATTTTATTTAGAATTGCATTGTTACTAATAAATAGTGTTGGATACACGCAAATTGATGTAATTGCCGATCAACTTTCATATTCAAGCGAAAGTATTCGTAGTAAAATCCAAAAATTGTTTTTAAAAATAAAGCAATTTGATATCGGAGTTTCATTTGAATCGAAAATCTTTACGGGAGTCAGATTGGTTGGAAATGAAGAATCTAAACGATTGATTTTAGAAGAACTAGTGCCGTTAAAAATATTTTCAAAAGAGAAATTAATTTATCAATTAGATAATTTCTTTAAAGATATGACTGATATTAAAGAAATAACTCAGAGTGTAAAAATGATAGATAACACTTTGACAGCCCATAACTGTACCGTTGAATATTGGACGTATGTAAAATTGATTATCCACATCATAATTATGAATTACCGGGTAAAGAATCATCATTATGTAACGGAATTAACTAATTATGAGGATGTGGTTTATGAATTCTCGGAATATAGGTTAGCAAGTAGTTTTATTGATGATTTTCAAATCGGAAGAACGAAAGAAGAATTATTAAGCCTGACATATTATCTTTTGGCACTGCCATTAGATATTACTAATCCAGAAATAATCTTGAATGATGAAACTACGATTTCGGCCATAAAGGAGACCTTATTCAAGGCAGAAAAGTATTTCAATATTCCAGTATATTCCAATGAAAATTATCAGAATCAAATTGTTAATCACATAGCCAGACTTCTAAATCCAATAAAAGAAAAAATTCCGATTTTCAATCCTTATTTTACCGAACTAAAACATGAATATTTGTTTGCATATTCTATTTCTAGTTTCATTTACGATGATTTAAAGAAACGACTTTCTTTATCTATTCCAGAATCGGAAATAGCATATTTATCAATACATATTCAATTGGTTTTGAATGAAGAAAAAGATGGAATATTAAAGACGCTTTTGATTGTTAACAATAAGCAAATAGAAACTAAATTGATCAAAAACAAAGTGGAAATGTTCTTTCAAAATATTCACATTACACAGATAGTTCATGATTTTGAAACGGTAGATTTTAATAATTTTGATTTAATTCTAACAACAATCGGCGAATATCCTAGTCCCAGATATTATAGAATCGACAAATTAATACATATTTCAAGAAATTTTAACAGTATGGATATTCAGAGTGTACAAAGATTTATTTCCACGATAGGAACCTCAAATTTAATAGATAATGCGGAATATTTTCATATCAATGAGACTTCAAGCATTGACGCTATAGAAAAGTTATTGGAATTATCAGGATATTCGAATCTTATTGATAATTTTAAGGATAGAGAAAAAATGTCAAGCACGGATGTCGGCAACTTTACTGCTTTACCGCATCCTTTTCTAACAAAGTTTTCGTATAATCCTAAGGTGATTATTGGAATCAGTGATTCTGATATTATCTGGGGAAACCAAAAAGTGAGATTGATTATCGCTTACATTCCTTCCGAACAACTGGAGGTTAATAAAGGCTTTTTCAGAGATGTATATGTACATACAAATAATTTGGAGACGGTACTGAAATTACTAAAGACAAAAAACAAACAGAATTTCATATATGTATGGAATAAAGAAAGAGGATATTAAAATGTTAATGAATATGGTTGATTTACTAGATGTAGCATACAAAAATAAGTTCGCGGTTGGATCATATAATGTTTCAAACAGTGAATTTGTAGAAGCAATTATCAATGCAGCTGAAAAAAAGAATGCTCCGGCAATTATTCAAATTCATCCAGATGAATTGAGTTTCATTAGTGAAGATTTTGTTGCTTATGTCAGACAGGCCGTAAATCGTACAAGAATTCCAATGGCTATTCACGTTGATCATGGTGGTACTTACCAAGATATTCTCAAGGGGATTAGAAACGGCTATAGCTCAGTAATGATTGATACATCGGCCAAACCTTGGGAAGAGAATATTGCGATTACTAAGAAGTGTGTTGAAGCAGCACATGCAGTTGGTGTTTCAGTAGAAGCCGAATTAGGAACCATTGGAAGTAATGAATTATCTGTAGATAGTAATGGTGTTAACAAGATTCTTTATACGGACCCTGAGGATGCCAAAAAGTTTGTTGAAGCAACAGGAGTAGATACACTAGCTGTTGCCATCGGAACACGTCATGGTCACTATGCACATGTTGAAAAACCAGAATTAAGAATTGATCTTTTGGAAAAGATTCACGAAGCGGTTGATATTCCATTGGTATTACATGGTGGTTCTGATAATAAAGATGAAGAAATCCGTAAGACATATGAGCATGGCGTTGCCAAGATTAATCTTTCAACAGATATGAAGACAGCATTCTTTAATCAATTACGCAAAACATTGGTTGAAAAACCTGATGATTATGAGCCAAACGTACTGATGCCAAGCGCACGTAGGGCAGCACAAGATGTCGTTGAATATAAGATGGATTTGTTTAATTCAACAGGGAAGGCCAGCTTATATTTCAAATAAATTAATGTTTGATTTAGAGGGAGAAAATTATGAATGTTAAAGATGTGATTGATAAAAAGAATATCATTATTTCTAATACATCCATGAGTAAACAAGAAGCCATTGAAAAAATGAGTTCATTACTCGGTAAAAATGGATATGTTTCTGATGTAACCTCGTTTCAAAATGCTGTTAATAAAAGAGAAAAGGAAATATCTACCGCTGTTGGATATGGAGTAGCAATACCTCATGGTAAATCTGACGGAGTAGATAGAGCAACAATCGTAATCCTAAAGAATTTGAGTGGAATTCAATGGGATAAAGAAGTCGTTAACTTGGTATTCATGATTGCTGCTCCGGCAAGTGCCAATGATGAGCATTTACGAATGTTATCAACCATTTCTACTTTTTTAATGGATGAGAATTTTCGTGCTAAATTGTTAACTGCTATGACCGAAGACGAAATCTATAATGATTTAATCAAGCAGGACGAAGCAAAAGCAAATGAAAAAGATTTGAAGAATGCAACTGAAGATAATGGAAAATACTTAATTGGTATTTCTGCATGTATGACCGGAATTGCTCATACTTATATGGCAGCCGAGGCACTTGAAAACGAAGCAAAAAAGCGTGGAATGAAGTATAAGATTCAAACTAATGGATCAACAGGTGTGGAACATCGGCTTACCGCAAAGGATATCGCCGAAGCTGATGCAATTGTTGTAGCGCATGATGTTAAGGTGGACACGGATGTTTTTGGAGAGAGAAAATTCTTAGACGTACCAGTGAAGAAGGCCATTGATAAACCACAACAGCTTGTAACTGATGCCTTAGCCTTAGGTTCTGGTGATACTAAATCCGAAACTATTTCAAAAGTTGAAGAAAGAAGCGAAGAGACCGAGGGAGAAAGTAAGGGCGGTAGTTTTGCTAGAGCATTTTATACGCATACCATGAGTGGTGTATCCTACATGATTCCATTTGTTGTAGTTGGTGGTATTTTTATAGCTATTTCCTTCATGTTCGGTATTTATGCTAGTGATCCAACAAGCAGTCAATATAACATTTGGGCAGCATTCTTTAATGAAATGGGTGGTAACGCTGCATTTAAGTTATATGTTCCAGTTTTGGCAGCTTATATTTCGTGGAGTATTGCTGATAAACCAGGATTAGCACCAGGTATGATTGGTGGTATGATGGCCATGAATGGTGGTTCTGGATTCCTGGGTGGTATGTTGGCTGGATTTTTAGGTGGTTACTTAACGAAATTTATTATTAAGAAAACTAAGAATGTTCCACATACATACCAAGGTTTGATTTCAGTATTATTGATTCCTTTATTGGCAACTTTTGTAGTTGGTTTCGTAATGTTCTTTATTTTGAACACACCTATGTCTCACTTTAATACGTTCCTAACGACATGGTTGAAATCAATGAATGGTTCTAGTGCTTTTGTTATGGGAGCCCTTTTGGCCGGTATGATGGCCTCAGATATGGGTGGACCAATTAATAAAACTGCATCAGCTTTTGGTTTAGCGATGTTTGCTTCAAAGATTTATGGACCTTCCGCCGCATTAATGGTTGGTGGTATGGTTCCACCGCTAGGGGTTGCTTTGGCTACAGTATTATTTAAGAATAAATTCTCAAATCAAGAAAGAGAAGCTGGGAAGGCTAACTGGATCTTAGGCGCCTGTTTCATCACTGAAGGTGCCATTCCATTTGCTGCGGCCGATCCTTTGAGAACAATTCCTGCTAATATTATCGGGGCAGCAGTTGGTGGTGCTTTAAGTATGATGTTTGGTATTACACTACAGGCACCTCACGGTGGTATCTTTGTAATTCCAGTTGCAGCTAATAAACCATTACTATACATCGGATGTATTTTAATAGGTACTGTCATAACTGCCTTAATTCTAGGATTTACTAAGAAGACCTTGAGTGAAAGCGAAATGAATAAACATATGGCAGCTGGTATTATTTAATAATTTTTTTAAAAATATAATCGGTAAAAAGATATTTAAGAGAATCGTACAAAGATTTGTATGATTCCTTTTTTGTATGTTCTAATAGATAGGACAGGAATATATATGAATATACAGATTTTGAACAGAAAAATTATATTGACATAAATTATGCAAGGGCTTACACTAATGTCGTTGAAAGCAATATATTAAAAACTGTATATTGGAAAAGAGATGTAATAATGCGGGAAATACAATATCAAAAAAAAGGTATTGCTTTGATCTATTTAGCAAAGAAGTTTTTTACACTTGGAATTGGTGATAAAATTCCGACAGTTGATGAACTATGTAGCGAAACCAATACTTCTAGAGGAACAATGCAAGGTGCATTAGAAACCTTGAAGGCTGATAAGGCAATTGTAACTGTATCTAAAGGCCATATGGGAACATATCTCGTAGACCAAGATCAAGATAAATTATTAAATTACCTTGATGACAGAAATATTGTTTGTGCAATGCCATTACCATATACAAAATATTATGAAGGCCTAAGTACCGGTTTTTATAAGTCGTTTGAGGACAAAAAGTTGAACTTAAATTTGGCCTACGTTAATGGTTCTATCAATCGTTTGAATGGATTAAAGAGTAATCGTTATGACTTTATAGTGACATCAGGATTAACCGCAGATTATTTAGTAAAGAATAATGACGTTGATTTAGTTTCACTACTTCCACAAAAAACTTATGTGTCAGAGCATGTCATTGTACATAAAAAGGATAGAAACGATTTTATATACGATGGTATGAGTATCGGTGTTGATTCATATTCAATTGATTACAAGCTTCTAACTCAGGAGATTGTTAAAAATCATGACGTTAAGATGATTGAAACACCATACAATCAAATTGTTCAAAGAATTGAGAACGGAAGTATTGATGCTGCCATTTGGAATAGGGATGAAGTTGAAGAAAAAAATTATCCTGTTTCATACAGTTCGATTGACAGTGATTTGATTAAAAAATCATCAAGCGCAGCCTTATTATGTAAAAAAGGTAATACTTTCATTAAAGAAATTGTACAAAGATATGCGGATATTGATAAGATTACGTCCGTTCAAAAAGCAGTGATTTCCGGTGAGATTTTACCTGAATATTAGGAGACGATAGGTATGAAAGAAACTACTGAGGAAAAATTAAAGGTATTAAATAGGCTAGGTAAATTAGATCAGGATTCCTTTGATTTTTTAACAGATGTTGATGACTATTTTTTGGAAAATTATTACAGCAATGATAATGAAATGTTACTGATTCATTTATCAGTAGCGATTAATAGAATGTTTGAGAACAAGAAAGTAGATAAAATGCCAGATGAGATGTGGGAACAGATTTCTGATAAACCAGAGTACAAAGTTGCCGAATCCGTCTGGAATGATTTAAAATCAAAGTCACCAGTTGAATTTACGGATGATGAAACACAGTATATTTTGTTGCATGTTTTAAACATATTAAGGAGGAATCAAAATGATTAAAATTGTAATCGGTGGTCAAATGGGAAAAGATGAAATTGAGGCTGATTTGAAAAGATTAGTTGGCGATAATGATGTTGAAATAACAGTTAAGAATGATCTCGATGCTGCCATGGCTATTCAAGCAGGTGAGGCAGATTATTATATTGGCGCTTGTGAAACTGGAGCTGGTGGCGCATTGGCAATGGCAACGGCACTTTTGGGATCAGATAAAACAGTGACTGTAGCATCGCCATCAAAGGTATTATCTGAAGAAGAAATTGCTGATCAAATAAATAATAAAGGTAAAATAGCATTTGGCTTTACTATTAATACTAAAGATACGGTCCTACCAATTTTAATGAAATACTTAGTGAAATAATTTGGACTCTGTTTATCTATCTTTCAATATACAATATACAGTATATTGAAAACAAATAAAGGAAGGTATAACAATGAACGTTACTACGCTGATTAATTACATATTAATTGCTGCTGTTGGTGGGGTCGGTTCTATTTTAGCCAATCGTGGTATTGCCGTATTTAATGATGGGTTAAGACCTATCATGCCTGAATATATTGAAGGTAAGATTACTAGAAAAGAATTAGCTGCTACCAGTTTTGCTGTCAGTTTTGGTTTAATCATTGGTTTTGGTATTCCGGTTTCCATTGGTTCAACTATTTTAGTTGCTCATAGTATTTTACTAGCAGCCGATGTTATTGGTACATGGACTCCAGACAATAAGTGGGGTACAGCCTTAGCCGGAGTCGTCGGTGCCATCTATGGCGCAGGTTTACTATTTGGACTTTCTTCAATTGTCGCAATGTTCAAAATGTTACCATTCAACTTCTTACCAGCACTTTCATTAATGAGTGGTCCGATTTTGTTAGCATTCTGTGCGTTTCCAGCACTTGCTGTTGCAAGTCAGCACAATCCTAAAAAGGGTTTCATCACATTTGGATTAACGTTTTTAGCTTACTTATTAGCTACAAAATTTGGTACTTTCAAAGTAAATGGTTACACGATAACTTTAAATGCCATTGGTATGGCTTTGTTGGTTGCAATGGTATGTATGATTTACTTTGCCGCTCAAATTAAGGGTGACGGTAATTCCAATGCAAGTTTAGTCAATGTATTCTCAAAACGTGTTGGTCGTATTAAAGGTAACTGGATCTGGTTATCAATTATGGGTGGTTTAATTACAGCCGCATCAAGTATGTTAATTATTGCTGTTGATGTACTTCCACAACAATTGTTAGTTAAAAATCAAGTTATGGAAGCAGCTATTGCTACATTTGCTCGTGCCATTGGGTTCATTCCATTAGTATTCTCAACAGCAATCGTAACCGGTGTTTACGGTATGGCCGGAACAACAATTATCTTTGCTATTGGTCTTTTATTGAAAGGCCAACCAGTTGTTGCATTTATTGCTGGTTTCGTTTGGATGTGGATTGAAGTTCAACTATTGGCAGCTACTGCTAAAGGGTTGGATAAGTTCCCTGGCTTGAGAGATATGGGCGAACATATTAGAACATCATTGCAAGATACAATTGCAATTGCTTTATTAATTGGTGCCGCTATTGCATGTAATAAAATGGCTGCTAATATCGGATTCTTCTGGGTTATTGGCTTCTGGTTATTGAACAAGAAATCAAAGAAACCATTAGTAGATATGGCAGTTGGTCCAATTGCAACAATTGCATTTGGTGTTTTATTAAATATTTTGAGAGTAATAATGATTTTTTAAATTATAGGAAAGAGGAATTTCACATGTTAGTACCTGGTATGGTTTATTCACACGAACATATTCCGATTGATTTATCAGAAGTTAAGCACAATGAGGATTGTCATCTTGATTCCCAAGAACTTGTAATCAAAGAGTTTAAAGATTTGTATTCTAAAGGTATTCGAAACGTTATTGATATGACAAATAGAGGCATGGGCAGAAATATTCCTTATGCACAGAAAGTAGCCGAAGAATCCGGAATCAATATTGTTCAATCCACTGGATTTTATCAAGATGCATTTCTACCAATAGAGGTATTCAGATTATCTGTTAATCAATTGGCAGAAGGAATGATTAAGGATATTCAAGTTGGAATAAAAGGAACAAATGTTAAGGCAGGCGTTATCGGAGAGATTGCTACTACTCAAGGAAAGTGGACTGAAGGTGAAGGCAAGGTATTTGATGCCGCCGTTATTGCCCAAAAAGAGACAGGATGTCCAATCAGTACACATACTTCAATTGGAACTTTAGGCCATGAGCAAGTTAATTATTTTGTTCGAAACCATGCGGATTTAAGCAAAATCGTTATCGGACACGTTGATTTATCGGCTAGTTCTGATTATGTGATTGATATGTTGAAGACAGGTATTAATGTTGAATTCGATACTATTGGTAAAAATAATTATTTAGCAGATTCCATCAGAGTACAAATGCTCAAGGATATTGAAAAAGCAGGATTTTCTGATCAGGTTGTAATGTCAATGGATATCACAAGAAAGTCACACTTAAAGGAAAATGGGGGTAATGGCTATTCATACCTATTGGATAGCTTCGTTCCTCAACTTCAAGAAGCTGGTATTTCTGAAGAATTCATCAATAAGATGTTGGATAGAAATCCACAAAGAATCTACGGTGATATCAATGCCTAAATTCAAAACTTATCCATTAGAGAGCATTTCGGTTGATGAAGCTCTAGACAAACAATTCAAACTAGTCGATACAATGACTCGTCATTTCGAGGGCAATGAATTACTGAGTCGAGGGGATTTGGGAGTCGTTCCCGGCCTTAATCAGCCCAGATATACTAAAAAGGTTGAAGAAGTTTTGGCTGATTTCTTTGGTACTGAAGCAGCAATGTTGGTCAGAGGATCAGGAACATCAGCTATTAGATTAGCGTTACATGCTGTATTGAAACCTGGCGAAACATTATTGGTACATCAAGCCCCAATTTATCCTACAACTAAGGTTTCGATTGACAGCATGGGTATTAAGACAGTGGCGATAGATTTTAATAAAATTGAGGCTCAAAAATTACCTGTAGGTGTTTCAGCCATCTTAATTCAATATACGCGTCAACAACCAGAGGATTCTTATTCTATGGATAAAGTTATTTCTTATCTTAAAGAGGAGTATCCAGAAATTCCAATAGTTACAGATGATAATTATGCCGTTATGAAGGTTCACAAAATTGGTGTTGAGTTGGGAGCATCACTTAGCTGCTTTTCGACCTTCAAATTACTAGGTCCTGAAGGAATTGGGTGTATTGTCGGCGATAAAAAGGAATTGGATCAGTTGCGCAAAGAAAATTATTCGGGAGGATCTCAAGTTCAAGGTCATGAGGCATTGGATGTTTTACGAGGCTTAACTTATGCACCCGTAGCCTTGGCAAATCAAGCTCGAGTTGTAAATGAATTGGTTGAAAGACTCAACAATAATGAAGTTTTGGGAATTTCATCAGCCTATGTAGCAAATGCTCAATCAAAGGTTTTATTAGTTGAATTTGAAAAACCAATTGCACAGGAGGTTTTGAAATATACCAATTCATTAGGGGCCGCTCCTAATCCAGTCGGCGCTGAGTCAAAGTATGAAATGGTACCAATGTTTTATCGAGTTTCTGGAACATTTAAAGAATATGATCCGGAATTGCTTAAAACGACAATTCGCATTAACCCATATAGATGTGGCGCAGATACAATAGTACGCATCCTAAAGAACAGTGTTGGTAAGGTGGTGGAATAATAATGTTTTTGAAACAACTTGAAAAGCAAAATCCTGAACTTATCGATTTTGCATTTAATCTACATAAAACGGGTCAAATTTTACCTGACACATACGTAATTGACCTGGATATGATTCATGAAAATACAGTCAAGATGGTAGATGAAGCTAAGAAATATGGAGTTGAATTGCTTTATATGACTAAGCAATTGGGTAGAAATCCAATTGTAGCTAAAGAAATTCAATCGGCGGGGATTGAAAATGCTGTAGTAGTAGATTTTCGTGAAGCTGAAGTATTTATGGAAAATAACTTAAATTTGGGCAATGTAGGACATTTAGTTCAAACTCCCAAGGCATTGTTAGAGAAAATCGTTTCTTACGGAACTAAATATTTCACAATGTATTCTCTTGAAAATGTAGTGGATTTGAATGAAGCTGCTAAGTCAGTTGGAAAAGTTCAAGCCATCATTTTAAAAATTCAAGCTACTGAAGACGATATTTACCCGGGACAAGTTGGAGGCTTCACATTAGAAGAGTTGGATGATCAATTAGATGAACTAAATAATTTATCTAATATCAAAGTTGTTGGATTAACGACATTTCCGGCAATTTTGTTTGATGAGAAGACATGCAGTTATCACTCAACATCTAATATGGAGACAGTAAAAAAATCTCAAGCATTATTTAGTAAGCACGGAGTTGAATGTTCTGTCGTTAGTTTACCTTCAGCAACTGCCACTAAATCAATTAAGTTAATTAAAGAACTTGGTGGAACAGAAGGCGAGCCAGGCCATTCTATTACTGGAACTACTCCTATGCATGCTGTAAAAGATTTACCAGAAAAGCCGGCTTACTGTTATGTTAGCGAGATTTCACACAGCTACGGAGAGCATAGCTACATTTATGGCGGTGGATATTATCGCAGAGGTCATTTAAAGAATGCCATTGTTAAAGATGGTGAAAGAATAGAATCGGCCGAAGTTCTTCCATTAGATAATTCAAGTATTGATTATTATTTAGAATTAAATAAAAAATTTAAATCAGGATTACCAGTAATAATGTCGACTCGAACGCAGATGTTTGTAACTAGAAGTACGGTAGCACTTGTTAGAGGATTACATACCGAAAATCCAAGATTGATTGGTTTGTACGATACACAGGGAAGAGAATTATCGAAAGGAGTTAAGTGATATGGGCAAGTTTGGAGTAATTGTATTGGATAGTTTTGGTGTTGGTGCAATGGATGATGTTCCGAGAGTACGTCCAGATGATATTGGAGCCAATACTGCTTTAAACATCATTAAAGCGGTTCCACAAATTAAAATACCAAATTTAATTAAACTAGGATTAATGAATGCTATTGGTGAGGAAAGAGGGAATTTTAAATTCTCTACTACGGCTAATTGGGGAACTTCGAACTTAATGCATCATGGTGCGGATTCGTATTTGGCTCATCAGGAAATAATGGGAACAAAGCCCAAAATGCCATTATTGCAACCATTTAATGAAGTGATAGATACAGTTGAGACACAGGTCAAAAAAGATGGGTTTAGTGTTAAAAGATATGGTGAACCTGGGTACCAAATGTTACTTGTAAATGATTGCGCAACAATTGGCGATAATCTTGAGGCCGATCCAGGACAAGTTTATAATGTCACAGCTGCGTTGGATGAAATGCCATTTAATGAAATCACGAGATTGGGAGAATCTGTTAGAAGCGTTGTTAAAGTCTCTCGTGTAATTGCTTTTGGTGGTCGTGAAGTTACTTTAAAAGATATATTAAAAGCTCTAAAGATTGAACATGAAAAATATGTTGGAGTTTCTGCTCCTGAATCAGGTGTTTATAATGTTGATTATCACGTTATTCACCTTGGATATGGAATAAACCCCAAAGTGCAATTACCTCAAATTCTTCATCGTTCTAATATTGATGTCGCATTAGTTGGTAAAACGTCAGATATTATTAATGTTGATACTAATAGAAGATTTCCTGGTGTAGATACAAATTATCTTTTTGATAAATTCATAGATCAATCTAAGGATATGAAAAACGGATTATTATTTATGAATATTCAAGAAACAGATTTAGCCGGTCATGCCGAAGACCCCGTTAGTTATGCTGATGTTTTGGAAAAAGCTGACAAAAAGTTAAAAGAGGTATTACCACTTTATACAGGCGATGATATTTTGATTGTTATGGCTGATCACGGTGATGATCCAACCATAGGCTTTACACTACATACACGCGAACGTACACCATTATTGATTTATAAAGAAGGTACACATAATAAATACGTAGGCGATCGAGCAACACTTTCGGATGTTGGAGCTACTGGCGCAGACTATTTTGGTGTAGAAGCTCCTGAGAATGGAAAGAGTTTTCTACATAGAATTATTGATGGTACCAACATCGGCGATTAAAAAAGTGCAAAAAAATAGACAGGTGACCACACCTGCCTATTTCCCGATACAAAGTGACCGAGATAGTCACTTATAAAAGCTGCATCGGTTTTAGTATAACAATAATTAGAAGTAATAGATAGCAGTATCTGTATAAATAAAATAAATGACAAAAAGTAAAATGAAAAAAATGCTTGATTTAATGTATTTTCCACCGATTGATTATATAATTGTCTCAACTAAATGAGCCAATTGGAGGACAGAATCATGGCACGCAAAGTTATCTTATTTATCGCTGAAACCTTAGATGGTTATATTGCTAAATCTGATGGTAATATTGACTTTTTGCTTGATAGTAACTTTACCTCTGGTGAAACGACTGATCATGAATATGAAAAATTGACTAAGCATATTGACACGGTGGTGATGGGACGAAAGACTTATGAACAAGTCGCCAATGAAATATCACCTAATAATTATCCGTATGATTCGTTTGAAAATTATATTCTGACGACACATCCAACTGAAAGTCTTGGAAATATTAATTTTGTTCGAGACAATGTGGTGGATCTGGTCGAGATGTTGAAGAGTCAACCATCAAAGAAAGATATTTGGATTATCGGAGGGAGCAGCATTATTGCACCGTTAGTAAATAGTGATTTGATCGATAGTTATCAAATCGGTATCATTCCAATCGTCTTAGGTAGCGGCATTCCATTGTTTTCTGACAAAACAAAATTTAAAGAATTCAATTTGGAGGCAGCTAAGAAAGTTAATGGAGTCGCATATCTAACTTATGAAAAATAACTAAAGAAGGAAAATCCTTGATTAGGATTTTCCTTTTATTTGTTTAGATTAGGTTATTTAGAAATTGAACCAACCATCTATGGTGTTATATGTTCCAATGGTCATTTGTGGGTCCCTTAATGAGTAATAGAAGAAATATTCGTCATACGTTGGTTCAGGAAGTATTTGATTAAATACCATGTGAACTGCGGGAACGTATGTATTTCTAGCAACTTCAACGTAGATTTCACCAAAAGTATTTACCATACATTTACCAATTTTCCATCTCGAACCTTCAGGTAAGTTAGGGTTATGTGAGATATAATTTGTGTTTTTATCAATAGTCACAGTGCCATCATGTTGTCTGGTCATTACGGTACCAATTAAAGGCTGTTGAACGGGATTTTGAATGTCAGATAAAGTAGCATCGCTGTATGACATATATTCATTGGTAGCGACTTGATAAAGAGTAAGTCCGTGGTCAGTAGTGATAATATTACCGACAGCCCATTCTGTATTTGGACTTAATGCCCGGTCGGTAATATCAGTTCCATCGGAAGTGTAAAGGGGAGCAGGTCCTCTTCTAGTGGTAGTTGTGGCAATCTTTGCAGCTTTAACGTCATTTTGTGAAGTTAATAATCCCCCAATTGTAGCCATTGCTAAAAATGCAATTAAACTTATTAATTTAGATGTTTTCATCTGTAGTTCCCCCTATAATTTGAGTACCCTTTTTAAAATCTCAATTGCCTCAGCAACTGTCGAATATTCAAAAATATCTTTAAAATAATCGGTTCCGTTGATCATTGCAGACAGCTGACTGTTCTTAGAATTATGTAGGATAATGACAGGCTTATGCAACCTCTCCGCGTAACCAAGCTCGTAACCAACGCCCAAGCTAGGATTGGAGGTCTCGGCAACCACTAGGTCAGCTTCTTTGAGCCAAGCAATATCACGATTTCGAATATATGAATCATCCTGTTTTTGCCCAGCTACTGATAAAGAATAATCCCAAATGTGTTCTGTCAAAACTTGATTGTCTTGTTTGAGAAAATCAATCAACTGTTTGTAAATTTTAACATCGTCACGTCCACCACGAATTGATGCTGCAAAGTAAATTTTCATTTTGATGGTTCTCCAATTTTTTCTTTAAGAGTCTTTAGGAATAACTGATCCACATCGGGTAAAGTCCGTTTCTTACTCCAAATCAGAGTATTCGGATCGGTCAGTTCCGGTGACAATGGTCGAAAAGTTAGGTCACTGTCGGCTGAGATATCAACTAGATTTTCATATGTTAGGGCTATACCGGCGCCAGTTTTGACTAATAAACTAGCATTGAAAATCAAATTGTAAGTACCTATGAAGTTGAACTGGTCGAATAGACCTTGGCTCCAATTTTTGAAGTCACGATGTTGTTTAATTTGATGAGAAACTAGTAAAGGTCGTCCAATCAGATCACTTGGTTGGATGAATTTTTGCGTGGACAATTGTTCATCTTTACGCATCAAAATGCCCCAACGATTTTTATCAGGTAACTCCAAGGTATTGTAATTGCCTAACTCGTGATGGCCCATAATGATGCCGAATTCCAAAATCCCACTATCAAGAGCGGATTCAATAATTGTGTAATCGCCACTGGTGAAGTTGACGTGAACCTCGGGATATTTATGGATAATGTCGTGAACGGTATCCATGACACACTGAATCGCAATACTTTCGCCAGCTCCAATATCTAAAGTTCCACTGACAACGTCTTGTTTTTGCAAATTGTAGGTAGTTTTATCCACTAAACCAACAATTTCCTGGGCACGTTCTAATAGGTAATAACCGTCTTGAGTCAATTGAATCTGACGCTTACCTCGAATAAATAATTGCGTACCGAGATTAGTTTCCAAATCAGCGATTTGTCGTGATAAAGCTGGCTGGGAAATATGTAATAAACGGGCCGCTCGAGAAATATTTTGTTCTTGAGCGATGGCGATAAAGTAACGTAAAACTCTCACATCCATTGATATGCTCCTATTATAATTAAAAGGTATGGCTATTGATTCATGATAAGTATTTAACATTATAATAATCTTTTTGTATACTGAATTCAATCAGAGAGGTACTTAAGATGAAATCAGAAATGGATGTAGGTACAGAGGCCTATGAACAAATTGAAAAGGTCAACCGTCGCAATCAAATTTTAGTGCAACAATTGAATGATTCGCCACATACGCAACCAGAAATTCGAGAATTTGTCAGTGAAATCACCAATGAAAAGATTGATGAGACTACAGAAATTAGATTGCCATTTTATACTGACTTTGGACAAAACCTTCATATTGGAAAGAATGTTTATATCAGTAATTGTTCAATGTTTGTTGATCTCGGTGGAATTTATATTGGCGACAATGTTTTGATAGGGCCCAATACTACGATTACATCTGTTAATCATCGTACTAATCCTGACGATAGACGCCATTTGAGCTTTAAACCGGTCTATATTCACGATAATGCTTGGCTAGGTGCTAATGTTACCGTCACGCCGGGAACGATTATTGGTGAAAATGCTATCGTAGCAGCGGGTGCAGTTGTGACAAAAAATGTTCCTGCCAATACCGTGGTTGGTGGAGTGCCAGCCCGTATCATTAAAACAATTAAGGAGTAATTTTATGAGTTTAAAAGATAAAGTAGTTGTAATTATGGGAGCATCAAGTGGAATTGGTGCTGCTACAGTACGTTTGTTAGCTAGTAAAGGTGCAAAATTAAGTATTGCAGCGCGTAGATTGGATCGTTTGGAAGAAATCCAAAAACAGAATCCTGACGCTGAAATTAAAGCCTTTAAAGCAGATGTAACTAAGTCTGATGAAGTTGAGAAGGTAATTGCCTACACTGTTGCAGCTTATGGACGTGTTGATGTGTTATTCAACAATGCCGGAATTATGCCAGTAAATAACTTGGATCAATTGGCACATAATGAATGGCAAAATATGTTGGATATTAATGTCAAAGGTGTTCTGAATGGAATTGCCGCAGCTTTACCTGTCATGAAGAAACAAAAGAGTGGTCATATCATTACCACTTCATCAGTTTTAGGATACGAAGTTTTACCTGGTTACGCAGCTTATTCAGGAACTAAGTATGCAGTCCGTGCGATTATGGAAGGCCTACGTCAAGAAGAGCATGCTAATAATATTAAGACGACGATTATTGCCCCCGGATCAGTTAACACTGAACTGTTCAAATCAATTAATAATAAGGAAGTTCGTGAGGGACTTGAGTCAGCTATGAAACAACCTGGTGCTGAAATGATGGCTTTACAACCGGAAGAGATCGCTCAAGCTGTAGCTTTTGTCATTGATACACCAGCAAATATGGCCGTTAATGAGATGGTTATTCGTCCTACTGGACAAGAAGTTTAAAATAAAAAAATTAGGAGAAATCATATGTCAATTTTTGATGAAACAATCACTTTAAATAATGGAGTAAAAATTCCCAAATTAGCTTTAGGAGTTTGGGAAATCCCTGATGATCAAGTTGCTGATTCAGTTAAGAGTGCACTTGATATTGGCTATCGTCATATCGATACTGCCCAAGCATACGGTAATGAACGTGGTGTCGGTGAAGGAGTTCGCGATAGCAGTGTCAGTCGAGATAAGATTTTTGTGAATTCTAAGGTCGCCGCTGAAATTAAAAATTACGATGAGGCTAAAAAATCAATCGATGAAACTTTGAGCGAGATGAGCTTAGATTATTTGGATATGATGATTATTCACAATCCACAACCATGGACGGAAGTTAACCAAGGAAATGACCGTCATTTTGAAGGAAATTTACAAACTTGGCGTGCAATGGAAGATGCTGTCAAAGCTGGTAAGTTGAAGACTATCGGGGTTTCAAGTTTTAATAAGGAAGATTTGGACAACTTGATTAAAAATAGTGACACTAAACCAGCTGTTAACCAAGTTCAGATTCATATCGGAGATACACCAATGGATATTATTAAATATTCTCAAGATAATGGCATTGCAGTGGAAGCATTCTCACCAGTTGCCCATGGTGCTGCCATGAATGATGAACAAATTAAAAAGATGGCTGCCAAATATAATGTCAGTGTGCCACAATTATGCATCCGTTATGATTGGCAATTGAATGTTATTGTTTTACCTAAGTCAGCTAATCCAGAACATATGAAGTCTAATGCTGAGATCGATTTTGAAATTTCAGCTGAAGATATGGATACTTTGATGAAAATAGACCAAATGAATTATGGAGCTGCCAGTGCTTATCCGGTATTTGGTGGAAAGATGTAGTTATTAACTAAAGGTTGAAAGTTTAGTTAAATATGCCGTTTCCAGAGCTGAGAGTATTCAATTGCTGCGCGGAACGGTACGGTCTCGGACCTCGGTTGAAGCCTCGCAAAAACCGCGAGTCTTCAACACGCCCGGTGGTGTAATTGCTGAAGCAATAACGCCACTTTCGCTTCAAATGAATACTCCCAGCTCTTCCAACTAGTTTTTTTTTATTAATAAAATGAATAATAAAACGAAAACTCCTAATTTTTTAAATAAATTAACTCTAGGCCTGTAACATCGGCGGTTATATTAATTTTTCGCCTTTCAACCATTAATTATTAAATGGATTTATTAATCAGAACAAATATATACATATAGTAGAAAGAAGGAGAAAACTAAATTGTTTTCTCCTTCTTTTCGTTATTTAAAATATTTTTGATTATCAAAAATATAATTCTGAATTGTTCGTGGCGCGTGTCCCAATACTTTGGCCGCGGTGTCGGTCACCTCTTTAGCATTACCGAGTTGAGTTATCAAATAGAGCATGACCATTACAGTAACGAAATCCTTTTTGATTCCACGTTCCAACATTGTCTTCCGAAATTTAAAAAGGCTGGGTTTGCTGTAAGTTATTTTAATTCCTAGAATTATAGTCATGATTTTAGCCATTTCTTGATATGAGAAAGCTGATGGACCGATGATGTTTAGCTTTTGATTGAGATATTTATTATTCAAAAGGGCGATACCGTCAATCTCACTAATAACACTGCATCAATGAAACTTGTCCTAGCATTGCCAGCAGGGATAAATAATTCGTTATTTTTTTGAATATCTTCCAAATAAGATTAAAATAATCATAATTTGTTAGCATTTAACTTATTAGAAGAAGGATGATAAAAATGGATGTCGAAATAGAGCGTGATGGCTTAACTTTAAGAGGAACTTTCAATAAACCGGCTGCTGCTAAGTTTAATTTGGTGATTCTGATGCACGGATTCACATCTAATCGTGGAGTTGATCCAGACCAGTTGTTATATCAGTTAGCCAAGCGTTTTGAGGAAAAAGGTTTGGCTACTCTACGCTTTGATTTTAATGGTCACGGTCAATCAGATGGGAAATTTGTTGATATGACTGTTTTAAATGAAATCAGCGATGGCAAGGCTATCTTGGATTACGCTAGACAAATTGCAGGCGTCGAAAAAATTTATTTGTTAGGACATTCTCAAGGTGGAGTTGTTGCCAGCATGCTAGCCGGTTATTACCCTGAAAAGATTGCCAAGTTGGCTTTGCTAGCACCTGCTGCAACGTTAAAGGATGATGCTTTGAAAGGCAGCACTCAAGGGTATACATACGATCCACACAATATTCCCGATACATTACCAATCAAGAAAGATTTAACCTTGGGTGGCTTTTATCTCAGAACGGCACAAACTTTGCCAATCTATGAAAGTGCTCAAGAATATCATGGTCCTGTTTGTTTAGTTCATGGTTTGAAAGATACAGTCGTAGATAAGATTGCGTCAACACGTTATGACGATGTTTATACGAATGACACTTTGCATTTGTTGGATGATGCTGACCATGGCTTCGAGATTGGAAATTCTCGAGCAGAAGTTTTGAATATTGCAACAAAATTTTTCCGGTAGGTTGAAATGGGATAATGAAGTCGATGTATATAAGCAAACCACAATTTTACTGAAAAGCTTGGTAGCAATACTTTCAGATGACAAAGTGCTGACAACTCAGCAATGTTGTTTCTCTGGATTGGTGCGAAAAAAGTAGAAGAATTAGGTTTTCTCGTTTATGACAGGGGTCTCCGAAATAATTATTGGTATTCCGCAGGTTGTTGATTATTTTTATGCTAAATATCTGGAAACTCCGGAGTATTGGTCTAAGAATACATGGCAAGAGTTTATTGATTTAACAGGACTGGATCTTTCTGCCAGAGAATTCAATCGTGTTGAAGTTCTGTTGAAAAACTTAATTACAATGCTTTCTGACAATCAGATTATCTTGGAGCAGACAAAACAGAATATTTTGCAAATCTTATAGATTAATGATGTAGAATCTCTGAATAAAAAAACTAAATAAACTCAATTGAAGCAAAATCAAAGAGTCCATTATAGGAAATCAGTATACGATTTCTTATAATGGACTCTTTAGTTTTACATATTAGGGAATAATCCCATATCAGCACCAGTAATCATCTGTTCACCAGCTTTTGACCATAAGGAAAGATTTTTGTTGATATTTTTACGGTTAAACCGACTTGTAGCGGCGTCAGGAGCATTACCGTCTTCGCCCAAGCTACCGCCAGCACCAGCAATACATGATGGAATAATTGCGTTATCCAAGTCTTCGAAAGTTAACAATTTTTTCAAAGTAATTAAGTGTTCCCAATCTTCACCAAAATCATACGTATAGAGAACAGTATCGTCACTTAAATCCTGGTATAAATATCCTTGATCAGCATAAACTTGCTTGATATTAAAAAAATCACCATAGTCATCAATATAATTTAAATATTCAATATCTTTATTCTTAGGTTTAAATGAGAAAAGGTGAGCATTTTGCCAGCCAAAGGACAATTGAATTAGAACATGTAATTGATCATAGCGAATACCAATTGGAACAATTAATTTTCTCCAAGTTGCGGGTTTTGTATCTAATAATTTAACGGTTATTTCCATAGCTACAGGGGATTGCTTATTCATATGTAGAGATTCTCCTTTTTTTAATCATTGAAAGGCCATTGGCCTGACCCGGGAACCATTCTTTCACCGGCTCGAGCCCATAAAGCGTAGTTTTTATTAACAGCACTGTAATTAAACTTGGGGACATTTTCTTCATTTTCATTATCTGAACCTTCGAGACAGCAGGGAAGTGGAAGCTTTTTAAGTGAACGAAATGACAAAGTTCTTTCTAATGCAATGTCGAATTGCCAATCTGAGCCAAGTTCAAGCATGATGGAATTATTGATTAGGTCGGGATAAGGATAGCCTTTATCAGCTAAAAATGAAACGCCATCAAAACCGGCATCCGGGTCCATGGGATAGTTCATATATTGAATTTGTTTTTCGTAAGGTGTGAATTCATATAAATCTGCTTCTTCTATACCAAATGCTAGTTGGATTAAAATCTCAAGCTGGTCGTAACGAATAGATATAGGAACACGAAGTCTCCTCCAAGTTTTTCTGGGGATTGCTAAACATTAATAATGTAACTTTTATGTTCATCGCCGCAACTGGTTCACCCATGATAAATCTCCTAATTGAGAACTTTATTCACTCTTAAAAAGATTATAGCAAATAAATCCTAGTTGTTGAGTATCTAATTATTTAACGATATTAGTTTGAATCCTTTTCAAAGAGATTTCGCGTGGTGTGAAAGTTTCATCTGTTTGGCCCAATGTCAAAGCAAAGAGTGGTTTAAAGCCATCTGGAATAACTCCATCAGGAATGAAACCCAGACTTGCCATGTTGTAATTAGCTCCTAGGCCTTGATTTTCAGCCTCAAGTTCCATGTTGTGCACGATTGTACCAGCTGAATTTCCGTCCATTAAACCATTATTCTTACCAGAAACGACTATAACTGTTGGGGCATCGTAAATACCTGTCATTTGTGATAAAATTTCTGGTTTTTGAATAGCAGTTAGACGATATTCGTCAAATTTACCCAGGCCAACTGATCCCGCATTAGCAGCCAACAAAATGTTGTTAAGTTGTTCGTCAGTAATTTGTCCAGAATATTTACGAACAGCCTTACGTGATTGAATCATTTCAAAAGTTTCCATTATATTAACCTCCAAAAATATTATTTAGTTCACTAAAGGTTGAAAGTTAAGTATGCCGTTTCCAGAGCTGAGAGTATTCAATTGCTGCGCGGAACGGCCCGAGCCTGGGAAGCGGTCTCGAACCTCGGTTGAAGCCTCGCAAAAACCGCGAGTCTCCAACACACGCCCGGTGGTGTAATTGCTGAAGCAATAACGCCACTTTCGCTGCAATTGAATACTCTCAGCTCTTCCAACTAGTTTGTTTTTTTAATAGCAGTAACAATAAAACAAAGTTTTTTTTGCCTGTTTCAATAAACTAGTTCTAATGCCGTAATAACAATGGTTAGATTAATTTTTCAACTTTCAACCTTTAGTTAGTTCAATGATAGACTTTTTGTGTGCGTTTGCACAAGCAGCTAGTAGCGATTGATTATTCCTCTCAATTCATTAATATATGCTTGTCTCAATTCATCAGGATAATTAATTTTTACATTTTTACCCAATGTAATTAGATATTCCACCATATAGTTAAATTCAGATTGATTGTAGCCACCAGATATTATAATTTTTGCCGTCGGAAGTCTTTAAATGCATGTTTTGGTAATTGTTCTTCTGAAATAATTCTTGTCCTAGTGGTGTTAATTCGCATTCGAAAGGAATATTGTGATAATTATTTTCGTAATTTTGTTGGAATTGTTTTAGTTCTAATCTTGAATAAGTGTCAGAGAATTTTCGATGCAATCACAACGATAGGTTCCCCGATTGCTATACGCCACTAGAATTTTCACGAATGTATTTAAAGGGCATCTTTGAAGAGTTGATGAGGTTCTATAAGTTTTTAATTTATTCAGGGATTACAGACTAATGGTGTTGATATAAAAGAGGCTATACGACGGGGAATGGACGGCCTAGAGATTGAATTTGATAAATTTTATGGGAGTTAAAGTTATCTTTATCTACTGATAAATGCCATACTATTTATAGATAATAATTTTTGAAAGTTGAGGTTAATTAGATGACAGACAAAAAATTTACACGTGAGGAATTAAAGAAATTTAATGGTGAAAATGGCAATCCAGCTTATGTAGCCATTGACGGAATTGTTTATGATATGACCGATGTAGAACCATGGAAGGGTGGCAAACACCACGGCAACGTTGCAGGCAATGATTTATCGGAAGCAATTATGAAATCTCCACATAAACATTCGGTTATCGCTAAGTTGAATGAAGTTGGAAAGCTAGTTTAGAGACACTGCATGTATATAGCCAAACGTATAGTTGCAAATAAGTTTGGTTTTTGGTTGTCTAGTAATAATATTTTTAGCGTAGTTTAATTACCGAATCAGAGATATTTTGAGCAATGCCGATGCTTTATTTATAAAGTAACTAAAAGTTGAAAATTTAGGCAAGTATGCAGTTTCTTGATCCAAGAGTATTCAATTGCTGCACCAAACGGCACAGTAAAGGTGGCATAGAGCTACTCCACGCCCGGTGGTGTAAATATAACAAGGAAATGACAATTCGGTCATTCCCTTGCTTTTTTGTATAAGTAGAACTTATTAATTACTTTAAAATTTGAAATTGGTCTAATAACGAAATGATTGTAATATATCACTTGTAAGTTAAATCAAGAAAATAATAAATAAATAAAATTTGAGGAGATATTCAAATATGAGAGCAGCAACCTTTGTAGAACCTGGAAAAATGGAAGTCAGAGAATACGCTAAACCAACTATCCAAAAACCAACTGATGCAATTATCAAAATCGTTCGTGCCTGTGTCTGCGGATCTGATCTTTGGTGGTATCGTGGTATTGCTAAACGTGAGGCAGGTTCAACTGTTGGTCACGAAGCAATTGGAATTATCGAATCAGTTGGTTCAGATGTTAAGGATGTTAAAGTTGGAGATTTTGTAATTGCACCTTTCACACATGGCTGTGGTCATTGTGCTGCTTGCCTAGCTGGTTTTGATGGTGATTGTTTGAATCAAGAAGCTGGTGGCAATGGCGGTTATCAAGGTGAATACTTAAGATTTACAAATGCTAATTGGGCTTTGATCAAGATTCCTGGTCAACCTGAAGATTATTCTGATGATATGCTTAACAATTTTCTAGCCTTGGCCGATGTTGCGGCAACTGGTTTCCATGCTGCCCGTAGTGCCGAAGTTAAAAAAGGCGATACAGTCGTTGTCATGGGTGACGGTGCGGTTGGTTTGAGTGGTGTTCTTTCTGCTAAATTACTTGGTGCTAAACGCATTATTGCTATGAGTCGTCATGAAGATCGTCAAAAATTGGCTAAAGAATTTGGTGCAACAGATATCATTGCAGAACGTGGTGATGAAGCCGTTGCTAAGGTTATGGAATTGACTGGTACCGGTGCTGATGCGGTTCTTGAGTGTGTTGGAACTGAACAGTCTGTAGATACAGCCGTTAAAGTTGGACGTCCTGGAGCCGTTGTTGGTCGCGTTGGTGTACCACAAAAAGCCGAAATGAATACGAATAATCTATTCTGGAAGAACATTGGTCTACGCGGTGGAATTGCTTCAGTAACGACAGATGACAAGACTATTTTATTGGATGCTGTTTTGAAGGGTGAGATTAATCCCGGCAAAGTCTTTACACAACGTTTTGATCTTGATCATATTCAAGATGCTTATGAAGCAATGGATAAGAGAACGGCTATTAAATCACTATTAATTATTGATAAATAAGAGGAATTTAAAATGACAAATGTATTAATTATTGGAGCTACAGGAACAATTGGTGGAGCAGTTCGCCAAACGCTTTTAAATGAAACAGACGACAAGCTAACTTTATTTGCTAGAAGTGCTGGTGGTTTGAATGTCAGTGACCGTGAAACTGCAATGTCAGGTGATGTAACATCTGATTCTGATTTAGATAAAGCCATGGAAAATCAAGATGCAGTTTTTGTTGCCTTAAGTGGTCCTTTGGGTCAATTTGCTAAAAAGATTATTGAAGCGATGGATCGAAACAATATTTCCCGTATGTTGTTTATTACGTCAATGGGAATTTATAACGAAATTCCTGCATCCGTTGGTAGTAATGGAAACTTGAGTAACAACGGAGTCCTTCGTCCTTATCGTGAGGCCGCTGATGCTATCGAAAGTTCCGATTTGAACTATACCGTTATTCGTCCCGGCTGGTTTACTAATGGACCAGTTAATTATGAAATTACTCGCAAAGGTGAACCTTTTGGTGGACATGACGTTTCAGTGAAATCAATTGCTGACTTTGTGAAAAATGCAATTGCAGATGATAGTTATTATTCACATGATAGTGTTGGATTAAATAGCTAAAGATTAGGAGTTTAGGTAAGTATGCCGTATGCCGTTTCCAGAGCTGAGAGTATTCAATTGCTGCGCGGAACGGCCCGAGCCAAAGAGCGAACTCGTTCCTCGGTTGAAGCCTCGCAAAACCCGCGAGTCTTCAACGCGCCCGGTGGTGTAAGGACTAAAGTCCTAACGCCACTTTCGCTGCAAATGAATACTCTCAGCTCTTCCAACTAGTTTATTTTTATGGCAGAAACAAATAAAATGAAATGAAAACTTCTGCTTATTTAAGTAAATTTTTTCTATGCCTGTAACAACAATGGTTATATTAGTTTTTCAAATTTTAACCTTTAGTTAAATAGCAAATAACCTCGAAAGAGGTTATTTTTTTGTGCCACCGAAGGCTTCGAGGAAGGAATTTTGTTGTGTGGGTCGGTTCGAGCCAAAGGTTGGCTCGAACTGGTATAATGGTGAAAAATACATATTTGAGGCGAAATTTATGTTTCAACAGATGCAATACTTTATCGCAATCGTTAAGAATCATAGTTTTACGCAAGCGGCAGTTGAATGCAATATTTCTCAATCGGCTATTTCTCAGCAAATGAAAGAGCTAGAAAGTAATCTGGGATTAAAACTCTTGGAACGTAAGGGGCGCAGTTTTGAAGTTACTGAGGCTGGACAATATTTTTATACGCACAGTCAGGATATTTTGGCTAATGTTGATCAATTAGTTGCGAATACGAAAAAAATTGTCAAAAAAGATGCTGTAAATTTAAATATTGGTTATTTGAGAAGCTTTGGTACGACTGAATTTCTCCAAACTGTTTCTAAATTTACGCAGGCATATCCGCAAGTGAAAATTCATATTACTAGTGGCAATCATGAAGAGCTATACGAATTGTTGCGAACTGGCAAGATTGATTTGAATTTTTCCGATCAAAGACGTGCTTTATCAAATGAATATCAAAATGAATTTTTGACCTCAAGTAAATTTATGGTAGCGGTTAGTCGATCATTACCTGTTGGAACTGAAAAAATTGATATTGCGGATTTAGCTGATATACCTTGTATTTTAATTTCTGATAGTGATAATCCGGCAACTGATGAGTCGTATTATCGTGAAATACTAGGTGTCAGAAGTGAGATCACTTTTGCGAGAAATTACGATGAAGCACAGATGTTGGTTGCCTCTAACCAAGGTTATTTGATTATTAATGCTCGTATGAAAAATCAGTTGAATCAGGATATTGTTAAAATGATTAAATTGGTTAAGGATAATCGTGAGTTGACGCAAAATTATTACGCTTATTGGCAGGCGGGAAATTCAGGCTTTTATATTGAGAGCTTTGCCGATTTATTGAAGGAAAGCTTTGTATAAGTATCACTTATCAATCATTACTGTAATTGAAATAGCTCTGAAACGATCAGCACGGTATTATGATTCTTGTAAATTAAATCAGAAGGCGTGAAAAAGATGACTGACAAAGAAGAAATTATGCAATTATATCGTGATGAAAATAAGGCTATGGTTGAAAAGAACCTTTCTAAATTGGACACTATTTTAGCATCATCAATGAAATTGACTCATATGACAGGTTATGTTCAACCAAAATTGGAGTGGATCGATCAGATTCAAAATGATGAGATGCAGTACTTGTCTTCTAAAGAAGATGCTATCAAAAATGTTGAAATTAAAGGTGATAAGGCAAGTCTGATTGGACAAAATCAAGTCCAAGCTAAAATATGGGGCGGAGGTATCAATACCTGGCCGCTACAAATGAAGATGTATTTTACTAAACAAAACGGGCAATGGATTATTTCTAATCAAGTTGCTAGCACTTACTAAAAATCATGGAGTTTTTAAAATGGAAATAACACATGTAATAATGGACGATTTACCTGATATTTTACGAATTGAACGCTTAGGTTTTACACCAGAAGAAGCGGGAACTGAGGAACAATATCGTGACCGCATAAACAAGTTGGCCGACACATTTTTAGTTGCCAAAATAGACAATAAAGTAGCAGGATTCGTTGTTGGGCCGGCTACCAAAGAACCATATGTTGAAGATTGGATGTATGAACAAACGCCGACAAATCTTAAAACAGGTGGGCATCAAATTATCTTTACAATTGCAGTTGATCCGAAATATCGCGGACGTAGTATAGGAAGTAAATTGTTAGATGCAGTGGTGGAAAATGCTTGTCAGGCTAAAAGAGAGAGTATTTCTTTAACTAGTTTGGATAAAAATGTACCATTTTATGAGAAAAATGGTTTTGAAAATAAGGGTGTGGCTGAATCAGAACATGCTGACGAAATTTGGTATAATTTGGTTAAAGAGTTGGACACGATTTGTGATGTTTAATGAAAATGTTGAGATAAAATATAATTTTTTTGCTTAACCTAAATAAGAGTGATAACCAAGAAACAGGGTTGTCACTCTTATTTAGGTTAGTGTTCGAAAGTGGATAATAATTTGTTCGACTCTGTTTAGGAATCTTATTGAAACGCCTATTTCACGATAATAACCAATCTCAATATATTTTACGGAAAGTCCATTTTCTTCAATTACAATTGAAGAAAACTAAAAATCATCAATTTCATCAATTATAATTGAAGTTTTAAAGGTGAAAAAGTGATATAAATATTGCTGTTACAGTCCTAAATTCAATTTATTTACCAATTTAGTTAAATGGCAAGAGATCACAGTCGGACATTCTTATTATAAAAAAACTAGTTGGAAGAGCTGAAAGTATTCATTTGCAGCGAAAGTGGCGTTATTGCTTCAGCAATTACACCACCGGGCGTGTTGAAGACTCGCGGATTTTGCGAGGCTCCAACCGAGATCCGAGACCGTCTTTTGGCTCGGATCGTACCGCGCAGCATATGAATACTTTCAGCTCTGGAAACGGCATAATGCATCAAACTTTCAACCTTTAGAATTATAATTGAAATTCATATTGAACTAGAAATCATTTAACTTGGGACATAAGTTTATTTTTGCTAAGCTATCTAGGTATTGATAACTTGTAGTAATAGTTAAATATGCCGTCTGCGGAGCCAAAAATTGTTGGCACCAGAGGCGACATATTAAATTACTATTCTTTTTATATTGAAACTAATATATATTAAAGATTATAATAAATTAGAAGTATATTAAAGAACGATTAAAAAAGGGGAACTTATGACTGAAATAACACGCTTTTATGACAAATTTCAACCTAGTCGCTATGATGTCTTTATTGATATCAACCGTGGCACAAAACAAATTTCTGGTAAGACTGTCATTGATGGTGAAGCTACAGTACCATCTATCGCAATTAATCAAAAATATTTGAATGTTGAAACTGTCCAAGCAGATGGCAAAGATGTTCCATTTACAACTGATGATGAAAATGATGCTTTAAACATTGATTTGCCACAAGCTGGTACAACAACTTTGACAATCACTTATAATGCTAAATTGACTGACTCCATGATGGGGATTTATCCTTCATACTACGAAGTTAATGGTGAGAAGAAACAAATTATTGGTACCCAATTTGAAACAACATTTGCTCGCCAAGCTTTCCCATGTATCGATGAACCTGAGGCCAAAGCTAAGTTTGATATGGCAATCAAGTATGATGAACAACCTGGCGAAACAATTCTGGCCAATATGCCTGAAATTAGAACGGAAAATGGGATTCACTACTTTGATACAACTGTTAAGATGTCAACTTACTTAATCGCTTTTGCCTTCGGCGATTTGCAAAGTAAAGTTGTGACAACTAAGAGTGGGGTTGAGGTCGGCGTCTTTGCTACTAAAGCTCACAAGGCTAAAGAATTAGATTTCGCGGTTGATATTGCCAAACGTGCTATCGAATTCTACGAAGATTTCTATCAAACTCCATATCCACTTCCACATTCATGGCAATTGGCTTTGCCTGATTTCTCTGCCGGTGCGATGGAGAACTGGGGTCTTGTAACATATCGTGAAGCTTACTTAATGGTTGATTCTGACAATACTTCACTTGATACCAAACAACTTGTTGCCACTGTCATTACACACGAATTAGCTCACCAATGGTTTGGTGATCTTGTAACTATGAAGTGGTGGGATGACTTATGGTTGAACGAAAGTTTTGCCAACATGATGGAATACGTTTCAGTTGATGCTATCGAACCTGATTGGCATGTCTGGGAAATGTTCCAAACATCTGATGTCCCGGCTGCTTTGCAACGTGATGCGACAGATGGTGTTCAATCAGTCCATGTTCAAGTTAATAATCCGGCTGAAATCGACGCCTTGTTTGATTCAGCTATCGTTTATGCTAAAGGTGCCAGAATGCTTGTTATGGTCCGGGCATTGTTAGGTGACGATAATTTACGTGCCGGTTTGAAGAAATACTTTGAAGCACATAGTTACGGCAATGCCAAAGGTGATGATCTTTGGAATGCTTTAGGTGATGCCTCTGGAATTGATGTCGGTTCAATCATGCACTCATGGCTTGAACAACCAGGTTATCCAGTTGTTTCAGCAAGTGTTATTGATGGCAAGATTACATTGTCACAGCAACAATTCTTTATCGGAGAAGGTAAGGATGAAGCTCGTCTATGGCAAATTCCTTTGAACAGTAACTACGGTGCTGCTCCTAAGATTATGGCTGATAAAACTGTTGTCGTTGGTGACTATGAAGATTTACACAAGGATGCTAATGAGCCATTCCGCTTGAATGTTGGTAATAATTCACACTTTATTGTTAAGTATGACGAAACATTGTTGAAAGATATTTTGGATAATATTGATTCAATCGACAATATTTCTCAATTAGGTATCCTACAAGACTTGCGTCTATTGGCTGATGCTCGTGAAATTTCATACGCTTCAATCGTGCCATTGCTAAGTAAGTTTTCTGAAAATCCTTCAACTGTTGTTAATGCAGCGTTGTATCGTGTTGCTAACAACTTGAAGAAATTTGTTAAACCAGGTTTCACTGAAGAAAAGAATCTACAAGCGTTATTTGACAAATTGAGTGCTAAACAAGTTGCTCGTTTAGGCTGGGAACCAAAAGCCGGCGAATCAAATGACGATCAATTGACACGTCCATATGTTTTGAACGCTGCCTTGTACGCTGAAAACAAAGGCGCTATTGCTAAGGCTCATGAAATTTTTACTGAGAATAAAGATAATTTGATTGGCCTATCAGCTGATATTCGTCTCTTTGTTTTGAGAAATGAAGTTAAGAACTACGGTTCTGCGGAATTATTCGATAACTTATTGAACGACTATGTTAAAACTGCTGATCCGAGTTACAAAGAGGATCTTTCAGTTGCTATCACAAGTACACCTGATGCCGCATTGATCCACAAGTTAATTACGAAATTTGAGGATGCCGATACTATTAAGCCACAAGATTTACGTTCATGGTATCGTGGTACTTTGGCCAATAAAGAAGCTCAACAAGATGCTTGGGACTGGATCAGAAATGACTGGCCATGGTTGGAAAAGACAGTTGGTGGCGATATGGAATTCTCAACATATATCACTGTTACATCGATGATTTTCCATACTCCAGAACGTTTGGCTGAATTTAAAAAGTTCTTTGAACCAAAAGTTAATACACCTGGATTGACTCGTGAAATTCAAATGGATATCAAGATTGTTGAAACTAACGTTAACTTGATTGAAGATGAAAAGGATGCTGTTAATAAGGCAATTTCTGAAAACTAAAAAGTTTGTAGTTAAGCATGCCGTTTCCAGAGTTGAGAGTATTCAATTGCTGTGCGGAACGGCCCAAGCCTGGGAAGCGGTCTCGAATCTTAGGTCGTGTAATTGCTGAAGCAATAACGCCACTTTCGCTGCAAATGAATACTCTCAGCTCTTCCAACTAGTTTATTTTTTTAATAGCGGAACAGTGAAATAAAGACTTCTGCTTGTTTAAATAAATTAGCCTAAGCCTGTAATAATAGTTAGATTAATTTCTCACCTTTCGATCTTCAACTGAGAATAATTCAAAAAAAAGAAAATCCATCAACTAGAGATGGGTTTTCTTTTTTTTGAATTATTTTCATGAAAATTATAAGCCAGAAGATGTATTTTAAAAATGATGTGTATATAATATATAAGGATTTATGAGGAAAATAAATTAAATATTTATGAAATTGAGGGATTACAAATAAAAAAGTTAAATATTGTGGGGTTGATTTGTGTCGCCTTTTTTATAAGTATTTTGAGTATTTCAAATAGTTCAACGGTTGTTAAAGCGGCAGATAGTACATCTGCTTTAGCGGAACAAAATGCAGGATTGTCAACAGCCCCAGATAATTTGGGATTGGATAGCACCTTATTTACTAAAGGAGATTTTAGTGGTTATACAAACGCTAACAATATGGCAGCACTGATGAGCGCAACTGGTTCACCATATGGTGATTTGCGGGCTATTAGAATGACATATAATACTGGTCAAGCAGCTGCCATTTGGTCGAATGTTGATGGTGGTAACTATATTGATATTACTAAGAAACAAACATTGTCAATGTGGCTTTACTTTGGCCCCAAATCACATTCGGCTGCGGGTGACTTTGGTGATGGAATGGCTTTTGTTCTCCAAAATTCCAGTGACGGTGTTAAGGCATTCTCGCATAAAGGAACAGTATTGGGAGCAGGTGAAACCCTTGGTGTTTGGGGACTAGATAATGATAAAACTGTTTCTGATACACAAACAATTGCAGATACAGCGATTGATAGAAGTTGGGCCTTGGAATTTGATACAAACACTAATAATTCAGGTGCCTTAGGTGGTGCCGATGGTTTCGATATGGGAATTTCTGGACAGCATATTGCGTACGGGTATCCACATGACAAAGCAACCTATAATCGAGCTGGTAGTGCACCAGTAACTGGATTTTTTGGAACCACTACTGGGGGATATTACTATACTCAGAATCACTTAGGAACAGTACCAGTGACACTTCACGATGGGCAATGGCATCACTTGACGGTGAAGTGGGATCCAATAAGTTTTCAAGCAACCTATTCTTTCAATGATAAGAATCCTGATGGATCAAAAGGAACTAACCCAATCAAAGTTACGACGGCGGCTATAGATCCTAAGGAGTTTGGAGTTGTTCCCAATAACCATTTGCGCTGGGGATTTACAGCGACAACTGGTCAGAATTATCAAGCCAATCTAATTGCTTTCGAATCAATTCCTTCTTCTGTTGAAGGTGATGCTACAGCAACAATTACCGATAAATCACAAAATAAAGATGTGACTAGTGGTGGGACAGTTAATTCAAATGACAATTTAGCAATAAATTATAATCTGACTTATGACAGTGGCCGTGATGATTGGGAAAATATTGTAGCTGATTTGAACTTGCCTGGAAATGTAACTTATACACCAGATGCAAGTGGTAATATTGGAACCGTTACCTATAGTGATGGATCCGTAGAACAAATTCCTGCAAACTATCTTAGTGGAACAACGATTAGTAAGTATCCATTAAGTAAAAGCTTAAGTAGTTCAGGTGAAACATCGGCGGTTGTCTCCATATATGGGGTGGCAAATTCCGTTGATGCCGATACAACTGTTGCTAGCACACGCTCTACAATTGACAGTGATACCTTGATTAAGGATGTTGATTCGCCCTCATTTATTATTAAGAAGAGTAAACCAATCAATTTAAGTTTGGATCAAAGTACTATATCAGTTGGTCCTAATAAAGATGCTAATATTACGGGAACTGTATCTTATACAGATGGAACGACTGTAACTAATCCGGATGTTTCAGTTTATGCCAAATTAAAGGGTACTGGAACCGATCCGGATACTGATTTAACAACGACTACTTTGAGTAGTACTGATGGTGCGGGGAAACTTAATTTCAATGTTCCCGCAGACAAATTGACTGAACAATCTAATACTTTGGAAGTTTATGTCATGGATAAAGATGGAAATCGTTCAAGTACATCAACAGTTATAATCACGAAAACTGGTTCACTTTCATTAACAGTTAATAATAGTTATGAATTTAAGACTGTGAATCAGTTGCCAGCATCACGCCTGATTTCTCGCGAAGGGAATTGGGATATTACAGTAAATGATGGCCGTGAAGTCAGCGCGGATAATACTTGGAAATTGTCAGCCTCAACAGACGGTCTGTATAACGGAAGCACACCATTTAATGGAGATATGGTATACCTTAGTTCCGGAGGTGTTGAAAACCAATTGACCAATAATGAAGTTAATATTGCTAATGGTGTGAAAACACAAGTTGGTGAACAAGATACTGATGTTTCTAAGAGCTGGACTAGCACTAGTGGTATTTTCTTAAGAAGTAAAAAATTGAATCAAGCTGGGAAATACAATGGCGTAGTTGATTGGACATTGGCTGACACACTATAATTTGGTTAAAGTTAGCCGTCTCCAGGACTGAGAATATTCACCTGCTATGCGGACCGATCCGAGCCTGATAAGCGGTCTCGAATCTCGGTTTGAAGACTTTCCATAGACCGGAAAGTCTTCAAACACGCCCGGTGGTGTAAGAACGGCAAAAAGCGCCGTTCTAACGCCACACCCACAGCAGGTAAATATTCTCATTCCTTCCGACTAGTTTGTCAGTTTTATGAGACAGAATAATTTCTAATGGATAAATTACATAAAAATGAGTTGTATCACACATAAAGAATCAAACAATTAGGTGTGATACAACTCATTTTTGCTAGTTTTAATATTTAATGATTGACATAAATGCTTTTAAAATAATCATTGAGATACTTCTATAATCAAATTTAAGAAAGAACCCTATTAAGGCTTTGCCATTTTTATTTCGATTAATGATGTATTTGAGGGATGCTAAAATTAATTAAACAGTACTATGATTATTATTTTGCATGTGTTGTGCTAGTTAATAATTTTTTGAAGATTAATTTAATAGATTTCTAGGAATAAAGGAAAGATTATAATTAAATGTCGCTTGAAGAGGATAATATAGACTTTTTACTAAAAATCAATTAGTCGGAAGAGCTGAGAAATATTTGTGGGCAGTGGAAGTGGTGTTAGAACTTTAGCTCTTACACCACCGGTCCGCACAGCCAGTGAATATTTCTCAGCTCTGGAGACGGCAAATAAAATAAACTCAACGAATCAAAAATAATAATTATTAATATAAGTACAAAATTAAATTTAAGTTTACCTAACTTTTTAATTGAAACGTCATGAAGTGTATGATACTCTAACAATAGAACGGAGAAATCCGTTAAAGAATGGAGGCTCTTTATGCTAAATGTTAAGAACCTCACTGTCGCTTACGATGACACACCAGTATTTTCTGATGTTGCCGTTAATTTTAACGCTGGTAAGATCACTGGAATCATTGGACCGAATGGTGCAGGTAAATCAACGCTGATTAAAGCTATTTTAAATTTGATCAAGGTACGCCAAGGAACTGTTGACTATGATGGACAGTCAATGAAATCAGTTCAAAAAAAAGTTGCCTATGTTGAGCAACGAAAGGATTTAGATTTAACTTTTCCAATCGATGTTTTTGATTTAGTTCTAACTGGAACTTATGGAAAATTAGGCTTGTTTAAGAGTCCAGGTAAGGCTGAGAGGCAAGCTAGTTTAGATGCTTTAGAACAGGTCTCATTGACCGAATTTGCTAAACGTCAAATTGGAAATCTTTCAGGAGGACAACTACAACGTGTTTTCGTGGCTCGTGCAATTGTTCAAAGGGCTGAAATCATCATTTTAGATGAGCCATTCGTGGGAATTGATTTGCAGAGTGAAACTGCAATTATGAAAATCCTTAAGCAATGGCGCGATGAGAACAAAACGATTATTGTTATTCATCATGATTTGAACAAAGTTACCAAATACTTTGATGATTTAGTTATTTTGAATCATGGTATCGTCGATTTTGGACCAGCTCGGGAAGTTTACAACCCTAAGAATATTGAAAGTGCCTTTAGTGCAGATCTTTCTTCGGTATTGTTTCAGGAAAAGGAAGGTGTGCAGTGATGACATCGATTATTGAATTTATTCATGCATTAGGAAAGTATGATTTCTTGCAAAGTGCTTTATTAACAGCAGTTATGGTCGGAATTATGTCCGGAATCATTGGTAGTTTTATCATCTTGCGAGGGATGTCTTTGATGGGGGATGCCATTTCTCATGCCGTCTTACCCGGAGTGGCCGTGGCCTACATGTTAGGAATCAATATTTTGATTGGTGCCTCAGTCTTTGGTGTCTTGGCTGCATTACTGATTGGGTTTGTAGCTTCACATAGTAAAATTAAAACTGATACCTCGATCGGTGTCGTTTTCAGTGCCTTTTATGCGTTGGGCTTCATTTTGATATCCATGGCTGAAAGTTCAACTAATTTACATCACATTCTGTTTGGAAATATTCTGGCAGTTAGTGATTCGGATATCATGACAACAGCAATTGTTCTCGGAATTGTGATTCTTTTCGTCGTAACTTTTTATAAGGAGCTATTAGTAACCTCATTTGATGAAACTTATGCCAAAACTTATGGTTTGAATGTTCAAGTGATTCACTATGCATTGATGTTGATTTTGACACTGGTGACTGTTTCAGCGTTACAAACAGTCGGAATTATCTTGGTGGTCGCCATGTTGATCACACCGGCAGCTACGGCGTTCCTATGGACTGATAAATTGGGTATCATGCTTGTACTATCGGCTGTTGTTGGCGTTGCATCATCAATGACAGGTCTGTATTTTAGTTACACATTCAACTGGGCCTCTGGTCCGGCAATCGTAATTGTCGCCGCATTATTATTTGCAATTTCATTTGTAGCATCACCAAAACAAAACTTCTTTAAGTTGAAAAGGAGTGTGGCCCGATGAAACGATTTTTTATAACGCTTGTCGGTGTTGTTGCAATGATCAGTGGGGTATATTTTTTCCTACATCACCGTGATAACGGTGCCAATTCAGTCGCTGATAATGAAAAAATACAAGTTGTTACGACTAATTCAATTTTGGAAGATATGGTTCATAATGTTGGAAAAGATCGAATTGAGCTTTACAGTATTGTTAAACGTGGGACTGATCCGCATGAGTATGAACCTCAACCAAGTGATGTTTCTGCGGCCACTGACGCCGATGTGATTTTTCATAATGGTTTGAATTTAGAAACGGGCGGCAATGGTTGGTTCACTAAGTTGGTTGAAACTTCGCATAAGAAGTTTGGTCGGGAAGTCTTCTCAGCTAGTGAGGATGTGGAAGCTAAGCATCTAACGACAAATAAAGATGAAGAAGATCCGCATGCTTGGTTGGATCTAGACAATGGAATCAAGTATGTCCGCACGATTACTAACGTTCTGAAGCAAAAAGATCCTAAGAATGCTAAATTTTATGAGGATAATGCTGATGAATATATTGCTAAATTAGAAAAATTACATCAACAGGCACAATCGAAGTATTTGGAAATCCCAGAAAAGCAGCGTTTATTGGTGACATCTGAAGGAGCTTTCAAGTATTTCTCTGAAGCCTACCACGTCACACCAGCATATATTTGGGAGATCAATACAGAAGCTCAAGGAACCCCCGAGCAGATGAAATCTGTATTGAGCAAAATTAATAATTCGGATGTAAAACATTTGTTTGTTGAATCGTCTGTTTCACCGAAATCTATGGATAAGGTTGCCAAGGAATCAGGCTTAGAGATTTATTCAAAAATCTTTACGGATTCATTAGCCAAAAAGGGAACCTCAGGAGATACGTATTATTCAATGATGAAGTGGAATATAGATCATATTTATAATGGATTGAAATAAAAAATTTCAACTCACGAAAAAACCGGAAGCATAGCAATTGAGGACTGATAGTTTCCGAATTCTCTCGTGAGCAGGTAATACTACTACCTTATTGCGTGTAGTGCAAGAATTTGGATTTTAGTATAATCATATATAAAAAGCTTTCATTTTTATTAAAGGAGAATAATTTGAATGGGGAAGTTGTACAAGATAAAGCATGGATCTAAAGTTGATGACTTTGAAGCAATGATACAAGCAATAGAATCTGAGGATACAGTTATATTTGAAAGTGGAGAATACTTCATTCCAGATAGCATGCAGTTTGAATTTGGTATTAACGTGGGATTTAAAGGAGAAACCGATAATCCCAAAGATGTTAGGTTAAATGCCAAATTTTTGATAAATGAGGATGCTAAATTTTATATGGAGAATATGACGATTGTTACGCCTAATGAAGATGCAGGGCTAACTTTAAAGAAGAAAGCAACATGCTTTTTTAAGAATTGTGTTTTTGAATCCGAAACTGAACGTCCAATATTTCATGCTTTAGGAGCAGATGTATATTTACAAAAATGCGTAATCAGAAATAATTCAAATCATAAAGGTACTTTATATGCTGAAAACAGTGCGACCATAACATCAGTTCAAACGTCCATAGATATGGCAGTTATAACTGATAGAAGCCAATTGAATCTCAACCAATCTTTAATAATAACGAGTTTAATTGTTAAAGAAGCCAGTTGTTTTGCAGAAGATTATACTGTCTTGCTCAATTATGATCCAGATACCTATGGAATCGTTTCAGAAGATATATCTTTGGTTGAATTTAAAAAAATTATTTGTCCTGAAGAGAATCTAAGAATTGTTGTAAAAGAGGGTGCATTAAAAATAGATGAATTGGAATTTACGAATGATAATAAGATATCCATGGAGATTGATACTAGATCCATTGTAGTTATTGAGGATAGATTGATTACTCCAGAAAAATAAAAAAAGTTTGATATAAAGTCATTATGGCCTTGGCTTGCGACAAAACATAACTTTTTTCTTTAAATAAATAGACGTAATAATTCCCAATTTGGGATTATTACGTCTATTTGTTTTAATGCACAAAAGTGGAACATGTTTCGTTCCGCTCCTTACTACTAGTTATTATTACCAAAAATTTGAATGATACTCATGAACAAGTTAACGAAATCAAGAACCAAGTTAATTGAAGCAACTAAGGCGATAGCACCTAAGCTCTCTGCGTCAGAGTAATTTTGGTAAATACGTTTGATATTTTGTGAATCGAAAGCGATGTAGAATAGGAATAAAATAATAACAGCGGCACTGACAATCATCATCATTGTTGAACTGTGGAAAATTAAAACATTTAGTAATTCCACTACAATAACGGCAATTAGGGCTGTGAATAAAGTTCTACTCCATGATGTTAAATCTTTCTTAGTAACGAAACCAATAACGGCTGAAACAACGAAGGCACCAGCTGTAACTGACAATGTTTGGACGATACTTCTTGCTGAATATAGGTAGAAGACTGGTACACCAATAACTGATAAGGTAACTATAAATCCAACGTAACTCAAGAATGTTAAGAAATACGACCTCGTGGCCAAGCGACTACATAAACTGATGAAACCAATTGGAATACCGATCATTAAAATCATGGAAATGATACGATGTTGTGCCATTCCTTGAAAAATCGCCATTGAAAGAGCTTTGCTATTAGCGATTACTTGTGCACTAATGGTCCATAGGGCGATACCCAATCCCGTGTAGAGATAAACTAGGGATGTGAATCTTGCTAGACCAGAAGTTCTTACTTTATCTACAGATTGCATAGAATTCCTCCTCAACTATTATAGTAATAATTGTACAATAGAATAACATTTTTAGCAGATTTTAGAAAGGATGTCGAACATGGGACAGAGCCACGATTTACGTTGCAGTAACTGCGGTTATGAGATTAATGCGCTGTTGGGTATCGGTATGTTATATTCAGCAGAAAATGTTTTTAAAGGTGAAAAGCCACTATTGACGGAATTAGTGGGCGATAAAGAAATCAGTGATTCGGTTTTAAAAGCGGTAGCCTCAGGAGCAGAAATTTCCGATAATTATGGGCATGAACTCTATGCTTGTCCGGAAGATTTCTATCTATTTGATAAGTTTTATTTTAAAGTCGGAGAAGTGGAACCAAAATACCATTGTCCATATTGTGATAACTACTTGCAGCGAGTGACGTTTGCGAAGGGAACTGCTGGTAAAACGCAGTTGAAATTTGTTGATCAAAATAAATTTTGGCAGTGTCCTCGGTGTGGAAATGCTGAAATGATTGAATTTAAATTTTGTAATTGGGATTAGAGATTGGGACAGAATATAGTTAACTTTCTATTATTAAACTGAAGGTTGAAAGTTTAGGTAGGTATGCCGTTTCCAGAGCTGAGAGTATTCATATGCTGAGCGGGACGGCCCGAGCCAGAAAGCGGTCTCGAACCTCGGTTGTTTGGAGCCTCGCAAAACCCGCGAGTCTTCAACACGCCCGGTGGTGTAATTGCTGAAGCAATAACGCCACTTTCGCTGCAAATGAATACTCTCAGCTCTTCCAACTAGTTTGTTCTTTTGTGGCAGGAATATTAAAACTAAGACTTGTGATTATTTAAATAAATTAGCTTTAGACCTTTAACAACAATGGTTATATTAATTTTCACCTTTCAACCTTTAGTTACTAAATTAAAGAGGTAATGTAATCTAATTTAAGATTACATTGCCTTTTTGTGTTTAGCTGGAAAAATAATAATAATATTTATGATCCAGGTTATTTTAATGCCACTTAGTTTCTAAAATGAACCTCTTAGGCGAATTCCCTATACACTCAAACCTTGATGTGGTGTAATACATGTAATGAAAGGGGGGTGAGTTGATGTGAAGATTAAACTAGATATTTCACCAGATTATCAGGAAAAGGAAATCGTGATCAAGGCCGCTCAAAAGGACGATGAAGTGCAACAGATTTTAGATGGTCTAAAAGATATTGAAGAAAGATTTAATCATCTTAATGGTTATCTTGATGAGACGGTTTATTCGTTGGCAATAAAGGATATTTTGTTTTTCGAAACCAATGATCGAAATGTTTATGCTCACACGACTAACAATGCCTTTCTAACCCATTATCGGTTATATGAACTTGAAGAAAATTTACCTGATAATTTTTTACGAGTTTCGAAATCAACAATTTTGAATGTTGATGAAATTCTGTCGTTATCACGTTCGGTTACGGGGAATTTAGTTCAATTTAAAAATACGTATAAGCAAATTTATGTTTCACGACGTTTTTTACATGATTTAAAAGATAAATTAAAGCAAAGGAAGTTTTAAAAATGAGAAATAGAAATGGAATTTTCTGGGGTATTTTTCTGGTGCTGAGTGCAGCTATTTTGGTTGTTAGTCAGATGCACTTGCTTACATACTCATTTGGATTTTGGACAGTGGTAGTTACTATATTTCTAGCGGCCGTTTTGATAAAGAGTTTAGTTTATTTCTCAATCCCGGGGACAGTCTTTTCACTGGCGTTTCTAGGAATAGTGTATGCTAAACCATTGGGAATTACGGCAATTGTCCCATGGACACTTTTGGGAGCAGCATTGTTGGTATCAATTGGTTTATCGATGATTTTTCGTCCATTATTGGCTAAGCATCGTCCTTGGATGAACTATCACAAAAATTTTTCTAAAGGTCATCATGGTCCATTTTATAGCTTTGACTATACATCAGAACCTGATGTTAAGACTGTTGATGACCCAGATGTGAATGTTTATGTAAAGATGGGCAGCAGTATTCGTTATGTGAAATCAGATGATTTTAGTTCCGCTAATATTGATGTGTCGATGGGTGATGCTAAAGTTTATTTTGATAATGTGAAAGTTAATGATACTGCCACGATCAGCGTTAATGTGTCTCTAGGTGGAGCAGAATTATTCGTACCACGTAATTGGAATATCATTAAAGGATTGGACAATAATATGGGGAATATCACCGAAGTTGGAAATGTTGAAAATGATATTGATAGTCCTGATATTACGATTGTTGGTCGAGTTTCACTTGGTAATTTAAAGATTAATTATGTTTAGAAATCAGTTTTCTGAATGACAGATTTTTTGAACTTTAATATTTGATTGACTAAAGGTTGAAAGTTTAGTTAAGTATGCCGTTTCCAGAGCCGAGAGTATTCAATTGCTGCGCGGAACGGTCCGAGCCAGAAAGCGGTCTCGAACCTCGGTTGAAGCCTCGCAAAACCCGCGAGTTTTCAACACGCCCGGTGGTGTAATTGCTGAAGCAATAACGCCACTTTCGCTGCAAATGAATACTCTCAGTTCTTCCAACTAGTTTATTTTTTTAATAACGGGAATAAAATGAGGATTTCTGATTATTTAAATAAATTAACTCTAAGTCTGTAATAGTAATGGCTAGATTGATTTTTCACCATTCAACCTTCAGGAGAGTAATAAGGAAATTGAAATGAAATACCATCGGTAAGGTCTATCGATGGTGTTTTTTTAGATATAAAATGATTGTTAATCAAATAAGATTGTAAGAGAAGCATTTCGTGTTTTAATTATTGGCCATAAAATAATAACGAATATAAGAGAAATGAAATTGAATTCAATATTTTAGGTAAATATTGAAATTGATTGAATAAAATGACAGTCAACTTTAATATTATGGCCAAATATTAAAGTTGACTGTTTAAAATGCCACTCAACTTCAATATTTTGACTAAATATTAAAGTTGAATAGAAAAATGACACATGAACTTTAATATAATGGTAAAATATCAAAATAGAAATCAAATGTTTGAACAGTAAATTAAAGTTCGAGGTAATTACATTATGGAATTGAAACCGTTATCTATTTTAAATTATATGAGTAGTACTGATGATTCTATTAATGTTCAAAAAGAGTATGAAAGTAGATTAAATGGTTATTCATCATTTAAAACAGGACTTTTTCCCATGTTAACAGATAAAAATAAGAAACAATACGATGACTATCCTATATTCTTTATTGAAACAAAGGATATGGTGCGTTTGAACGCCGATATTAGAAAAAAATCCAGTCAAATTAAAAAGCTAAGTTATTCTTTACCAGGAATTGCTCAGGAGAGTTACACAAATTCATTATTAACTAATGAAATACAATTTAGTAATGAAATTGAAGGAGTCAAAACCGAGAGAAAAGAAATCGGAACTGTTGTTGATGATTTGCAAACTAACAATAAAACCAATCAAAAAAGATTGGTTTCTACTGTAAAAAAGTATATTGATATTTTAAATGAGCCAGAAATTAGAATTAATGATTTTCAAAAATTAAGAGATATATATGACAAATTAACTGATGGCGAAATAGAGGAAGGAAAACTTCCGGATGTAGAATACTTTAGGGATAAACCAGTTAGAATTGGAACTGATCTAGAAACAGTTCACAGACCTCCAATAAATGAAAAAGCTATTAAAGATAAATTACTATCATTGATTGATTTTATGAATAATGAAAGTATTCCACCTATAGAGAAGGCTTTGGTTACTCATTTTATGTTTGAGAACACACACCCTTTTATGGATGGGAATGGTCGTATGGGAAGATATCTGTTGTCACAATATTTAAGCAAAAAAATTGATCCTTATACGGCATTATCAATATCCAGCTCAATACATAGTAATCAATCCAAGTACTATAAGATATTTAAGGATGCAGATTTATATGAGAATAGGGCCGAGCTAACTTTCTTTATTCAAAAAATGATGGAAATTATTTTAGAAGGTCAAAATTCAGTTTTAGATAAATTAAATGAGTCATTAGATATGCTTAAAAAGTATTTTGTAAAATTAAAAGAAATACTAAAAATTGATGATACGGAAAACAATATGGAATTTAATCTATTATTTGTTTTTATAGAATCAAAATTATTCAATATTGATAGTTCTTTGGGAGTGAAAGATACTGCATTGATAAATATGCTATATAAAACTAATACAAAAATGTATAAGAAGATTAAAGTCAAAGAAACTATTCAAAAGTATGAAGATTCTGGAATCTTAGTACAGATAAATAAAAGTCCACTGCAACATGAAATCAATTTGGATAAGCTTTTTGGCGATATATAGCAAACCCATTGAAGAGGTAGCATTATGAAAATTGCTAAAATAGAATTTGTAAGTGCTGGTTTTGAACCACCTTCAGATATATACTGGATAGATTTTGATAAAAAACTAATGTTTGTGACCAATAATTTCCCGAGGCTGTTAAAACCAGGAAAAAGTTTGGAAATTTCGCTTTCTGAAGCGGATATTTTGAAATTGGATCGTAAATTACAACGACTACATTTTGAAGATTGGCATCATAAATACAACAATAGTCATGTTATGGATGGCGAACAGTGGACGGTCGAAGTTTATTATCAAGATGGGACTAAAAATGAATATTATGGTTCGAATGCGTACCCCAGTAATTTTGATGATTTACGAAGAATATTTAAACCATTAAAAAATATTTATGAAAAATAAATAATAGGCAGGTTATTTCGTTGGGGAATAGCTTGTCTATTTAATTTCTTATACAGGAAAATTACGACAATTTGTTAGCTTTTTATCTGATAGAATAAGTAAAGAGTGTAAAAACAAATTTACATTGATTAAACGATAAATATATATAAATTTGTTTTTAGTCTAATTTACAGTTATTCGGGGGAATATCATGAGTTTGGAGACTAATGAATTGGCTTTCGAAAGTAATTTGATTGATTATTTAGTCAATCTAGGTGGAACAAAGCAATGGGATTATTTGCCAGAAGTTAAAACAACAGACGATTTATGGCAAAATTTTAAAGTCATCGTCGAGCAACATAATCAAGATCGATTAGACGGAAAATTATCCGATGTTGAATTTAAACAGATAAAGGTAATCATTGGGCAATTGGAGACTCCATATCAAGCGGGTCAATTTTTGTATGGGATGAATGGAATCTCGCAAGTAGAAGTTGATTTGGACAATGGTAAGCATGTCTATTTGAAGATTTTCGATCAGGATAATATTGGCGCTGGAGATACTATTTACCAGATTGTTAACCAAATTGAGCGTCCAGCCGTTATTCCAGGAAGAAAGGCACGTCGTTTTGACACCACATTATTAATTAATGGTTTGCCAATTATTCAGATTGAGGAAAAGGCCGATGGTCATGATGCTAAAGAGGCATTGAACCAGATGCATCAATATATTGAAGAAAATCAATACACTGATATTTTTTCGACATTGCAAATATTAGTGGCAATTACGCCACATGATAGTCGTTATATGGCTAATTCAACTGCTGATAAATTTAATACTGATTTTGCTTTCCGTTGGCAAAAAGCTGATGATAATAAACCTGTTTTTGATTGGAAAGAATTTGCTAATAATATGTTGTCGATTCCGATGTCGCATCAAATGGCAACCAATTATATGATTTTGGATGGTACTCCCAAACATCAGATGATTAAAGTCATGCGTCCTTATCAGGTTTATGCAACGCAAAGAGTCATCAGGAAAATCCGTCAGCATACCTTTGGAATTGATGATTCTGGTGCTGGATATGTCTGGCATACTACAGGATCTGGTAAAACAATTAGTTCTTTTAAAGCTGCGTGGTTGGCCTCAAGATTACCAAATGTTGATAAAGTAGTTTTCTTGGTTGATCGTGTTGCATTGACGAATCAGACGGTTGATGAATATAAAGCATATGATCCTGAAAATACGGAGGAAAGTAACGGCGGGGTTGTAACTGATACAGCTAACCGTTGGGCTCTTGAAAGAAAACTTAATAAAAAAGGCAACGGAATTATTGTTACATCTACCCAAAAGATGGATTCAATGGTTAGAAGTAGTAATTTTAATCAAGTTAACAAGAATATTGTATTTATTGTTGATGAGGCACACCGTTCGACTTCTGGTGACATGTTGAAACGAATTAAAGATGGCTTTAGAAAGTCAGCTTGGATTGGTTATACTGGTACGCCAGTTTTCGATACACATCCAACTACCAGAGAAGTTTTCGGTGATTTGATTCATGCTTATACAATTCGGGATGCAATTGCGGATGGGAACGTTTTAGGATTTAAAGTAGACTTTGAAACGACCTTATCAGATTCGGTTTTAAGAGAGCAATATTTACCCGCCTATTTTAAAGCACGTTATCCATCAATGTCTGAACAAGATATTGAGATGAGAATTGACGATATGGCTGATGAAGATATGGACGATACTGTAGAGCCATCAGTTTATGATAATAACCCTAAGCACATTGAGCTGGTAGTTAAAGATATCATCAAGAATTGGAGCAAACGCTCGCGTAATGGTGAATATAATGCATTATTCACAACACATGTTGGTGGAGGGAAAGCATCTACTCCTATGGCAATGAAGTATTATGAAGAATTTAAAAAGCAGAATGTTAATTTGGAAAAACCATTGCGTGTTGGTATCACTTTCAGTCAAGATACCTCTAATAGTGATAAACAATTGAAGAATAATGAGTCTTTGCGAGAAATCATGAAGGATTATAATGAGACGTTTGGTACTAGTTTTGATGATACACAAGTTAAAGAGTATACAGCTCAGGTGGTTTCCAGATTAAACCGTACAATTGATGATGGGAAATATTTTGATATCGTTATTGTTGTTGATCAACTGTTAACCGGATTCAATGCTCCTCAGATGAATACGTTGTATGTTGATAGAACTTTACAGGGGGCAGCTTTGATTCAGGCGTATTCGAGAACCAATCGTGTTTATGATATGCAGACTAAACCTTTTGGTCGTATCGTTAACTATCGCTGGCCACATCATACAGAGGTATTAATGAAGAAGGCCTTGGCTAAATATGCCAATCGAGATTCTGCCAATATTCAATTAGTTTTGCCAATTGAACCCGTAGAAGTGATTGTCCCTCCAGTAGAAGAAACAAAAGATGAATTAAAGAAGGTTGTCGATCAATTAGCGGATTATTCAAGTAATTTCACTAGGGTCCCTGATAATGATAATAAGGTAAAAGAAATGTACTCTAGTTTGCGAAAGTATAATCATCTAATGTCTATGATTAAACAGGATGACAGTTATGATGAAGAACATCCTGAAGAATTATTGGGTAAATTAGGGATGACTATTGATAAAGAAGAAATTCTGACGACATCCCTCAAGAATGAAGTTAAAAGAAGAATTGCAATTATGGATCATGTTGATATTTCACAAGTAGATTTACAGATGGAACATGTCAAAGCAATTCGTGTGAATTACGATTACTTAGAAGAACTTATTGCTGATTTGATGAATCAGTATCATGATGACGACTTGGATTCAGCTAATAAAACAGCTACTGAAATTAAGAATATTTCTGATAAAGTGGATGACCGGAAGTATGCTGAACAAATTAATCAATTTACTAAGGATATTTTGAATGGCGATGTATCATTCAATAATTATCCGGTAAATCAAAAGGATATTAAATCTTTGGTATCTAATCATAATGACATGCGCTTAAGAAACGATATCTTTGATTATAAGAAGGATTGGGGACTAGCAGATATTGATTCGTCCCAAAAGATAAATAAGATTGTTTTAGGTCACGTTAAAGATGCCGATGATTTAAATATTAATGGTATCTTGGATGAGATTGTTAAAGAAGGAACAACAGTTTATACAACAGATGCTGAATCATCAAGAGTTAAGAAATTATCAAAAATCAAATACAGAACTCATTTGAGAAGAAGTTTTAAAGAATTTGCTGATCAAATGGTTGAGAAGTACTAGGAGAAATTATGAGTAAAGCGCAAGAGATTACTAGTCAAATTTGGGAGATGGCAAACCGTCTTCGTAGCAATATGGATGCCAGTGAGTATAGAAATTATATTCTAGGTTTTATGTTTTATCGCTATTTATCAGAGCACCAAGAGGATCGAATGGTGCAAAATGATTTGCTTGATATTGCTTATGGTCAAAGTGTTAATGATGCCTATGCTGAACAAGCTAGTGGGGAAGACCTAAATGATTATTTGGAAGAATTAGCCGATTCATTAGGATATGCCATTGCACCACAATACACATGGCAGACGATTGTTGATAAAGTTAATAACAATTCTATTGCACCATCTGACTTTCAAGATATGTTAGATGATTTTAATCATAATGTAGATTTGAATACGAATGCTAAACAGGATTTCCACGGTGTTTTTGCGGATATGAATTTGGGAAATTCTCGTTTAGGCCAAACAACAGCTGCACGTGCTAAGGCTTTGACAGAAATTGTTAATTTGGTTGATGAAGTTGAGTATAAAGATGATGATGGTCACGATATTTTAGGGGACATTTATGAATTTTTGATTGCTCAGTTTGCGGGTAATTCTGGTAAAAAAGCCGGCGAATTTTATACTCCTCATCAAGTTTCAGAAGTTTTAGCAAAATTAGTTGCGCAAGGATTAGACCCTAAAGAGGATAAACCAAGTGTTTATGATTTTGCATGTGGATCGGGTTCATTGCTATTAACTGTTCAGGAACAAATAAAAGACCGTAGATTGTTCTATTACGGTCAAGAATTGAATACAACAACATATAACTTGGCTCGAATGAATTTGATGATGCATGATGTCTCTTACATGAACATGGATTTGCGTAATGCTGATACGTTAGAAAGTGATTGGCCTGATGGAATTGATGCTCAAGGTATTGATCATCCAAGAAACTTCGATATGGTTGTTGCTAATCCTCCATATTCAGCTCATTGGGATAATAATGATAATAAAATGAAGGATCCACGTTTTAAAGATTATGGTGGCTTGGCTCCAAAGACTAAAGCAGATTATTCATTCTTACTTCACGGGTTATATCATTTGAGTTCAAAGGGAACGATGGCAATTGTGTTGCCTCATGGTGTCTTATTCCGTGGTGCTAAAGAAGAAAAAATTCGTCGGGCACTTTTGGACAAAAATCAAATTGATGCGATTGTTGGTTTGCCAGCAGGATTGTTCTATTCAACTGGAATTCCAACCGTTGTTATGGTGTTAAAGAAGAATAAAACTAATAAAGATGTTCTATTCATTGATGCAAGCAATAACTTTGAAAAGGGAAAGAATCAAAATATTCTTCGAGCAGAAGATATTGATAAGATTATGGATACTTATAATGAACGTAAAAACGTTGATAAGTATGCTCATGTTGCCGATTTCAAAGAAATTGAAGGAAATGATTATAATTTAAATATTCCGAGATATGTTGATACCTTCGAACCTGAACCGGATATCGACCTTGGAGAAATAACAAAAGAAATAAAAGGAAATAATAAAAAAATTGAAGAAAATAAAAAGGAGTTACTTTCAATGATGAAAGAACTCACTTCTTCTGATGAAAAAACGATGAATGATCTCAATGATTTTATTTCAATGTTGAACGATGAGGTGAACCATAATGGATAAACGTGTACCTGAGGTGCGGTTTAAAGGGTTTACTGATGATTGGGAACTGCGTAAGTTAGGAGAAACCTCAAAAATCACTATGGGGCAGTCTCCAAATTCAATTAATTATACTAGTAATCCTAATGATCCTATTTTGGTACAAGGCAATGCTGATATAAAAAACGGAAAAGTCTCCCCACGCGTATGGACGACTCAAATCACGAAAACAGCACAATCGGGTGATTTCATTTTAAGCGTCAGAGCACCAGTAGGTGATGTTGGAAAGACTGATTATGATGTAGTTCTTGGGAGAGGCGTTGCTGGAATACAAGGAACCGAATTCATATATCAAATTCTTATTAAAATGAAATTATTTAATTATTGGGGAAAGCTAGTAACTGGTTCAACATTTGAATCAATTAATTCTAATGATATTCAAAATGCAGAAATTAATATACCTAAGAGTTTGAATGAGCAAAAACACATTGGAAATTTTTTGAAACATGTAGATAGTTTAATCAAATTGCAAATTGTACAACTATCGTTGTACGAAAGCATGAAGAAAGGAATGATTCAGAAGATATTCTCGCTGAATGATAAAGGAATTCCAAAAATAAGATCTGTTCATTTTGGTGGTGAATGGATACAACGAAAGTTAGGAAAAATAGGTGATTTTTCAAAAAGTAATATTGATCCACGGAAAACACCAGATGCAATATTTTATGAGTATAGTATGCCAGCGTATGACAACGGAAAACACCCCAGTATTGTATTAGGAAAGACTATGCAGAGCAATAGAATAAGAATTTCAGGAACAGTATTATTAATTAATAAATTAAATGTTCGTCAAAAGAGAATTTGGCTTGTCGAAAAAGCAGGTATAAATTCAGTTGCTTCAAGTGAATTTATGCCATTCACTTCTTCAATAATTGATTTATCATTTCTTAAACAAAAGATGTTATCAAACAATATCACAAGAAACTTAGAGTCTATTTCATCAGGAACATCAAATAGTCAAAAACGGATTACACCATCTGATATATTGAAATATAAAATTGAATTTCCATCTGATAAAAGAGAACAAGCAGAAATTGGTCAATTATTAAAAAAGGTTGATAATATTATGATATTAGAAAGAAAGAACATAGATAATTTGAAGATTATCAAAATGTATTATCTAAAAAAAATTATTTGTATAACGTAATAAAAAAATACTTATGGCAGCTGTAAAAAGGTTGATTGCCATAAGTATCTTTTTTGCCTCTTTTTTACATTAGTTTAGACATTTGAAACATAATTTTTTCATTATCTCGTGTTTCTAATTCCTGAATAATATGAAGATAAGTATTTTGTGTAGTGGTCATATTAGCGTGCCCTAATCTACGTGCAACACTAGCAATTGAAACGCCCGCAAATAATAATATCGATGCATGTGTATGTCTGAGGCTATGTACAGTTATCACTGGAATATCCGCATCTTTACAAAGTGTTTCCAATCTATTATTTACAGTGGAATTAAATATACGTTGATTTACAAAAATAGGTTGTTCGACAGGTAAATCCTTAATCATTTGAGAAAATTGCATCGCCATCTGCCAGTCAATTTGAACTTTTCTCACTGAAGAAGGATTTTTCGTTGGTTGAAATCCACCTGTAGTTGAACGATAATTCCATGTTTTATTTACATTCAGAAGTTGCTTAGTAAAATCAAAATCTTTTGGAGTTAATGCCAGAGCTTCTGCAAACCTCAAACCAGTTTTAGCGACTAATAAAATATACCAATCCCAATTAATTCTTGGTTCTAAATTGAGTTGTTTAAGAAGTTGCTGCAACTCGTATTGATTTAAAAATTTGGGTTTCTTTTTACTTGGTTCTTTACCTTTTATAATAATTTTTCGAGTAGGATTTTGTTTAATTAGTCCTTCATCAATAGCATCCATAATTGAACCTTTTACTTGGTGATGAAAGTCCTTGGTGGTTTGCTTTTCATGTTCCAAAGCATAGCCATTAATAATTTCCTGATAATTTCGACGTGTTAAATCACATACACGTAAATTGGGTGCCAACTTAGTCACCCATTTTAAACTCATATAATATTTGTCTAGGGTAACAGATCTAATAGCATTGACTTTATATAAGTTAATCCAATCCTCATAATACTTATAAAATAATTGTGTTGAGTTGTTTTTAAGCACGAAAAAAACCTCCGAGTAATTTTTAACATTATATATTATCCGGAAATCTTTTTATTTTTGCAGTTTAATTTGTTAAATAAATAACTTTTGAAGAAGATATTTTTTAGTGGCTTGTAAATTCTTTATTTTTTTTCGTTGGATATTTATTGAATTATCTATTTCTAAAAGAAAATCTCCAATTTCTTTCTGTTCTTCTACATTAGGTAAATTAATCCTCTGATTTTTTACCAAATCAGAATTCAAGTTAACTTGACTGCCAGGTTGACCATAGTGTCTCCACGACGATTGAAACATTTCCAACCACTGGAACATAAATTCAATTTTGAATTTTGGATTCAAAAAAATTAAAAACCCATCATGTACACCTGTTTTAACATAATTTATTACAGGTTTGCCAACACTGGCTGCTATACTTAATAAAATATGTGGTTCAGTTAAAACTCTAGTTTTATTTTGACCAAGTTTTGAAATATGTTGTTCCAAATATCGAATTCTTCCTTCTTGTTGGGTTACATCTGAAATACGAAGCCATCCAACGTCGGAATCTTCATCAAACCATTTCTTATCTTTTATCGGCCTAGGGCTCGCACCACGAACAATATTTGCTAAATCTCCTAAGTTATATTGTGTCCAATCTTCACTGAATTCATTACGGCGAAGATTAGGAGTTGCATTATCGTTTGCAGGGAAGATATTCTGAATCATTCCTTTCTTCATGCTTTCGTACAAGGTAAGTTTTTCTTGGTACAGTTTAATCAAACTTTCTAAACTAATAAGTACTTGAGCAAGATGGCCTTGTTCTTGAATGTTATTAGGTGTATAAAAAATTGTTTGAGAGACAACTTTCCAGTCAGATCGTGGCATCTTTGTGCCAGTGGACAAATTTGCGGCCGTTTGATATCGGCTAGTTTGTATTAAATAATAAACAAAGCGATTATTATAGTTAATTGGGCGTAATACCCACCAATCTCCGACTGCTATTCCTTTAAAAATGGCAAAAATCCAATTTTTGAGATATGGTCTTAATTTACCGAACAGAATATCATTTGGTTCGAATTCTATTCCTTTTTTTAAATTCTTCTTATTATAGAACTTTTGCTTTAATTGTCCTTCTCCTGAAATAACGTCTTCATATTCAATACGCGGTAAATTAGGATTATCACTAGTTTTAGACACACGAATTACAATACTTTCGAATTTCCGATGTTCCCAAGCGGCTTAGAGTATAAATATAATGAATTAAAATAATGATTTCTTAGTAGATCTATTATTACTTAATGAAGAATAATACGATTTTTTGTATATATATGTTCAACTGTTATCGAATAAATTTCAGTAAATTTATATTAAAATTTCTATATAGAAATATTTAAAAATGGCGCTATATTCTGTAATTTCAGAATATAGCGCCATTGGTTGTATTTAGGGGAAGGATTAATATTTTTTAAAGTAAGTGAATACCATTTTCGTCACATTTCTCACGTAGATCTTCTGGCCAAACAGCAGCTTGAACTTCACCAACGTGAGCTTTACCAAGCAATAACATACATAGACGTGATTGTCCGATACCACCACCGATTGTGTAAGGCAGTTCACCGTTCAATAATTGTTTGTGGAAAGGCAATGAAGCACGATCTTCTGCATGAGCCATCTTCAATTGTTCTCTCATTGATTCTTCGCTGACACGGATACCCATACTTGAGATTTCTAAAGCCTTTTGTAAAGGTTCATACCAGAACAAGATATCACCATTTAATTTCCAATCATCATAATCAGGGGCACGACCGTCGTGACGTTTACCACTCTTCATAGGTCCACCGATTTGCATTAAGAAGACACAGCCGAGTTCTTTACAGATGGCGTCTTCACGTTCCTTAGGAGTCTTGTCAGGCCAGCGGTCTTCGAGTTCTTGAGTTGTTACGAAGTGAATTTCGTCTGGTAAATGGTGGACAGCTTTAGGGAATTTATACCAAACTTCGTGTTCCATATGTTTCATAACTTTGAAAATTTGACGGACGGTGCTTTCCAAAGTTTCAGTTGTACGTTCATCTTTAGAAATGATTTTTTCCCAATCCCATTGGTCAACGTAGATTGAGTGAATGTTATCAAGGTCTTCATCTTTTCTGATAGCATTCATGTTTGTGTAAATACCTTCGTGCATATCGAAGTGATAACGTTTTAAAGCGAGACGTTTCCATTTGGCCAATGAGTGGACGATTTCAATTGTTTCGCCGGGGATGCCATTCATAGTGAACGAAACAGGGGATTCGACACCGTTAAGGTTATCATTAAGACCAGTACCTTTTTCGACCATCATTGGTGCTGATAGACGTGATAAATTCAACTCTTTACCAAATTCGTCTTGGAATGTTTCACGAATATATTGAATAGCTTTTTGTGTTTCTTTAACAGATAATTTTGGATCGTAGTCCTTAGGTATAATTAAGTCCATAATAATTTCTCCTTCATCGGTCAATCAATTGATCGCTTTTTTATTGAATAAATGCAAAATAAAAAAAGTCTTTCGTCCCAATTATTAATTTAATAATAATTGGGACGAAAGACTTTTTCGCGGTACCACCCAAGTTGCCTATATAAAAATAGGCCACCTCAATAAGAGCACAATCATGCTCCACCGATGGTAACGTACCGGTTAACGTCTGAACTTACTCTGATTACTCATTTTGGCCAGAAACATAAGAAAGTGTTATTCAGATAATCCATTTACTAATTGGGTTCTCACCATTCCCAACTCACTGTTAGTGTGGAAAATCTTACTCTTCTTTCTCGTCGTTTTTATCTTGTGACACTTATATTAGCATGTTTTTAAAAAATGTAAATAATAAAATTTGAATTTTATTAATTTTGGCATAATTTCTTAGATTGCCTTTAATGTAGGAACCGAGTATAAACAATTCTCAAATTTTCTTTTCTCAGTTAGTGATTGTCCTTTAGTATCAATTCATAGAGTCGTGAATTACGGTTGGGATAAGGATAATCGGCATTGAAATTATCAGGGCTCACCTGTTTGAAGCCATGATGTTCATAAAAGTAATGTGATCTCGTTTCACCCTCGGGTGTATCAAGAACTAATCGTTTAAAATTTTTCTCTTGTGCAAAGGTTAGTAACTTTTGATACAATTTAGCACCTAAATGCTGAGGCTGACCACGAAACTCTGGATAGGTGAAAAATTTCTTTAGAACAGCGGTTTGTGAATCGATAGGAAGCAGGGCGATGGATCCAACAACACGATTGTCATCTAAAGCTATCCAGAAATTACCGGCCTTTTTTTGATAGTAGTCATTAATTTGAAAAATATCATCTTGTTCTGCCATTTTTATTTTTAGATTAGCTTCAATATTTTGACAATAATTAATTAAATCAACCAATTGAGCCAAGTGCTGGGGATTATTTTGGTAAGATACAATTTTCATTTTGAAACCTCATTTCTTAATTGTTGATTTAATTGTAACCGTGGCCTATCTATATGTATAATTGATATTACGAATAATAATTATCAATTAATTTGATAGATGGGATAAATAAATGGACTTTCGCGAATTAATAACTTTTAAAACTATTTCAGAAACACGTAATTTTTCCAGGGCGGCAGATATTTTAGGCTATACGCAGTCGACAGTTTCGATGCAGATCAAAAATTTGGAATCGGAATTAGGAACTAAATTATTCGAATATAAAAAACGGCAGGTCATGATTACTGACGCCGGACTACAATTGTTGCCAATGGTCGATAAAACTATGGAGAATTTTTCGGAAATCAAAAATTGGAATCAGATGGAAGGCACAGGAGTTTTAAAAATTGCGGCTCCGGAATCATTGACTATTTCCATGTTGGCTCCGAAATTAAAACAGTTTCAATTATTATATCCTCATGTTCAGATTGAACTTCAGAATGCAACTTGTTTACATAACGAGGAAATCTTGTTGCGAGGAGATGTCGATATTGCTTTTATGATGTGGCCTAGTAAGCCTAGTTTGAGATTAATTGATCATGATTTAGGTGAGCAGACAATGATTTTAGTGAGCTCTAAGAAACAAACTTTTCAACAACTTTTAAATGATGACCAGGCTAATTTTATTATAAATGAACCTGAATGTTCTTATCGAAATCAATTTGAAACGTCGCTATGGCAACAACACCAACGACAATTCAAAACGATTAGTTTACCAAGTATCGCTGCCATTAAGTCAGTGGTTATTGGTGGATTAGGATTTAGTTATTTACCATTTGAAATGATTAAAGAAGACATTGAACAAGGACGCCTGTTTGTCATTAAAAATGATATTGTTAATCACGTCCATGGACATCTATTGACTCGTAAGTACAAATATAAGTCAGAATTGATTTCTGGTTTCGTGAATTTGTTCAAATAAGTCCAGTTCTTCCGACCAGTTAATGTTATTAATTGAATGTAAAAATATTCAATTGCGCACGTGTGGTGCTAGTTAAATATCCCGTCTACAGAGCTGGGAAATATTCACTAGCTGTGCGGAACGGTTCGAGCCTGGGAAGCGGTCTCGAACCTCGGTTTGAAGACTTGACATAGTTCGTCAAGTCTCCAAACACGCCCGGTGTTGTAATGGCTAAAGCCATAACAACACTTCCACGGCACATAAATATTTCCCAGCTCTTCCGACTAATTAATCGTTATTAATTAAATGTATAAATATTCAATTACTTTTATATCCGGACCATTTCAAAATACAATTGATGCGAATGTTTTTAATTAATTATCAACCAGCACCATACGTAATTGCGCTTATATCTAGGCCATTCTAAGATACAATTGATGTAAATATTTGTAATTAATTATCATCCATCACCATATGTACTTATAATATATTATGTAGTTACTTATGAAACCATAATGGGGGAATTATGGAGAAAATATTCACTAACCGAAAAATAAAGCTTTTAATTATTCTGCTATCTTATTTTAGTATTGCCGGTATTATGTATCTTCTGATTCAAAATAAGAGTATTTGGTATGGTGATGACATTTATTATCAATTTCAACGTATTCAAGGCATCAGTAAATCGTTGAAACAAGGTCTATTGCCGTCTATTTCAACAATTAATTTTGGAAAGATTGGATATGCGGTCAATATTTTTTATCCTTGGATTACCTTGGTGCCATTTGGATTGGTATCGTTGTTCAACAGCAATCCAATTTCGGCATTTTATATGGGATTATTTATTTATTTCTTAGCATCATTGTTGATCAGCCATTATTCGATGTACGAATTCTCAGGTTCACACTTGCAGGCGGCGGTTTTTACGCTGATTTACAATTTTAGTACCTATCGTTTGATTGATTTATTGAGTCGTGCGGCATTGGCTGAATATATAGCAACAATTTTCTTACCATTATGTTTCTTGGGATTCTATGAAACCTTCTTTCGGAATGGTAAAAAATGGTATCTATTTTCACTAGGATTTGGAGCTATAATTTTGACACACGTACTGACAACTTTTATGACAATGTTAATATTTATTATTTTCTTGTTATTCAATTTGAGAAAAATTAAACCTTTTAAAGAACATGCTATTGCACTTATAAAGGCCGTTATCACAACTATTCTGATAACCTCAATTTACATAGGGCCATTTATTTTGGAAGAATTATTTCAAAAGTTCCCCAAACCAGATCCTCAAATATTGCAAGGCCTGGAGTTAACTAAGTTTCTTAAAGTGACTTTGCAGAGTAACGCCAGTCGTTTTGTTGAAGGAAATCTCTACAATCCAGGATTGATAGTCTTAGTAATATTGTTATTTGGAATAATTTATTTTGTTAGATTTGATAAATTAAATAAGAAAATCTATTTGATGGGATTAGCATTGTTCGTAATGTCGACGAACCTTTTTCCTTGGCATGTTTTACAAAATACACCAATCAGTGTGATTCAATATCCATATCGGTTGTTAATATTTGCAACATTGTTTGTAGCAATTAATGGATCAGTAATGGTAAAGGAATTGGTTGAGTACCGAAGCAATAAAGTTCAATGGACAGTTGTTGTAGTATGTGGGGCCTTAATGTTAGGTATTTGGGTAGGATCCTTTAGAGCAGCCACAATTAATACGATGATTTCAGATCGACATGGTATGATCGACAGCAAAATGATTAAAGAAGACCGAATCCCAGATTCTTATTTGAACCAATATGTTCCTAAAGAGACATTAAATTATTTAGACTCAGTTACAAAACATCAGATGTATATCAACAATAAAGTTATTACAGCGGTTCCACGTGATAATCATGGTACTAGCGTCGTCAAAGTAAAGAAATTGCGGCAGGGGGATGATGTCAATTTACCAATGATTCGTTATCGACTGTCCCATGTGTCTGTGAATGGTAATCCAGTGCCATTTTGGAAGAGTACTCGAGGAACAATTGAGTTTAAAGTGAAGCAAAGTGGCTATAAGAATCGTGTTGTAATTTCGTACGGAAGTAATAAATTGTATGCTGGATTGGTTTGTTTAACAATATTAGGATTTTTGATTATTTTGGGAGATATTTTCTTGCAGAGACGTTTGAAATTGATTGAAGAATTGATTGTATAAAAAAGATGAGGCAAAACAGGGTCAATTTTCGAGCATTTAAACAAACAGGCACTGTAATCCGTTTTGGGATTACAGTGCCTGTTTGTTTGAAAACGAAAATGCCACAAGTTTAATGAATGCCTTAGGTTATCGTTATGCAATTAGTAAAGTAACAAAATTGAACAATAATTTTCCACCGTACAAAATGATGATAACCCCACAAACTAAGTTGATAATACGTAAAACTTTAGCATTGAATTTATCCTTAAATTTGGTAACCACAGCGTTTAACACAATAAACCACAGTGCTGAAGCGATTCCAACTCCAGTGATGAAAATAGGATAACTGTATGATGGCAATGTTACTTGAAACGCCCCCAGCATCATTGATCCATCAATAATTGCTTGCGGATTGAACCAGATTACAACGAAAGCCGAAGTGATAGTTTTAAAAATTGTCATTTCAGGTGCGGCTTCGGCACTGATATCTGTCGTTTGTGACCGTAGTAAATTTATCCCCATATAAATTACGATTAAACTACCAACTAAAAGAATTGCCAGTTGCAACCATTCGAATTTTTTCATAACGGCACCGATACCGAAGAAACATGAGAAGGCTAAAGCTACGTCGAAAATGATGATAATTAATGTTGTTAAAAGTGACTTGCGTCGTGTCTGCGTCAGTGCTACGTTGATGACGAAAAGATTTGCCAGACCGATTGGAGCATCGTAAGCAATCCCCATTGTTAAACCTTGTAAAAAGAAGTTCATGATTAGCCCCCTTTACCAACCAAATAATGTGTTATATATTGACTACAATAACGATTATATCGATATTTAAAAAAGAAGTAACCAACCAAAAAATAATTTTTGACCCAACCAAAAGGAGATAATCATGAAGCGAGTCCGTCCAATTCAAATTGCTTGGAAACCTGATAAGAAAAGTTCGGTTCCAGTTTATCGTCAAATTGTGAAATATATGTGTGACAAGGTTGCTAGTGGTGAGTGGATTATTGGCTCGAGATTGCCTTCACAGAGAGCTTTAGCGGAAGTATTCGACGTCAACCGAAGTACTATTTCAACTGCAATTGATGAGTTGACTTCATATGGCATTATTTCAGGTAAGTCAGGAGCAGGCACACAAATAGTCAGTAATACATGGTCGCTGATGTTACCAACCAAACCAAGTTGGAAAAAATTAATATCATCAGGTTATTTGCAAGAGAACAATGATCGTATGCAACAGATCAATCGTCTAGAATTTGCCCCAGACATTATTAGATTAGGGACGGGTGAATTGGATCCGCGATTGTTTCCTCAAAAAATGTGGACCGAAGTTTTGCAGAAAATGAGTGTGGAAATTACATCACTCGGATATGCCGAACCACTGGGAATTTTAGAATTACGCCAAGCAATAGTTGAGCATATGAAACAATTCGATATCAACGTTTCAACAAAAAATGTCTTGGTAACATCTGGTGCTTTACAAGCCTTACAGTTGATTTCTTCTTGTATGTTGAAGGAAGGCAGCACTGTCTTTACTGAGGCACCAACATATTTGAAATCATTACAAATGTTTCAATCGGCCGGTTTAAATTTAAAAGGGATTTCAATGGATCAGGATGGAATCGAGTATTGGAAAATTGCTAAGCAGTTTCAACAATCAGAATCCTCAATTCTTTATACGATTCCGACCAATCAAAATCCCACAGGTATCACGATGAGCAATATCCGACGTCAAGAATTGATGAACTTTTGTATAAAAAATAGGTTACCGATTATTGAAGATGGTGCCTATCAAGAATTATGTTTTGATGGTAAACCAGCTTTACCATTAAAGGCCATTGATGATAATGGAATGGTTATGTATTTAGGTAGTGCCTCAAAGACCCTAGCACCCGGCTTAAGGATCGGTTGGGTAATTGCCTCGGAACCGGTTATTCAACGCTTAGGGGATGCAAAAATGCAAATGGACTATGGGGCAAGTTCTTTGTCACAGTTAGTGTTTGCAGAGTTTTTACAGAGTGGTAAGTATGATAAATATTTGCTTGACTTAAAACAGACTTTGAAACGGAGACGCGATAATGCATTATTAACTTTGAAGAAGTATTTTCAAGATATCGCCACTTGGGATGTGCCCATTGGTGGTTTTTACATTTGGCTGACATTTAATGAAAACGTTGAAGTCGATGACTTATTTGAACGCGCTTTGGATAAGGGAATCCTTTTGAATCCCGGCGATATTTATGATTTTAAGCATAATCGTTCTTTAAGATTGTCATTTGCATATGTCACATCAGGAGAATTTAATTCCGCAATGCATAGCATGAGAACAATAATTTAATATCATTTTTTCATAAATGTAATAGTTTTTTATGGTTTCTTTTCTGAAAATTTACGCAATGTTTACATGGAATCTACAAAAAATCTACAACTTCCCGATATGATTATAAAGTTATAACTTATAAAAACTATTAGGAGAGATTCTTTATGAAAAAAAGCAAGTCCCTCGTTATCACGAGTTTACTATTCAGTACAATGATTTTGAACCCAAGCGTCATTCAAGGAGTAATTGTCCAAGCTGATGCTAATAATCAAGTTCAGGTTACAAACACACAATCAACTGCTGAAACAAATCATCAAGAAGTTAATGATGCCAAAACAAAGATGGTTACATTTCATCTATTGGTAGAAAATATTAACGGCAAAACAGAAGTTAAAAATTATCAGGTGGCAACTAAGCCTGATCAAAAGACTGTTACAGTTTCAGATTTAAATGAAGCACTTCATAATTTTTATAAATTAGCTGAAACAGATGCAACTAAAACTTATGAAATTGATTCAGACAAGGGTGAAGTTAAAGGCGAGATTGTTGCGTTTAATTCATTCATCGCTTCAACAACAAGAGAAATTGTTGTGAAGTATTTGGATTCAACTAATAATTCAAATAAAATTGCCGATTCATCAATGATCGTTAAAAGAGATGTTTCAACTGTTTTAGGAAAAGATGCTCCAATGCCGCGTGGATATGTATTCAGTGGTACTAGACCTAAGGTATCAATTTCAAACAATACAGTTACTATCAAAGTAAAACCAGCCAATAAAGAACAAGCCCATGAAGTAAGCAAATCGGATGTAATCGTTAAGTATGTTAATGACAAAGATCCAAAAGCTAAAGTTGCTGACGGTGTGATCAAAGATGTAGCTGATAATGCTACTTCAGTTTCCGCAGAACTAGTAACTGCACCAAAGGGTTATAAACTAGTTGCAGATCAAAAGTTTGCTGTTAGTTATGGTAAAGTGACAGTTCATATTGTGCCGGCTGAGACAGCTACTAAAGAAATTAATGTTAAGTACTTGGACTCAACGGACAATACCAAGAAGTTTGCTGACGGTAAGATGACTGTTGCTAAGAATACTAAGAAGGTTGCACGTGAAACAGTTCCATTACCAGACGGTTATGAAATCAGTGGTCGCAGATTGATCAGTATTAAGAATGGCCAAATTTTGGTTCATATCAAACCGGCCAAGAAGGTTGTGACGGCTGATACAACTAAAGAAATTACTATCAAATACCTTGATTCAACAAATAACATGAATAAGCTTGCTGACGGCAAGATGACAGTTGATAAGCATACCAAAAAAGTTGCACATGAAACAGTTCCATTGCCAGCAGGCTATGAAGTAAGTGCTCGTAGATTGATTGTGATTAAGAATGGTCAAATTTTAGTTCACGTTAAGCCAATTGGTTGGAATGCAGGACATGAAGTAAGTAAGTCAGATGTAACTGTTAAATATGTAAATGACAAGAATGCTAAAGATAAAATTACTGACGGTGTAATCAAGGATGTTAAAGATGATGCCACATCAGTTGCAGCAGAATTAGTATCTGTACCTAAAGGTTATAAATTAGTAGCAGATCAAAAATTTGCGGTTAGTTATGGCAAAGTAACGGTTCATGTTGTTCCAGATACAACTAAAGAAATTACTGTTAAGTACCTTGATTCAACAGACAATACTAAAAAAATTGCTGACGGCAAGATGACAGTTGATAAGCATGCCAAAAAAGTCGCACATGAAACTGTTCCACTACCAGAAGGCTATGAAATTAGTGGTCGTAGATTAATCAGTATTAAAAACGGTCATATTTTGGCACATATCAAACCAATTGGTTGGAATGCAAATCATGAAGCCAAAAAGTCAGATGTAACTGTTAAATATGTGAATGACAAGAATGCTAAAGATAAAATCACTGACGGTGTAATTAAAGATGTTGTTGATAGTGCCACATCAGTTTCAGCAGAATTAGTAAAAGCACCAAAGGGTTATAAACTAGTTGCAGATCAAAAGTTTGCTGTTAGTTATGGCAAAGTAACAGTTCATGTTGTTCCAGATACAACTAAAGAAATAACTGTTAAGTACCTTGATTCAACAAACAATATGAAAAAGATTCCTGATGGTAAGATGACTGTTTCAAAAAATGCCAAGAAAGTTGCCCACGAAACAGTTCCAATGCCAGCCGGTTATCAAGTAAGCGCACGTAGATTGATCAAAATTAAAAAAGGTCAAATTTTTGTTCACGTCAAGCCAATCGGTTGGAATGCAGGACACGAAGTAAGCAAATCAGATGTTAATGATAAAGATACAAAGGTAAAAATTGCTGATGGTGTAATCAAAGATGTTAAAGATGACGCTACATCAGTTGCAGCAGAGTTAGTAACAGCACCAAAGGGTTATACATTAGTAGCAGACCAAAAATTTGCTGTTAGTTATGGCAGAGTAATCGTCCATGTTGTTCCAGAAAATACTACAGTAAAACCTGCTCCTGCAAAGCCGAGTAAGCATTCAGTAGCAACAACTTATACAACTGCAGTTCATTTCGTTGATCACAAATCTGGCGATAAGGTTCATTCAACTAAAATTGTTGGTAAGCATGGTCAAAAGCATGAAGTAGCTTTACCAGAAAAGTATGATTTAGCAGCCGGTGAAACAAATAAGATTTCAACTGATAAAAAAAAACAATCAATCTCAATTAAAGTTATAAAAAAGGCAGTAGAAGGTACGATTACAGAACACCGTACAACTTTATCAGTAGTTGGGAATGCACCGCTATATTCCAAAGAAGGTAAAGCTATGAGTGACCGTGCATTGGCACATAACTCTACTTGGTTTACAGATAAGAAACTTGTAGTTGAGGGAGCAACCTATCATCGAGTTTCTACAAATGAATGGGTGAAAGCTAGTGACGTGTATAGTTTTGTGACGGTTAATAAAACAATCAATACATCAGCTAAAACTGCCAAAGCTTTGTATGATACAAAAGGCAATATTATTAAAGATCGTGCACTAGCCGCTAGTTCATCTTGGTTCGCTGATCGTTCAGCAACAATTAATGGCAAGCAAATGTATCGTGTAGCTACTAATGAATGGGTGGCTGCTAGCGATTTAGTTTAAATTTAATTTATTAATCCTCCAATTAATCGCGCTTGATATAGATTACATTATTTATATAAAAAAATCTCTAAACTGAATGATAAAATTTTCAGCTTAGAGGTTTTTTTATTGCGTTATAGTTTTTGCTAAATGTAATCCGTACTATTAATTAAGTTCATCATATATAGTCCCTTAATCCAAATATATTGTTGATACATTTGAATACCATTTAAGTTTAGAGTTTTATTTTTTGCATTAGAACCAGTACCACGAATGAAAAATGTGTAGTTACTGGACTTAGGCAAATTGTTTTGCATTTTTGGTAATTTAGTTTTAGGGGTGATCATTATCTGACCTTTTTTATTGTGCATCATTTCCATTTTGATGTCATCATTCCAAACCAATGTTCGAACTTTATCCCAAGTGATTTTTAGTTGAGATTGTAAAAGATTCTCATCCAGTGTTAATCGTTTAAATCCTTTAAAAATGGTGTCCAAAAGTGGAGTGTCTTTATCAGTTTCTCTAAAAACAATCAGCAAAATTGGATTTAAGAAGAAGTTATAGATATATGAGTTTTCGAAGTTCAATGATTTATCAGACCATTCATTAAAATCTATCGGTTCAAATTTCATATCTTCAGTTCTTTTTTTCTTATTTGTTTGGACAACAGTTTTAGGGATGATGCCTAATTTATTAAAAGTATCAATATCTTTTAATTTACCTTTATCAGACCCGAACATTTTAACAATAAGTCTTTCAGCAATAGATTTATCCGGATTTTTATTAATTGTCATATTAAGTTCAATCGCAATTTGACGCATAGTTTTATCTTTATATTTTATTGTAAAATCATGCAGCTTATGATCGAGCTCGGCATAACTATTAAAGGAGTTTTCGGCCTTGAGTGGTTCGAAATGAACTCCAAAATGTTCTTTAACTATGTTGGTCACCACCGTTCTTTTTAGTCTGAAACGTGGTCGATTGGGCCATTTCGGTGCGGTATCCATATACATCATCTGATTTCGAAGTTTAGATATTTTAGGATACTCCGTATCGATATCATCCTTAGCAACGTTTCTTATAAAATTACGGACAATTAACCAATCATTTTTTAGTATTTCCTGATCTTGGTCGCTAAATTGATGAAATTGATATCCTTGAATGGTGAAATTCGCATATTCTGCAGCCGTTACCGTTTTATCAGAATCGTATAAATAGTAAACAAATAACGTATGGGCCATTTTGTTCCAGAATTTAGATGTTCCAAAATCCTCATTAACAATTGTGTCAGGAGATACAGCTGTTATAGACATAGGTTCTTTAGCTTCAACCGATTTCTTGTCCTTTTTAGAATATCTTATTCCAGTTGTTTTTAATTCGACAGGAATACCATCCACCAATAAATCAGCTTCTTGTTTAGTATCTGCTGGATATTCTAGTACAGACTGTTCGATTACGTCTCCAGCTATCCCTGTTATTTTGGGTTTTGTTTTAGTTCTATCAAAGATATTATTTTTATCAACTTCACCAAGTGTTTTGCCTTTAGTCTTGTTAAGTATTTCTTCTAGTTTATTTTTTTTGAAAATATGGTCAGGCATATATTACTCCCATTAAATTTAATTTGTATAATTACCATACCATACTAAGATTTGATAAATGTTTTCCAAATACGTTTCGTAATATTACTATGAAAGGGTCAAGGTAAAAAGGTTGATCCCTTTCAGAAATTAGTCTATAATTATGTACATTGAGAAATTAATTGAAAGATATATGGATACAAAAATATATATTTAGGGTGATAAGTATGACTAACAAATTTAAAGTGTTTTCTATGTTTGATGGTGTTGGTGGATTTATTGTTGGTCTTAATCATGCCAATGAATCCGCGGGCAAAGATTTTTACAAAACAACTTATACTAATCAATTTGAACCAGGTAGAAAGTCGCAAGATGCCTTCGAAGTAGGCGAGTATAAGTATTCAACTGCCAATCATTGTAATACGGATATTATGAAAGTACCTGATTCATATTTTGATGATATGAAAGATAATGGCGTGAATATGATTGTCGGAGGATTTCCCTGTCAAGACTATTCCGTTGCCAGATCTAAGAAATTTGAAAAGGGAATTGAAGGAAAGAAAGGTGTTCTTTTCTGGGAAATTATTCGTGCAGTAAAGCATATTCAACCTAAATATTTAATTCTTGAAAATGTGGATAGATTGTTAAAGAGCCCTTCAAGTCAACGTGGACGTGATTTCGCAATTATGTTAGCAGCATTTGATCAGCTGGATTATTCAGTAGAATGGCGTGTGATCAATGCCGCTGATTACGGACGCGCACAAAGACGACGTAGAGTTTATTTCTATGTTTATAGAAATGATTCTGGATGGGGTAAACATATAAGTGATACTTATTCTAAACCAGAGGATTTGAATGATATTCTTGAATTAGATGGTCATACATATGACAAGTACATTTTTACTGATGGGTTGTTTGCAAGAAAATTTCCTATTAAAGGTGAACCATACAAGGGAAGAACTCATTCAGAGAAATTATCTATTGATTACACGAGAAATGATGATTCAGATTATATTTTGGATGTTTCTGATAATTTTACAGGTAAGATTTGGAATACCGGTGTTATGAGATATGGTCAGTATTTTACAATTGATACAGAACCAATTAAAACTGATTCGGAAACACTAGGTGAAGTTGTCCAAAAGGCAAAAGATTATTATATTCATAATTATGATGGTGGAGAGGCTGCCTATGAAGAATATATTGATAATTATGTATTAAAAGATGAAGCAAGAATAAAGAAATTTGAATATTTACGTGGCCCTAAGAAATTAGAGAGAACGTCGGCTGACGGACATCAGTATACTTATTCCGAAGGTGGTATGAGTCCATTTGATTCACTAGATTTGCCAGGTAGAACAATGCTGACATCAGAGGGATCGGTCAACAGGTCGACACATTTACTTAAACAGAATGATAAATTTAGAATTATTACTCCTATTGAGGCAGAACTATTGCAGGATTTTCCACCTGATTGGACAAAGTATAAAAAAAATGCAGACGGTGATATTGTTGAAGTATCCGATCGGATGAGAATGTTCTTTATGGGTAATGCTTTAGTTACCACTGTTATTAAACGCATAGGTGAAGAATTAGCACTTATCGAAAAGAATTTGTAATAAATAGGACGTTAATGCCGTGTGGCGTTAACGTCCTATTTATTACAAGCAAACAAATACTACTGAGTACCGTCTCTATTTCTTATGAAGTACATAATTAGTTCAATACAATAATCGGTATTCTTTAGGGCCATCTTTTCCCAAAAGTGTAAAACATACCATCCGTTATCCTCGAGAAGTTTATCATCACGTTTATCGCGGGTCATATTTTCCTCGATTTTTTTTATCCAATATGCCTTATTACGTTTAAGATGATTTTTTTTATTGTCCCAATCATAACCGTGCCAGAATTCACCATCAATAAAAATGGCTATTTTATATTTTGTTATAGCAATATCAGGTGAACCAGGAAGCTCTCTATAATTTCTCCGGTATCTAATATTTCTATGCCATAATTGTGAGGCAATTATATTTTCAGCTGTACCACGTTTTAGATGAACGTGAGACATTCTTTTTCTTGTGTTGTTGTCGGTATTATAGTGTTTTGGATGCTTCATTTTTTCCTTAGTTACCAATTATTTAGGGTATAATTAAAACGATTGTATTTTATTTACCAAATAGGGGGAAGAAGTTTGTGTCAGAAGAAGTCATTTTGCCATATATAAAAAAAATTATGAATGATGTAAATCATTTAAAGAAAAAAATGATTTATTTTAATGAAAGTCCGGTTGTATGTTACAGAGGAGAAAGCGCTGACTACGGGGAAACATCCTTAATGCCTTCAATATTTCGAAAGATAAATGATAGTAATTTCTCTGATAGAAAACTTTTGGAATTGTTGAAGGATTATAACATTGTTAACTCTAAGGATGATTCAGATTTAACTAGAGCAATTGAGGGACAGCACTTTGCTCAATTGAGTAGGTTACTTGATATTACGTTCAGCATACTACCTGCTTTATATTTTTCAAGTGATGATAAAGATAAAGATGGCGTTGTATACTCTTTTGTCTTCCCAGAGTCCTTTTCACCGAACTCTAGTTATTTAAATGATTACTACTCCAGTATAGTAAATCATAAATTCTACCCTTATATAAGGGATTTTAAGGTAATATCACATAGTTATGAGAATGATAGAATCAAGTCTCAAGCGGGTGGCTTTTTAATGTTTTCAGGAACAAGTTTTGTTAAAATACCAAGTTTGTATTACGAGAAAACAATAATTAGTAAATCAGATAAGATAAAAATCAAATCAGAATTATCAGATTTTTTTAATGTTAATGAGGCAACGATATATCCGGAACGAGATAAAAGGGGTGCTTTGCTTGAGAAAAGATTAATCAATGGAGCAAATATAATTGATCCGGATGATAATGAATTTTTTAAAAATGAATTAAATTACCATATTAATAAAATTCAATTAGAGGCATCATTGATGCAGAATGATTCTAAAGATAAAACTGTTAAAAGATTTATTCGGAAATCTAAAGAAGATATTGACAAATTTATTGATAAGAATAATAACCTGTCGATAGATTGCATCAATAAGAAAAGTTATGAAGAATTAAAAAATGAAGCTGATTCTAGGATGAACTTTATAGAAAAAAATATATAATCTTTCGGAGGGAAACAGACAGTATGAGTAATACAATTAATATTATTAATTTGCTTAAGAATAAAGGATATATCGATGATGAAAATGATATCAGTAATAAGTCATATATTTGCGACAGTAAAGTTTTAGAACTAGAAAAACAAACAGATGATGATTTTTTTAAGTATTATTGTTGTGATTTCACACAAATAGAAACGTTTGACAAGGATGATTTGTCCGATATTTTTAACTTGGTATATCAGCCGGAACACATAACTTTCTTATTTATGATATTTAAAAATAGAAATGATGAAATCTTTAGTCAGAATGATTTGATTAAAGGATGTAATAACGCTAAAGAGAAAAGGAAAATAAATGATTTATTTAATTTTAAAACATCAATATATTCAGATAATAATGATAATCTAAAATTAAAAGTGGATCATGATGGAATAAACTATTTAGAATATGGTGTGAAAATCAAGTACGATGGGCTTGATTTTGATTCGGAAATAAATTCAAAGGTATTTAATGTTTCGATGTTTGAATTACAACGACTTTTTAATGTTACAGGATCAAGTCTATTTGATTTGAATATAAGAACGGGAATAGAGAATAAAAAGGCAGGAAAAGAATTAAAAGAAAATTTTAAAAGGTATTTGGAATTTGGAATTATAAATTATCCGGAATTTATTGATGAAAAAAATGAAATATTAGGAATTATTGGAAATCCTGATGGGGATGAAATGGAAGATTCTTACCCAGAACTGTTTTGGTTTTGTCATAATGGAATAAATATTTTTGTAAACAAGAAAAGTGAACATAGTGAAGAGGCAAATTATGTTAGTTTTAATCCTAATGAGGTGAGTGTGATAAATGGAGCTCAGACACTTACCAATTTTTTTAATGCTAAAGAGGAATTGATAAGTGATTTATCTAACTTGGAAGATTTGACTATTAATTCTCTTAATAGATGCATGGATAGTATATTAAAGAAAATAATTTTAAAAACAGTATTTATCTTTGGTGACAAAAAAATATCGAAGCAGATAACATGGGGATTGAATAATCAGATACCAATTAAAATAGAAGATTTTGAAGGTGCGTCAGACCTTGTTGATGAAATAAATAATAAACTTAAAAAATATCAAATGAAAATTTTAAGAACAGGGCAGGAAAATAATATTCTGACTACTTTTACTCCGTTGGAATTCGCAAAAAAAAGTCTTGCGATAGATAATAGACCAGGGAGAAGTAAAAACTTTAAAAAAAGTCAGAATAATATTGATGAAGTATTTGGAGAAGTTCTACATAAATTGAAGTCAGATGCTAGTGCTAAAAGATTCATAGACAATATTAATGTAACAATGGGAATCGACAAATGGTGGCGTGATAAGTCTAAATCTGATGACGAAAAATCAAATATTATTCGGTATGGAAAAATTTATTTTCAGAGTTATGTAATTAATGACTTAAATAGTATAGATGATGAAGATGACTATCCATTTGATGATTTAGATATAAAATATGATGAGTTTGAAAAGTATGCCCAAAATTTACATTTAGAAGCAAATGATTTTAAAACAGATGAAAAATTTGAGGAAATCTTAAAACAATATAATACAGATAAAGAAGAAAACAAAAATAATGAAAATATAGAAGACACAATTAAGGAATTGAATGAATTTGTTAAGAATATGAAAAAGGAAAGTGCGTATCAGAATAATTATTCAACTTCATATTTAATAAAAAAATTCTATGATAATAATAAAATAAAAATTGGCTATTTTCGAACCATTCCATTTCAAAATGGAAATGTCAAAGAAAGTTTTCCATTGCCAAATTCCAGTTTTGATGAACTATATAAGAGGGACGGATACAATGAGAATGATAATTATCTTCCGTTCAATAAATCAAATTTTTTTAGTCAATTGAAAAGAGAGTATCCGATATTCATTATTTACTATAGCAATAATTTAAAAATTAATAATATAGAATATATGAAAATGTTTTCCCTTAATCCTAATAAAAGTGAAAGTCTTGGAGAATCAGTATATTATAAAACGATAGATGCATTTAAAAAAGGTGATATAAAGGAATTTCCTAAGGTAAGCGATCATAAAAAATTTCATGTAAGGCCAAAAGCAAGGAATGGTAACGATACATTCGAATTTACTGATGGGACTGAGATTACCAAAAGAACATTTTGGGCAAATTCAGAATACATACAGGAGCTGATAGAATCGAAAAAAGAATAGAGGCTTATTATAAGCAATTAACAAATCCCAATACCAATTACTTCATAATTGATTCCAGTTCCAGCCCTGAACACAATGACGTAGATTTCAAATTTTATAGTTATCAGAATAAGAGTAATAAACAGTTACACAGTGGTGACTTAATTATTTATCGTCGATCCGGTAGTGCTTCAGAGTGGGGCAATGAATTTTATCTTTATGGTGCAGCTGAATTTGGAGATATTGTTCGTGAAGATTTCCAAACGGGTAATAATTTGGTGACTATCAAGGATCCTTATTTATTTTCACACCATTTAATGAAGGAGAACTTACGAACTTTTGATTGGAAATTTCGCCAGTTCAACGGTAAATGGTCCAATTTTTTCAATATGAATGGCATCACTCAGATATCTAAAGAAGATTTTATAGGATTATTGAAACGTCAAAAAAATTTAGTTCCAGATGAACCAGACTTGTCGCCAGAAGAAGAATCTATTGCTGTGAAATGCTATCAGGCCGAGAAAATGGAGTCTTATTTTATCGATGATAAAGCTAAGGGTATTGAGACTTTCAATGCAGTAAATAAATTTTATTCAGATAAAGTAAAATTTAATTATCACTATAAATCAGCGCTCGTGGCTGATAAAAATGAAGCTGATTTAATTACAACTCGTATAGTTCCTTGGGATGATAACAAGGATATTCGGTTAGATTCTAAAAACGGAATTTGCTTGACCAAAATATTCTCTGAGGCCTTTAAACAAGGATATTTCACGTTCTCAGATGAGGGGCATATATTGGTGTCAGACGTAGCTTCTGGAGATCCAGAGGTAAATAAAGCACTAAAAAAATATAAGAATAGAAAAATATACATGAATAAAGAGTATTCTCCTAATAAAAAATATTTACAGTACCACCGTGAACATGTCTTTCTTAAATAATAACTATTGACGAATCAACACGTCCTTTGTATTATAAGTACAACAACTTTTAACTAAGTCCAGTGAGGCTTGGAAAGTAATCAATTAGTAAGGGGAACCTTCTAAATCGAGCTTTCTTTGTCTGCTGGCGAAGAAAGTTTTTTTATTACCATGATTTTAATCAACTTAAAAATATTTAATGTTGGTACCGTTTAAATTAAAAACATTTTAATTTAAGTATTGACGATTCACCTCGTTGTTTGTATCATTGGAACAATAACTTTTAATTAGATCCGGTGAGGTCTTGAAAGCGAAAGAACTACAGAGAGGATTCTCTGAGTTTCGCGTACTGGTGAAAAGTTTTTAAATTTGAATTTTTAATAGGGTCCAGAGAGATCCCGAAGGTTCAGTCTATATCAATCGTCTAAGACAAAAACTTTAGGGATGCTGGTAAGTAGGCATCCCTTTTTATGTACAAATTTTTATCAATTCGGAGGACAAATATGAAAAGATACCTAGTTTTTGAAGATGGAACATACTTTGAAGGTACGGCTTTTGGAAGCGACACAGAAACAATTGGTGAACTTGTTTTTACAACAGGGATGAGTGGATACCAAGAAGCAATTACTGATCAATCCTATAATGGACAAATTATTAACTTTTGTGCACCAATGATCGGTAATTACGGTGTCGCTAAGAAATTTAATGAATCACAAAAGCCTACTATAAAGGGCGTACTAGCCCGAGAAATAAGCGATGTCGTTGGTAATTATCAAAGTGAAATGACAATCGATGAATTCTTGAAACAAGAAAATGTCCCCGGTATCCGACGAATTGATACACGTGCAATAACTTTAAAGATTAGAAAAGCCGGCTCGTTGAAAGCTGCAATCGTAGACGATTTAAATTCAGGTCTATTAGACCAAATCAGTACTTGGAAATTAGACGATGAACAATTACAAAAGAGTATCAATCCCACACCAGCAACGTTTGAAGGTAGCGGCAAGCATGTCGTATTACTCGATTTTGGATATAAAGAGAGCATCGTTTCAGAACTAACTAAAAGATGTTTGCAAGTAACAGTTGTACCAGGCAATACATCATTGGAAGAAATTGAGAACTTAAGACCCGATGGTATTATGTTGAGCAATGGACCTGGAGATCCAACTAGACATATGGATGTTTTACCAACCATCATTGAACTGGAAAAACGTTATCCACTTTTCGGAATCTGCATGGGCCATCAATTATTATGCCTAGCTAACGGTGCAAAAACTTTTAAGATGAAGTTTGGTCATCGTGGCTTCAATCACCCGGTTAAAGACCTTGAGAGTGGCAGAATTTATTTCACCTCACAAAATCATGGTTATGCAGTTGATGAAGAATCAGTTAGGGATACGGCTTTGAAGGTTACTCAAGTTGAATTGAATGACCAAACGGTTGAGGGAGTTGAGCATACTAAATACAATGCTTTTTCAGTTCAATTTCATCCGGATGCTAAGCCAGGTCCACATGATGCTGATTTCTTATTTAACAAATTCTGGGACATGATCAACAAATAGTTGGAGGGGAATAAATTGCCAAAAAGAACAGACCTTAAAAAAATTATGATTATCGGTTCCGGTCCAATTATTATTGGTCAGGCAGCCGAATTTGATTATTCAGGAACACAAGCTTGCCTCGCATTGAAAGAAGAAGGCTATGAGACGGTTTTAATTAACTCTAATCCGGCAACAATTATGACGGACAAACATATTGCCGATAAGGTGTATATTGAACCGATTACGCTTGAATTTGTTGAAAAAGTTTTGGTAAAGGAACATCCTGATGCCATTATTCCGACCTTGGGTGGTCAAACTGGATTGAATATGGCCGTGCAGTTGCAAGAAGCTGGAATTCTGGACCAGTTAGATATTGAAATTATTGGAACTAAATTAAAAACAATCAATGAAGCTGAAGATCGTGAAGAATTTAAAGAATTGATGAACAGTCTGCATGAACCAGTTCCAGCATCCCAATCAACGCATACCTATAAAGCTGCTAAAAAGTTTGTTGATGATATTGGCTTTCCAGTCATTATTCGTCCCGCTTTTACCATGGGTGGGACTGGTGGTGGGGTAGCTCACGATTATGTTGAACTTGAAGAAATTGTTGAACGGGGACTAAAGGCCTCACCATCAACTGAAGTTTTGATTGAGCAAAGTATTGCTGGTTATAAGGAAATTGAATTCGAAGTTATGCGAGACAGCGATGATAATGCTTTAGCCGTTTGTAATATGGAAAATATTGATCCGGTTGGTATCCATACTGGAGATTCAATGGTCATTTCTCCAATTCAAACCTTGACGGATACGGAAATTCAAAAATTACGTGATGTGTCACTAAAGATTATCCGTGCTCTAAAAATTGAAGGTGGCTGTAATGTACAATTAGCCATTGATACTAAAACCAGTAACTATTATATTATTGAAGTTAATCCTCGTGTCAGTCGTTCATCAGCTTTGGCATCAAAGGCAACTGGTTATCCCATTGCAAAGATTGCCGCAAAAATTGCCGTTGGTCTAACATTGGATGAAATTATCAATCCAATTACAGGGAAAACTTTTGCCCAATTTGAACCGGCATTGGACTATGTTGTCTGCAAGATTCCTCGTTGGCCATTTGATAAATTTTCAAAAGCCGACAGAACTATCGGTACACAAATGAAGGCAACTGGTGAAGTTATGGCCTTGGGTAGAAATATCGAAGAGTCCTTGCAAAAGGCTGTTCGTTCACTAGAAATTGATCAAGAAGATTTGATTATGGATTCTTTGTCTGATAAGTCGATTGAAGAGTTGGAAAAATATATTCAAACACCAACTGATGACCGTTTGTTCTATATTGCTGAACTTTTGAGACGTGATGTTTCTTATGAAACTATCAAAGAGTTAACAGCAATTAATCCTTTCTTCCTAGCCAAGATTAAAAATATTATTAATTATGAGAAAGTTTTGACAAATGGAACTTTGGATAAAGATATTGTTTTGGAAGCCAAACAACTAGGCTATTCTGATAAAACAATCGCACGTTTGAATGATTTGGACGAGGATATTATTCGCCACTTTAGAATTCAGAGTGAAATTTTACCAACTTACAAGACAGTTGATACATGTGCTGGTGAGTTTGAAGCAGCAGCTCCTTATTTCTACAGTACTTATGAAACTGAAAATGAATCATCAAAGATGTCTGATAAATCAGTGCTAATTCTTGGTTCCGGTCCAATTAGAATTGGTCAGGGAATTGAATTCGACTATTCAACTGTTCATTGTGTCAAGGCCGTCCAACAGATGGGATACAAGGCAATCGTCATCAACAACAATCCGGAAACGGTGTCAACTGATTACTCGGTTGCCGATAAATTGTACTTTGAACCTTTGACATTGGAAGATGTTTTAAACGTCTGTGACTTGGAGAATCCTGTTGGAGCAATCGTGCAATTTGGTGGTCAAACCTCTGTTAACTTGGCCGAACCCTTAAAGGAAAATGGCATTAAAATCTTGGGTACACAGGTTGAAGATATAAATCGCGCTGAAGATCGTGATCTCTTTGATCAAATTATTAAAAAATTGAATATCCCACAACCTGCTGGTGGTACAGCCACGTCTCAAGAAGGCGCCCTTGAAGTTGCACATAAGATTGGTTATCCAGTATTAATCCGTCCAAGCTATGTTCTCGGTGGTAGGGCAATGGAAATTGTCAGATCTGACGAAGAACTCGACAAATATATGCGTGAGGCTGTGCAAGTTTCCAATGATCATCCGGTTTTGATTGATACATATCTGACAGGACGTGAATGTGAAATTGACGCCTTGAGTGATGGGAAAGACGTTTTATTACCAGGAATTATTGAACATATTGAAAGATCTGGTGTGCACTCAGGTGATTCCATGGCCGTTTATCCTCCTCAAAATATTCCAGATGAAGTTCAAGCTCAAATTGTTAAGTATGCTAAGTTACTAGCTAAAGAATTGAAATGTGTCGGTATTATGAATGTTCAATTTGTAATTCATGACAATCAAGCATATGTAATTGAAGTCAATCCTCGTGCCAGCCGAACGGTACCTTTCTTGAGCAAGGTTACAAGTATTCAAATGGCTAGAATTGCCACGAAATTAATTCTCGGAGCAGACTTTAATACTCTGGGATTAGAGCCTGGTTTGGAACCAGAATCCCGTTTGATTCATGTTAAAGCACCAACATTCTCCTTCAATAAATTAAATAATGTTGATAGTGCTTTAGGACCAGAGATGAAGTCAACTGGTGAGGTCATGGGTTCAGGACTTGACTATACGGAAGCTTTGTACAAGGCATTTGAAGCTACAAATGAACATATTAAGGATGCTGGTAATGTCCTGATAACTGTCAATGATAATGACAAGCAAGAAGCTAGTTCATTAGCTCATCGTTTCCATGAAGTTGGATTCCAAATTTTAGCAACTAAGGGAACTGCTGCGTATCTAAACAAAGAAGGTATCGAAGCAAAAGTTGTTCCTGAAGTGGGTCAAGCAAAAGAAGATATCATCTACTATTTGAGTCACAATAAGATTCAACTCTTGATCAATACATTAGGGGAAAGTAGAAGTCATCATTCTGACGGGTATATTATTCGTCAAAATGCGGTCTTGAATTCAGTACCTCTATATACTTCACTAGATACTGCTAATGCTATTTTGAAAGTATTAGAGAAACGTTTTATCAGTGTTAATGCTCTATAGAGACAAAAATAGCATCCCGTGCGTGGGATGCTATTTTTATTGCTTATTTATTGATTAATTCTATTTCACTCTTACCGTCACCAAGCTTTTTGACAAGCAGTTGTTGGCCGATACTTTGTTTCATTGATTCGATGTGACTGATGACACCAACCATACGATTTTTACCGATATCCTCGAGAGCATTCATAGCTTCACTGAGGGTTTCATCATCAAGCGAACCGAAACCTTCATCAACGAATAGGGCATCAATTTGTACGCCGTTGGCTGATGATTGAACAACTTCACTAAGTGATAGGGCAATTGATAAGGCGGCGATAAATGTTTCGCCACCAGAAAGGGTGTCTGAGGAACGGATGGCATTGGTCTCTCGATCATAAACATTAATATCAAGACCGTGATCACGCTGTTTATCTACGGCCTTTTCGGAAATAACGAAATAGTAACGATTATGGGAAAGACGATTGAGGAATGTTTCATTGGCGTATGACAAGATTCTTTGGAGATAATTCTGTACAACATAAGTTTCTAGTTTTAGTTTGCTGTCATTACCATCTTTACCATTAACGACATTGTAGAGACTAGTGATGGCAGCTAATTCCTTAGCAAAACTTCCTTGCTGCTTCATAATGTCTGTCACTTTATCAAAACTCTTTTGGGCATTAGTAAAGTCAGTTTTGGCAGTTGCTACTTGAGAGATTATTGATTTACGCTGAAGTTGAACTTCGTCTAGCGCTTGTTTTAATTTGTCAGTATCAGGCTTTTCGAGACCGTCAATTTCTTGCTTGAGTTTATTAATATTTGTCGTCAGCATTTCTTTTTCTTTATTGTAACTAACGATAATATTTTGTAATTCAGTTAGTTGATTTTGATTCAACTCGTGGATCCATTTATCCAATGTATCGTAGTCATTTGTCTTTGCAGCCTCAGAGGATAAAGCTTGGTTTAACTTCTCAGATAAATTCTTGATAGTAACGTCTTGTTTCTTCAAACGATTCTTGATGTCATCTAGGTGAGTTTGATTGTTACTGAAAGTCTTTTCGGCAAGATTCAATGATTCTTGAGCACGTTTCAAATTAGTTTGAAATTCGTTGTAATCAAGTTTTAATTGAGATTGTTGCTGAATCAATTCATTGCTGGATACATCGGGATTATCAAGGGCTTTTAATTTGGAATCTAAGTCATTAGTGTGAGTTTGTTGTTGAGCTAATAATCGTTCTAAGATGGCGTTAGCTGATATTAATTCAGTTTGAATATCTTGACTCTGTTGTTCCAAAGTTTTAATTTCTTGATTTAATTTTTGAGCGTCTTTTAATTTTTGATTTATTTCATCGAGTTTAATTTGGAATTGTTCACGAATTTTTTCCATATTAAATTCGGTTGGTAAATCAAGACTAACTTTTTCAAGTAATTCACTGTATTTAGCTGATAAGGATTTAAAAGCTTCAACTGATTCTTGTTGTTTTTGACTGAATTCTGCTGAAAGTTCATCTAAAGTTTGATTGATTTCTTTTACAGCATTGTCAGCTGCGGCGTAAGCCTTTTGGGAGTCGTCAACTTCTTTCATTGACTTACGTAAGCCATTCTCATCAGCGGTAACGGTGAGTTCAGAATATGGATGTTCTGTAGATCCACAAACGGCACAGGGTTGACCGGTTTCAAGCTCTTGGCGAAGTTGGGCAATCATCAGTGTCTGTCTAGTTTTGATTTTCTCTTGATAGACTTCTTTAGCCTTGGCTAGAGTGGCCTTTTTAGTTTCAGCTTCTATTGTGAGTTTTTTGAGCCGTTCTTGTAGCTTTTGAGCTTCCGAAACGTTTGTATCACGTTTATTTGCGAGTGGGTTCAGTGTGTCAGTAAGATTGTTTTTTTCAGTATTTAGATTATCTTTTTGTTCATTTAAGATTTCTGAATCAATGGCACTTCGCTTTTTAGTTTCAATTGATTGTTTGATTTTTTCGGCTGTTTCAGTTTTATCAGCAAGATTGTGTTGAGCTTCTTCTAACTGAGGTTTGAGCTGTGCCAACAATCGTTTGATGTTTTCAATATCTTGAACTTTTGCAATAGTTACACTTAATTTTTGAACCTGCTCATTTTTATTTTCAAAGTCTTTGATTTGAGAATTAAATTTAGTAAATATTTCTTTAGACAGATCAAATTCCTTTTTAGAGGTGGTTAATTTTTGAGTAACAGTCTGTTCGTCTTTAGTACTTTCTTGTTGTTCAATCGTAATTTTGTCTAAATCACGGACAGTCTCACGTAGTGGTTGCGCCCAAGTTAATTCGTCAACATGGACTTGTTTTAGTTTAATATCTTGAGATTGGTCAGTGATTTTTGCTTGATATTCCTGCTCTAATTCAGCCAATCGTTCAAAGTTATTTTTTATGGTTTCGGCTACACGGTATTTATTATCGGCAGCTTCATATTCAGCATCAATTTTCTTTTCACTTGCTTGAGTTGCAGCTAATTTATTTTGACGTTGTTCAAGATAATTTTGTAGGATGGCAAGCAATTGATCATTGGTAGTCTTGGCCAATTCAACATGCTCTTCATCGGTCCAAACGGGTGATTCTGTTTGAGATTTTAATTCATTATTAAAATCGGTTGATTTAGCATTTGCCGCATCAAAATGATCTTTTAATTTAGCCGTGAAGTCGGTAAATAATTGAGTACCAAATATCTTCTTGAGAATTTTTTCTTTGTCATAGGTGTTGGACTTCAAAAATTCTGAGAAGTCATTTTGAGGTAAGAGGATAATTTTTTTAAATTGATCGGCGTTCAAATTTAGAATCTCAGCAATGGCAATGCCGACATCGGCTGGTTTGGTAGCGATACTTTCAATCTCAATGTCACCAACATCCTCTACAACTGAAAGATTGGCTGTGGGATTTCTAGTAGTGTTACCAGTGCCACGTTCTTTAGCTAATACTTGGAGTGGGGTACGTTCAATTTTGTAAATCTTACCGCTTTGTTCAAAGTAGAAAATGACTTTTGTAATATCCTTAGGACTGGCGAATTGACTTCGCATTTCTCTGGCGTCACGGTCACTAGTGGTGGTATTGAAGAGAGCGTAAGTCATAGCATCAAAAATGGTTGATTTACCAGCACCGGTGTCACCACCAATTAAGAAGATTGGCGATTCATCAAGTTTACGAAAATCGATGACTGAGTGGGCATGAGGTCCGAAATTATTAATTTCTAAGTAAATTGGTTTCATTTGTGCTCTCTTTCTACTTCATTGAAGATGGTTTCAACGATGTTCTTTTGTTTAGTAGATAGGTCTTTGCCAGTGATAGTTTGGAAAAACTTGTCGACGGTATCTTCGGGACTGATTTCATTAATATTCACTGCAACGTGTTTTAAGTCGGTCTGATTTTGGTTGACTTGGTAGTCTAATTCAACGATGGTTCCGTAGCGTTTTTGCAACTCGGCACGAATATTAGTCTGAGTGTGTTCACTGCGGTCAAAGTCTTTAATGGTAATGGCAAACCAATCTTTATTAATGGGTTGTTGTTTGTAAAAATCTGGATTACAAAGTGTTTGCCAATTTTCTTCGAGGACAATTAAATCGGTTTTTGGTGTTAAAGGTTTGAATTCGCGAGTAATACCGGAATCATCAATCGTAACGATATCGACCCCTTTAGCTTTATTCTTAAGTCGAGCTTCTTTGATATTAAATTTAACTGGACTACCAGAATAGCGAATAGTCTCACTAGGAGATGCAAAGCGAGTATGAATATGGCCAAGCATTACGTAGTCGAAAGCCTGAAATTGATCGGCAGTTAATGTTGCTAGACCGCCGACTTTTGACGTAGTTTCGCTAGTAAGATCAATTTCCTCATCCTTATGAGGAGTGACGGCAAAGTGCGTTATTAAGATGTGCTTTTTGTTCCTATCGAATAATTTCACCATATCACTAACGACCAGGTTCATAGCATCACTGATAGTTGTAATGTTTTTGACTTCATCTTCAGGAAGGTGTTGTTGCTTGTAATAGACTCTGGCATCGATTGGATCAAAAAATGGCAATAAGAAAATCTGGGTATCATCGGTTTCAACGGGTGTGAAAGCTTCGCTCAACAAGGTATTTAGGTGAAAATTAGTGTGTTCCATCCACTCGCGACCATAATTGAGTCTTTTGGCACTATCGTGATTACCAGAAATAGCATATATTGGAATATTATTATCCAAATTTATTTCACGGAGCATTTTATCTAAGGCAGTAACGGCCTCGGGATTAGGGATGGCACGGTCATAAATATCGCCCGCAATGACAACACCATCAACGTGTTCATCTTTAGCAATTTGTAGTATCTGCTCAAAGGCATGCTTTTGTTCGTCCAAAAGAGATAGTGCATTTAATGTTCGACCAATATGCCAGTCAGCTGTATGTAAAAATTTCATCAGCAATTCCTCCATTGAGTTCATTGTATCAAAGTTATCATTCTACAAGGAAAAGTATATCATCTTAAAAGAACGTATGTTCGATAAAATGTCAAAAAAAGACGATAATTAATTATCGCCTTAATTGTTATTAGTCGTTAAGATTGTAACGAAGTTTCATGTTCTCAGAACCCATAGTTACCATGTCTCCGAGTAATTTGGTTTGTAGTTCAAATGCAGTTGTAGCTAATTTCTCATTAGCTGATTCTAGATATTTTTCAACATTTTTTTCGCCTTTAATATCGGTGTCAGTATCATTTTGAATTTTACGATAGGCACTCATAGCATCAAGCTCATAATCATTTCGCATGTCAACATAGAAGTCATAGTCAGTATCGCCAAGCAATGCGGTTGTACAACTTAACCAGTACATGTTGTTAAGATCGAATTTACCGGTAGCATTTTTGTATGGTGCAGGGGTGTCATTAACGTTGGCGTAGAAGGGAACGACCGTGTTAAATGTATTGGCACCGTATGCTAACCAGTGAATAGCAGCAATTTCAGTTGGAACATTATTTCTGATTTGAAGAATGTGAACATTGTGATTTCTGTTGATTCCGATTGGACGGAAGAGTTTCTTTTCAGCCTCAGTTCCATTTCCATAAACGTCATACTTGGTGTTTTCAAAATGTGAACTCAAAACAAATTTTACATCTTCAATAGAAATTTTACGGTTAGCATGACAGATGAATGGTAAATCTTGATCCATTGGATCATCTGGTGTGTCATCAGGGCTGAAGAATTTTTGACCATACCAAGTACGAGGGTTGTTGTAAACAGTATCTTTGATAGATGAGCTACCGAAAATATGTCTCAAATTATATTTGTCAAAATCAGGATTCAAGTTGTTATTGTCAATCATTTCCTTCAAATCGTCAGAACAAAGTATATCGTTTGATTCGAAGTCGAAATTATCAATGTTCATGCGATTAGGAGCGACAACATAAGCATCATCGGGGATACGAACGGCAGCAAAGTGGTGTCCACCAATAGTTTCTAACCACCAAACTTCTTCGTTATCAGCAAATGAGATACCGTTTGGTTCATAAGTACCATATTTTTCTAATAATGAGCCAAGACGCATAACACCTTCACGAGCACTGTTAATGTAAGGAAGAACGACAGTGACTAAGTCCTCTTCACCAAGTCCACCTTCAACGAATGGATCTAGGCCTAATACACGTGAATTAGTAGTAATTGTTTCAGTTGCTGACATAGCGACGTTTTTACTGTTAATACCAGCGGCTGGCCAAATGCCGTTTGTTAAAATTGAGTTAGGCATTGATGTGTAACGGAGTGGCTTGTCAGGAAGATCAACTGCCACTTTACTAATAACTGAAGTATAAGTTCTTGGTTGGTTCTCCGGATTCACGACTACAAAACGTTGGGGGTCAAGTGCTTCATGACCATCGTCGTTTCGAGAAATGATTGTTGAACCATCGATTGAAGCCTTTTTACCGACTAAAATTGATGTACATGAACCTTTAATACGTTTTTCCATTATATAATTAGCTCCCTTTTTTGAATTCAATAGTTTAATTATAACTTTTCTAATATGATTAGCCAAATTAGTGATTAATATTCGCGTAAGTATCGTAGTATTCGTTAATAATGACTTTACTGAATTTTTTGATATCATCGGGAATTATCGGTGTTTTATTTAGTAACAAAGAGTGAATTTGATAGGTAAAGTATTCAGCTAAATATTGCTCACCTTTATTTAAAGAAAGCTGATTGTTACGAACATCGTCTAAAATACCACGAATATTAATTCTGTTTTGGAAAAGAATGAACTCGGCGGAGATGTCCTTAATAATCAAGTGATTTTCTTGGGCATTCTCGTAGTAAGATTTTAAATTGGAAAAATAAGTTTCATAACCACGTTTGAAATTACGATAGAGTTGAGGATATTTTTCTCGTAGTTCGCTTTCAAATAATTCTGTCGTTGAACCTAACAATAGTAATGAATTTAAAATTGTTGATAATAAATTCTCATCCTTAGCAGTAGTAGGGATGGGATATTTTTTTAGGAACTCCAAGTGTCTGTCGACAACTGAATTAACAATTTGATCCTTATTCTTAAAGTAAATATATAGTTTAGCTCGGCTGATATCAGCCATTTTAGCGAGATCAACCATGGAAAAGTTACTGAACCCTTGAACAAGGATAATGTGGTTGAATTTGATGACTAGTTCTTCTTTAGGTGTCATGTGCGAATACCTCCAAAAATAATTATAGCATTAGTTTGACATATTAGACAGATGACAGTATTATTTGTCTAAATTAAGTAACAAGAGGATATTGAAATGAAAAAAGTAATCGTAACAGGTGGAACAGGATTTGTTGCTGGCTGGGTCATCGTAGAGTTTTTAAATGCTGGATATGAAGTTAGTACCAGTGTTCGTTCGTTAAAAAAAGCTGAACGTCTTGAAAAGGAAATTGCTGACGCTGTACCAAAGTCAGAAATGGCGAACTTGAGTTTCTTTGAGGCAGATTTAACCAGTGATAAGAATTGGGTGAAGAATATTCAAGGTGCTGCAGGCGTGATCCACGTTGCTTCACCAATGGGCAATGGCACACAGTCAGTTGAAGAATTGGTTGATGTTGCCAAAAATGGTGCTTTGACAGTTCTAAAGGCGGCCAAAGAAGCTGGCGTCAACCGGGTCGTCATGACTAGTTCGCAAGCAGCATCAACTCCAATGAGTGGCAGTGATGCTGTTTTGGATGAAAGTTTTTGGACGGATATTAATAATCCTGACTTAGATCCTTACCGAATTTCAAAAGTTGAATCCGAAAAGGCTGCTTGGAAGTTTGCTCAGGAAAACGATTTAGAATTAACAACCATTTTACCTGGTGCTATTTTTGGACCGATCTTGTCTGATAAAGCTGTCAGTTCTAACGGAGTACTGTTGAGACTATTGAATGGAATGCCTATGACACCACATGTGCCACTAGAAATTTCTGATGTACGTGATTTAGCGCATTTACACCGTTTAGCTTTCGAAAATCCAGTTGCAATTGGAAAAAGATATTTAGCGGCATCGCAAGTATTACAAATGGCCGAAGTAGAAAAAATTTATCAAACTAATTTTCCATATAAACGTATTAAAATACGAATGATGCCTGACTGGGCACTAAAGTTTGTAGCAAGATTTGTACCAACTTTGCGTGCGTTAGTACCAATGTTAGACCGGAAATATCGTCATACAACGTCCGCGGCAGAGAATGATTTAGGATGGACACAACATAGACCAGAAGAAACTGTGATGGATGCTGCCAAGATGTTGATCAAGTATAACCTTGATAAATAATATTTTGTGTTTGTTATAAAATTTTTTAAGTATTATTCAAGGGAAGGTTTGATGAGTGCAGGTATGCTTAATTGATTTCCTTATTAAATGTTTGTGGCTATACATGATATAATTAAGAGTATTGTTTCAAACTAGTAAATGATTTTCATTTTGACTTAGAGGTTTAAATCTAAGTCTTTTTTTGATGATATATTTCTAAAAACAAAATGATAATTGAACACTTTTGCCCAAATATAATAAGCGATTTAATTAAAACTGGAGGACCATATGGTAGTAAGTAAAGCAGAAAATAATTTGGTCGATTTGACTAAACCAGTTCATCAACAATTGGATGAGTATAAAATTCAACAGATTAAAGCAGTTTTAGAGCTGTTGGATGAAGGAAATACAGTGCCATTTATTGCGCGTTATCGAAAGGAACGTACGGGTACTTTAGATGAAGTTGCTATTCGTGCTATTGAAGATGAGGCACATCGATTGATGAAATTAAATCAACGTCGTAATGATGTTATTAATTTGATTCAGGAACAAGGTAAGCTAACGCCTAACTTAAAAAAACAACTTGAAGAAGCAATGGTATTACAACAAGTGGAGGATTTGTATCTTCCATATAAACAAAAAAAGCAGACTAAGGCTAGTGTTGCTCGAGAAGCTGGATTAGAGCCCTTAGCAAATTGGCTATTAAGTTTTCCATCTAGTGGTTTAAACAATAAAGCGAGTTCTTTTATTAATCCTAGTAAAGATTTACCCGATTTAGAGGCAGTTTGGAATGGGGTTAATGAAATTTTGGCCGAACTATTCAGTGAAAAAGCCAGTTTTCGTGAATGGATAAGAGGATATACTTGGCAAAATGGTGAGTTGACTAGCAAGGTAAAACGGGGTGCTAAAGAGAAGGATGAGGGGCAAACTTACGAGACATATTACGACTTTCAACAATTATTGAAACAGATCCCTCCATATCGTGTTTTAGCCATTAACCGTGGGGAACGTGAAAAAATATTAACAGTTGGTATTTCAATTAATGCTGATACAATTTTAAATTTTGGATATTCTCGAATAATTGGTCGTCATCAAGGTCCGGCTGTAGAAAAAATAAAGATTGCCTTTGCAGATGCGTACAAACGGTTTTTGAGTCCGGCTATTGCAAGGGAAATTCGTCGTAAGTTATCGGATCAAGCAAATGAACATGCCATTAAGGTTTTTGGAAATAACTTGTATCACCTTTTGATGGCTTCACCACTGAAAGGCAAAGTTGTTATGGGATTCGACCCAGCTTATCGAACAGGCTGTAAACTAGCAATTGTAGACGCTAATGGACAATTTTTGAAAAAACAAGTGATTTATCCCCACAAACCAGCCAACAAAGAAAAACGGTCCGCAGCCAGTACAGAATTTAAGAAGTTACTTGAAGATTATCAAGTTGAAATGATTGCCATTGGAAACGGAACTGCCAGTAGAGAATCAGAAGAGTTTGTTAGTGAAATCTTAAAAACTCTAAAACGTCCTGTCTACTATGTAATTGTCAATGAGGCCGGTGCTTCAGTTTATTCAGCAAGTGCAAATGCTCGTTCAGAATTTGGTGATCTTCACGTTGAAGAACGCTCGGCAATTAGTATTGGTCGGCGATTACAGGATCCACTGGCTGAATTGATAAAAGTCGATCCAAAAGCAATTGGTGTAGGGCAATATCAACATGATGTTCCTGAAAAAGATTTAGATCAACAATTAGACCGGGTTGTAGAAACGGCTGTGAATCAGGTAGGAGTTAATGTTAATACAGCGAGTCCAGAATTGTTGACGCATATTTCTGGATTGACCTCAACTACTGCAAAAAATATCGTTAATTTTCGAAATGAAAAAGGTGCCTTCAATGATCGGGAATCTTTAAAACAAGTGCCCCGATTGGGTCCTAAGGCTTATCAACAATCAGTTGGATTTCTAAGAATTATTTCTGGAGATGATCCGTTAGACAATACTGACATTCATCCGGAAAGTTACTCGGCCACACGAAAGTTATTAAAAGGCATTGGAATGTCTACTGAATTGATTGGTACCACGGAACTTCATCAAAAATTAGCAAAATTAAATAAGCATGAATGGATTCAAAAATTGAATATTGGAGAGGAAACTCTAACTGATATCATTGACGGATTAAGTAAACCAGGGCGAGACCTTCGTGATAATATGCCAGCACCGTTGCTCCGACAGGATGTCTTAAGCATGTCTGACCTTAAACCAGGTATGGAACTTCAAGGTACGGTTAGAAATGTGATTGATTTTGGAGTATTCGTTGATATTGGAGTTAAGCAAGACGGATTGGTTCATATTTCACAATTGGCTGACCGATTTGTTAGTGACCCAAGTACGATAGTAACTATTGGTGACATTGTCACTGTTTGGGTACTAAATGTCGATGAGACCCGTAATCGAATTCAATTGACGATTCGTGAAAAAAAGGCTAGTAATTGATCCTAATCATAAGATAATAGGACAAAAATATTATTAATTTTCGAATATTAAATCAAAGAGACACTGTAACCAATTTTGGATTACAGTGTCTCTTTAGTTTGAACAGAAAAAATGAGTCCCAAGTTTCTTCGTTATTTTTGAATTTAAAATAGCATGGATATAAAAGCGATTGAATATTCTTACATTCAATTAATAAAGATTAACTAGCAGTACATGTTACTTAGGTAAATCAATTTGAGCATTTTTGATAGCAGATAAATATTTTTCTAGTAAAACATTTTTAGTATTAAATTGGGCACCGGGTTTAGTGTAGGCAGCAACTTGAATCGTTAATGTGCCATCATTTTGATTGGAAAATCCAAGGATTGCCGGGCGTTTAGTAATTTGTAATTTATTTAATTCCAAGTTTTGATTAATGTCTTCAATAATCTTCGTAATTTCATTAAAAGGGGAATCGTTAAAGATAGGGATTTCCATTAGAGCCTGCATATTATTACGAGATTTATTGCTGACTACGGTGATATTGCGATTAGGAATATAGTTAAGGGTTCCGTCGATACTCTGAATTTGGGTGGTGCGAATACCAACGTAAGTGACACGACCTTCAATAGTATTGATTTTAATCGTATCGCCGACGCTAATCTGTTGCTCCAATAAAATAAAGAAACCATTGACCATATCAGAAACAAAACCTTGTGCGCCAAGACCAATTGCCAAACTAAAAATTCCGGCTCCGGCAACTAGTGTTCCAACGGGGATACCGATTGCCGATAAAATGGCATAGATCCAAAAAAACATTAAAATATATTTGAAAACGTTGAGAACAACTGTATAAATCGTATCGAGTTTCTTCGGTGAAATGGAAGCCTTGGTTCCACGTAGTCCAGTCTTGAAGATGTGACGGATAATTTTCTTGCCAATCCAATTAATCAATAGTAAAACAATCGTCAATAATATTAGTTGAAAGATAACTCCGCCAATATGGGCTAAAACGGATTCCCAATCGACTTTGAGGAACATATTTTTCATTATGGAATTGAAACTGAGGGATGTTTTCAATATAACTATTCCTTTCAAAAAGAGCTGTAAATATAGTATAACAAAAGAAAAAAGTCAGAGAATAATCTATTCTCTGACTTTCCTATTATTTCATGTAGCTTCCTGGCACAAAATCTTCAACGGCCACATATAAGCGGTCGGATAAATCTTTATAAAGTTCATGTTCACCTGTTAATAAGGTGAAATTTTGGTTGTCACATGATTCGATTAATTTAATTGCCGCAGCAATTTTTAAATCATCATGTGAGTAATCCATGTCACTGTTACCAGTAATATTAATGTCTAAAGTTGGTCCATCTTGGCCCAAGGTATATTCTTGAATGTTTTCTCTTATCAAATTTTTTCTCCTCAAAATCCTCTGGAGCAATAAGATACAATGTTTTTTAGATAATAGCAATACCATTATACGGATTGTAAATTTTATTAAACCTGATATATTGATGGTAAATGATAATGAGGTGAATTTAGATGAAAAAGGCCCGCGTATCAAGGAATATCATGATTATTGCTTTACTTTTAGGTGTTGGCTGCTTTGCATTATTCTCTATGATTGGATCAACAGTTGACAGTAATGGGATATTGCACGAACCATTCTTCTTAGTGCCGTTTGGTTACTTCTTTCTATTGATAGGAATTATCAGCGGCGCAATTCATTGGTATAAGCGCATTACTGCAAAATAAAGTATGCAAATCGTTGATAAATAGGTGTATCTTAGAGAAAAAGAGAAGTAAAGAAGGTTAATTAATGGCGTTAATTTATATGAGAAAAGCTGCAACTTCCGATATTGATGCAATTATGCAAGTCATTGACGAGGCTAAAGCACTTTTAAAGGCCGATGGCAGTACACAATGGCAAGACGGACATCCAGATAGAGATATGTTGCTTGAAGATATTGCCAAAGGATTTGCCAGAGTTTTAATTGTTGATGGAGATGTTGCCGGGACTGCTACTTTAATGACAACTGACGATCCTAACTACAATGAGATTGAGGGAGCTTGGCAAGATACAATGGATACGTATTCAACGATTCATCGAATTGCCATTTCTGCTAAATATCGTGGTATGAAGTTGAGCAAATTCTTTTTTACTAATTTAATCAGTGATACGTATGCACAAGGAATTCGTCACATGCGAATCGACACACATAAGCTCAATAAACGAATGCAACATCTAGCTGAAGAGTTCGGTTTTGAATATACTGGAATTATTTATGTTCCAGATGCCATTGATGGTAAACGTTTGGCTTATGAATTAAGTATTTAAAGGTTGAAAGTTTATTTAAGCATGCCGTTTCCAGAGCTGAGAGTATTCAATTACACCACTTTCGCTGCGAATGAATACTCTTAGCTCTTCCAACTAGTTTATTTTTTATGGCAGGAACAATAAAAAATTCTGCTCATTTAAATAAATTAGCTCTAGGCTTGTAACAACAATGGTCCTATTAATTTTCACTTTTCAATCTTTAGATATGGTAAAGTAGTTTAACGTTAATTGCATATATAGAAGGGAAACAAAAAAATGACATACCCACAATTAGATTTAGAAAATGCTACTGGTAGTGTAGCAACAATCAATACTAATCACGGAACGATTAAGATTCAATTATTTGATGAACTAGTACCCAAGACAGTTAAAAACTTTGTTGAATTGGCAAAGAAAGGTTATTACAACGGAATTATCTTTCATCGTGTAATTCCTGACTTTATGATTCAAGGTGGCGATCCAACTGGTACTGGTATGGCTGGTGAAAGTATTTATGGAGATAGTTTCGAAGATGAGTTCACTGACCAATTGTTCAACTTGGACGGCGCGTTATCAATGGCAAATGCTGGTCCAAACACAAATGGTAGTCAATTCTTTATCGTATCTAACCAAAATATGCCTAAACGTATGATTAAGGAAATGGCTGGAGCGGGTTATCCTGAAGAAATCGTCGCAGCTTATAAGAATGGTGGAACTCCATGGCTGGATCACAGACATACAGTTTTTGGTCAAGTAATTGATGGAATGGATATCGTCCGCGAAATTGCTCGTGCTAAACGTGATGGCAATGATAAGCCTAAAGAAGACATTTTTATGGAAACAGTTGAAATTTCGGATTAGTATATAAAGACTAGGTAGAGGGATACTCTTCAAGCTAGTCTTTTTTTGTACCTTGGTTTTAGACGAAATTGCAGAATTTGGACTTCCATTGCTGAAAAAACGTGATATAGTAATAAGCAATAAAGTTGAACCAAGTATTAATAAGTGATTTGTTTTTAGCTACTTAATAGGAAGAAACTTGTTTATGATTCAATTGTGTAAAATAAATTGAAAAAAATCATAAAAAGTACTTGCATCGGTTTATCTTTAACGGTAATATATATCTTGTTGTTGCGACAGATGACAACGGCGTCAACGGATTCAAGCTTAATAGCTTTTCCAAACGCCTTTAATTATTTTGAAAAAGTTCTTGACTTGGTCTTGTAGCTTCGGTATGATAATTAAGTTGTCTGTTGAGATGACACCTAACAATTTATCAATTCGTTGATAGATCGTTAGAAAAATTATTTTAAAAAGTTCTTGACATTCATTTGTCAGCTTGATAAAATAATTAAGTCGCTGATGAGCGTAAGCGCTTAATCAGCTGGTAGACCTTTGAAAACTGAACAAAGTTTTAACACTAAAATTGTGTAGGCCAACATTAATTTGTTGGATTTACAACGAAGTCAATTCG
>NZ_BJDF01000002.1 GCF_005404815.1 Companilactobacillus huachuanensis
TAGTCATCTACCTCATTAAGTGGATTATATCAAAAAAGCACCCATAACTGGATGCTTAAAAAACATTATAAATATCTTATGGACTTTTTCAGCAGCCTCGCGAATCGGTGTGGCTTTAACAGTGATACTTATTTCAACACTCTCTTTAAGAAACATTTTCAACAAACTCCTCTAGAATATCGTGATTCATCTAGACATAGATAGCTTAACAACTCTTGCAAAATACGATATTTTATCTATAATTGTATTAACGCGTATAATGTAAGCGCATTAGCAATTTTATATCGTGGTTTTGGTTCACAATGACAGTTTCGAAATCGTTCTTTGAGGAGTTTCGTAATTCAATTAATTACAGCGACTTCAATTTAAACCTTTTTTGGCGTCAAAGAGATCATTTGTCACTCATTATATTGCTAAGTATTTCAAGGAGGAAGATTAAAATGGGATTGTTCTCTAGAAAAAAGGTTGACGAATTCGTTGCTCCAGCAAAGGGTGAACTGATTCATTTGGATAAAGTCAGTGATCCAGTTTTCTCACAAAAACTTATGGGCGATGGATTTGCTGTTAATCCTAGTGCTAATGAAATTGTTGCTCCAATCGGCGGAATTATCGGAACTGTTTTTCCAACAAAGCATGCTTTAATGATTACTAGTGACCATGGTCTGGAAGTAATGTTGCACTTAGGTATTGATACAGTTGAATTAAAAGGTAAACCTTTTGAGGTCTTCGTTAGTGAAGGTGACACTGTTAAAACTGGTCAAAAACTGGCAACTATGGATCTTCAACAAATTAAGGATTCAGGCAAAGAAACCTCTATTATGGCAATCATAACTAATTCTGATGCTGTTAAAGATATGGGTGACTTTGATGAAAAATCTGTTAATACTGGTGATGACGTTCTTAAAATTGATGTCAAATAGAGTAAATTATCTGAGTTAGGGGATTCCCTAGCTTTTTTTTTACCTAAAAGTTTTCAAAATGTATAATTAATATAACAAAAGGAGGTTTTAACATGGTAAAGATTCCTTACTTAGCTGGCTTTGATGCATATTTGAAGACCAGACATATTTCACCCAAGGCTCATACGGAATATATGAACTCTCTGAACGATTTTTTCAACTTCACGATTCAACATAATAATGATTATAAAATTTCTGAAGATATCAAAGATGTTCACGAAATGGATGTTAGATTATTTAAGAATTTTATGATTGATAATTTACACCTATCGGCCAGTACTATTAACAAAGTCATCAGTAATCTCAACGTCTATTTTAAATACCTCTTCAGCGTCAAAAAAACGTCCGAGATTCCCACTTTAACTATCACTAGTGTCACAGTACCAAAACAGTCAGACTTTCCTGTAGTGGTCTTTTTAAAGCTCCCCTACTATTTAAAAACTAATTTAAGTATCTACACTCGTTTATTAATTCTGATCATAGCGAAAGGTTTCAATTATAAGGAAGCTATGGCACCTGATTTCTATCAGAAGTTCAATCAAGTTCAATTCGATGATGCTGAAAAGGAATTCTTAAATTTATACAAAACGTACATCGAACCATATCGCTCATATTGGAATAATGATAATCTATTCTTAAGTCGTAATCGCGGGGCCAATACACCGCTATTGACTATTCCAGCCATTCATCGTGACCTTAAACGAGATAGTGAAGCAACTAGTTTGGACTTGTCACCTAAGAAACTCTATACGACCTTCATTCTCCTAGCATTAAGTACCCACGACTTAACCGCTGATCAGCAACGGTCACTGGATGCATTAGATACACCGTCATTAATGTACTATCGTCGCCTTAAGCGTGAGACAAATTTTGATATATAGAAAGTGAAACTATGGAAAATATTGCAGTATACTGTGGTGCTGCCACAGGTAATGATGAAATTTATTCACTTGGCGCCAAAAAGTTAGGCCAGTGGATCGTCGAAAATAATTATGGTTTAACATACGGTGGTGGACGTTTCGGTTTAATGGGCGTTGTCGCTGACAGTGTCTTAGAGAATAACGGCTTTGTCCACGGTATTATTACCAAAGAATTAGCTAGTCGTGAGCTATCACATAATACCCTATCCAAACTGGATATCGTTTCTGATATGTCCGAACGCAAGCAGGCTATGTTGAATGACTCGGTAGCTAATATTGCTCTGCCAGGTGGTCCGGGAACGTTAGAGGAAATCTCTGAGGCTTTCTCTTGGACGATTGTTGGTGACAGCACTAATCCTTGTATCTTCTATAACGTTGACAACTATTATGACGAATTGGCAAGTTTCTTCGACTCAATGACTGCCAAAGGTTTTATGGAGGAACAAACCCGTAAGACCTTGCTATTCAGCGATTCCCTACCAGAAATTGGTGAATTTATCAAATCATATACGCCTCCAACATTAAGAAATTACGAGAAATAATTGAGCATATTATTTAACTAGTATTTAAAAAGGAGTTATATTCTAACCGTCAGATAGATAGAAAATATCTGACGAAATATACTCCTTAGATATACATGAAAATGTGATTTTCTCATTAATACTACATAAAATAAATATCCTCCCAATTTTGTATAGTTAATAAAATAGACCAATCAACCTAAAAACTCTCTGATATATAACAAAAACACGTTGGAATCAATTTCCAACGTGTTTTTGTTTGCTTATTATTATAATAACGTCGTAACACTACCAGCAATTACAACTAGGACTAAACCACTTAAGATAAAGCCCATTTCTTTTTTTGTTTTCTTTTCATGTAAGACATAAATTCCACCAAGTGTGGCAATAACAACATTCATCTGCGAAAGGATGAAGCCAGTTGCTAAACCATTAACGGAAGGTCTTGCTGAGATCAAGTAAGTTAAAGCAGCAAAGGCAAAGAAGAAACCACTAACAATATTAGTATATGAACTCCTTGTTTTAAATGGCTTTTCAGCACGATTACCCTTCGTAGCAACGGCAAAGACTGTTGCGACTACCGTCATACCTAAAGCTTGTGGTAGGAAAGCCGAGAAGCCACTGACGCTGATTGCTTGTGGGAATGCTGAGTAACCAAGATAACCAATTTCAGCACAGGCTACTAGCAAAACACCTTTAACAGCATTCATCCCGCCATCTTCTTTGGGCAGCTTTTTCTCACTATATGTCGTTAACCAAACACCGAAGATGATCAAAATGATAGCTGAGAAACCAATTAACTTGGCATTACCTGTCGCACACTCACCTAGCACGATAACACTCCAAAGTGAAGCTCCAACCAATTGGAAGCCAGTTGAAACTGGCATGGTTCTAGAAACACCCATCTCCGCGAAAGCATAAAATACTAAGATTTGACCTGCTGACCAAAAAACACCTGATAAAAAGGTAAATAGAAAGGCTTTTCCCGTCAACATTGGTGTCTGGCGAACTAAGGCAACTATAATGGCAAAAATCAAGGTACCATAAGTTGTTCCCAAAATTTGATTAACTGGCTTACCACCGAATTTACCGGTTAAGATTGGGAATAGTCCCCATCCAATCATTGGCATAAGACCAATTAATAGATTTAATGCATTCATTAATTAAAACTCCCTTTTGAAACTCTCGAATTAAAACCAATCGGACTCACCAAAGTAAAATTGGTTTTTGGACAATGCAAGTATTATATCAGAAAGACGAATACGTTTTCAAGATTTACATAATATTTATTACTCATCTTTCACTGATTATTTTTTAATTTCTTAACCAGAGTCTTGATAATAAACCGCATGAGTTAATCTTAGCCTATTAAGACAAATAGAAATAGTCGATTTCAACGAAATCCAAAAAAAATAAACCCTCAATTCATTAGAAATTGAGGGTTTATTTTCAGCTTCTGAATGAAGCTGCTTTCATAATTTAATTAATCAAATTGTTCTGTTAGTGGAGGAACAACTTGCTTCTTACGTGATACAACACCAGGTAAAGCAGCTTTATTATCTGAAACTTTAGTATTTAGAGCTGTTTCAAACTTGGCAACTGCATCATCAGTACCGATGATAATACCAGTTGTGTCACTTGTAAGAATGTTAGTGATCAATAATACAAATAATCCATAGCCATTCTTGTCATTTTCAGCCTTAATATCATTAACAAAGTCATCTTCACGTTTCAAAGTATCGTTAACGTCAACTGTATTTACTTGAGCAACACGGACATTTGTACCATTCATATCAAAACTCTTGGCATCCATGTCGATAAGTTCTTGGGTTGTCTTGCTGTCTAAGTTAGTACCAGCCTTTAACATTTCAAGACCATATGATTCATAATCGATACCAGCAGTTTCAGAAAGACTCTTCAAAGCATCACGGTCAACTTCTGTAGTTGTTGGTGATTTCAATAGTAATGTATCTGAAATGATCGATGAGGCCATGATAGCAGCAATTTGACTAGGAATCTCGATTTCATCTTCAAGGTACATCTCCCAGATAATTGTACTTACACAACCAACTGGTTCAGCACGATAATATAATGGCAATTTAGTTTCAAAGTTAGCAATACGGTGATGGTCAACAACGTGGGTAACTTCAACGTCTCTGATGTCAGAAACACTTTGTTGTTCTTCGTTGTGATCAACAAGCATAACTTTCTTAACCTCACCATTAATGGCTGAAATAATACGTGGATACTTAACATTGAAATGATCGTAAACAAACTTTGTCTCTAGGTTAGGTTCACCTAAAGCAACAGCTTCAGTGTTGTAACCTAATTTATTTTGTAGATATGAATAAGCAATAGCTGCTGAAACAGCATCTGTATCAGGATTCTTGTGTCCAAATACTAATTCTTTTTCCTTTGGCATGTGTACTATACCCCTTTATAAAATTTTTCTTGAAGATTTAAGCCGATCAATATAACTCACTTTATCTAAGAAGTTATCCCACTCACTCAAAAATTCTTGAATTCGTGGAATCTTCTCTTTATCTTCCCGATATACAAATGATAAATCACTTGATATGGCCGGTTCAAGTGGTGTTTGATAAAGTTTAAACATTGATTGATGTGCAATACAAAAACTCAATGGTAGAACCGTATAAACGTCTTCTGACTCTTGAGCAAACTTCAAAAGTTGATACGGTGAAGAGAATCTGGCAACAACTTGTGGATCATCAACTAATGCATCCCTAAGTCGTTCCCGTAACAACTCTGAAAAATAGTAAGTTTTCAAATAAGTAGCCCAAGGCTTACTGATAGCGTCCTTGTAACAAACGGATTCTCTCTTACTGAATTTTTCATTATTATGAATCAACATAATATTATCACTGATAATCTTTTTAGACTTGTAAATTTTCCAACTTTTGATATTTTTATCAGGCAAATACATGATAGCCATATCAATTTGGTTATTCTGAATATTGTCCCAAAGTTCCTTACGTGTCAAAAGATTTAAATCGATCACAACATTAGGGTTGATACGATTGTATTCAACAATAAAGTCTTCAATTACGATTGATTCAGCTGTTGAAAGTAATCCAATACTGATTGTACCGCTTTTTTCTGAAGAAGCTTGTTGAATGTGATCTGTTACATTATTGATCAGATCAAACATCTGATGTGTTGCTTTGAGCAATGACGTTCCGGCATCGGTTAAATAAATCTTCTTTCCAACACTGTAAAACAATGGTGCACCAACGACACGTTCGATTTTTTTGATCTGTTGTGTCAAAGCAGGCTGCGTTATTCCTAATAACTGTGCCGTTTTCGTATAACTCATATTCTTAGTTAGTTCGTCAAAATAGTTTAAAGCTTTGGAGCTAAAGACCCTTCTTGATTTTTCGTCCAGCAATAAAAGAATCCTCCTAGGTATTTGTGAAGTAAAAAATAATATATTCAATAAGTTAATAATACTATATTAAATTAATCTATGCCGTTTATATTATTATTTTTCTGCAATTTCTTTCACAAATCTCACTGGATTACCATCGATTGCTGGGTCCATAACGAAGGATCCATTAGAATAGCGATCAGTACTTTGATGACTTGCTCGATCAATTTCAATTTGTTTATTTGTATCGGTAATAACTGAAATGTCCATTTCATTGGAAACATTTGTTACAAGAGTAATTCGATGTGGCTGGCGTTTCAATTCACGCAACGTTAAGACACCACGACGAGCACGGCTTGTAACTGGAATTTCTGACAGTTTCATTTGTTTATATGAACCACGTTGCGTCAAAACTGCAATCTTATCATTTTCATCAGTGGCCATAAAGTATCCGGCTATGGCATCGTCATCTTTTAGACTAACGAATTTAACACCGATAGCTTTACCACTAACAACAGGTACCTCGGTAATTGGGAACGCTGAAGCATATGAGTGTTTTGTAAAGACATAGATCAAGTTGCTTGCATCAACTGGCACATAATAGATATCCATTACTCGAGCATCAGCTGATTTCAACTTACAATATTTTGAAGCCCGAGATTTATATGTTCGTCCAGGCATGAGATCACTGAATGCAACTTGTTTGATGTAATTTTCTGATGTTGCTGCCAAAAAATTGCCAGTTTCTTTCAAATCCTTGAAAACAAAGGCTTTTAGAATCGATTCATCCGCATCCAGTCCAATTTCTTGAGACAAATGCGAACCCATATCTTTCCAACGACTATCTTCAATTTCAAAGATTTGTCGATAGATCAAATTCCCTTTGTCAGTAAAGACAAACAAGTGATCCAACGTATTGACGTTTTCATCAATAATTGGATAATCTTCGTCTTTCAATCCGTTGTTGTCTCCCGTTGATGCTTGATAAGAACGTAAACTGCTTCGCTTAACATAGCCATCATGACTAACTAGCAAACGAACATCTTCACTCGCAACCATGACACGAGTATCAACTTCAATTTCTTCGACCTTATCTTGAATCTTAGTTCGACGGTCATCAGCATAATTCTTACGGACTTCCAAAATTTCTTTTTTGATTACTTTGGTCAAAGTAGCATGATCATCAATAATTTTATTCAATGATGTAATTTGACTTCTGAGACCTTTGTCTTCTTTTTGTAACTCAGTAACATCGGTATTAGTTAAACGATAAAGTTGTAGGGAAACAATGGCTTCAGCTTGTTCTTCAGTAAATTGATACTCTTTTACTAAATTATTTTTTGCATCAGACTTGTTTTTACTGCCACGGATGGTCTTAATAACTTTATCCAAAATTGACAAGGCCTTAATTAAACCTTCGACAATGTGCAGACGTTTCTTAGCTTTTGCCAAGTCAAATTGACTACGACGTAAGACGACGTCCTCTTGATGTTTAATATATTCCTTCAGTATTTGAACTAAACCGACCTGTTGAGGACGCATGTCAGCAATTGCAACCATGTTAAAGTTGTATGAAATTTGTAAATCGGTATTTTTGAAGAGGTAATTCAAAATACCATTAGCATCTACATCCCGTTTCAACTCAACAACAATTGACAGACCTTGACGGTCACTTTCGTCACGAACTTCAGCAATACCGTCAACGCGCTTCAAAACACGCATTTCATCCATCTTTTTAACTAATAGTGCTTTATTAACCTCATAAGGGATCTCAGTAATCACTATCTGTGACTTGTGACCACGAATCTCTTGAATATTAGTCTTAGATCTCAAGTAAACTTTTCCGCGACCGGTACGATAAGCATCCCTGATACCATCTTTACCTTGTAGGATACCGCCTGTTGGAAAATCAGGACCCTTAACAATTTGCATGAGTTCATCCAACGTAACGTCAGGCTTATCAATCATTTTGATTGTAGCATCAATGACCTCACCCAAGTTATGTGGTGGAATTTCAGTCGCATAGCCTGCAGAAATTCCAGTTGCACCATTAACTAATAAGTTAGGAAAGCGGGCAGGTAAAACCTTTGGTTCCTTTTCAGTATCATCAAAGTTCCATTCTTCATCAACGGTATCTTTATTGATATCACGTAACATTTCACCAGAAATTTTACTTAAACGTGCTTCGGTATAACGCATGGCGGCCGGTGGATCACCATCCATTGAACCGTTATTACCGTGCATTTCAATTAAGGGATTACGTAATTTCCAGTCTTGAGACAAACGAACCATGGCTTCATAGATTGATGAATCACCATGGGGGTGAAAATTACCCATGACATTACCAACACCCTTGGCCGACTTTCTAAAGCCTTTGTCATAAGTATTGCCATCCAAAAACATTGAATACAAAATTCTTCGTTGAACCGGTTTTAAACCATCACGAATATCTGGCAAAGCTCGCTCTTGAATAATTGATTTTGAATATCTCGCAAATCGATCTCCCATGATTTTTTCGAGCGAGATATCTTGAATTTTAGGAGAATTTTCAGTCACTATTTATCACCTATTCCTTATTCAATAAATCGTCAACGATTTTACTATCGATGGGATCTGTTTCATCATCAACCTTTTCCAAAATATTGTCCCCTTCTTCGGTACCATTGAAGCGAACATTATTTTCGATCCAGTCACGACGTGGCTTAACTTTGTCACCCATCAGTGTAGTTACTCGACGTTCAGCTAAGGCTGCATCATCGATATTAACTCGAATCAAAATACGATTTTCTGGATCCATAGTTGTCTTCCATAACTGGTCGGCATTCATTTCACCAAGACCCTTGAATCGTTGCAAGTCATAGCCTTTACCCATTTTTGCGATTCCAGCTTTTAATTCATCTGGAGTCCAAGCGTACTTAATTTGAGTCTTAGCACCCTTACCTTTTTGAAGCTTGTAAAGAGGTGACAAAGCAATATAAACATGGCCTGACTCAACTAAGGGACGCATGTAGCGATAGAAGAAGGTCAACAAAAGGATTTGAATATGTGATCCATCATCATCAGCATCGGTCATAATAATAACTTTGTCGTAGTTGCGGTCTTCAAGGTTAAAGTCCGCCCCCACACCAGCACCGATCGTATAGATCATCGTATTGATTTCTTCGTTTTTGTAAATATCTTCTAGCTTAGCCTTTTGTGTATTTAAAACTTTCCCACGCAATGGCAATATAGCTTGGAACTTTCGATCTCGACCTTGCTTAGCTGATCCACCGGCAGAGTCACCCTCGACTAAGAATAATTCGTTCTTATCGGAGTTTTTCGACTGAGCAGGTGTTAACTTACCAGACAAAAGACCGTCAGTCTTTTTGTTTTTCTTACCACTACGAGTACTTTCACGAGCTTTTCTAGCAGCATCTCGAGCTTCACGAGCTTTCAAAGCTTTCTTAACTAACATTTGAGCTTGCTCGCCGTTCTCCAACAAGTAGAAACTCATTTGTTCGTAAACTAGTTGATCAACAGCTGACCGAGCTTGAGGAGTTCCAAGCTTACCCTTAGTTTGACCTTCAAACTGTAAGATCTCTTCAGGAATACGCACGGAAATAATTGCTGATAATCCTTCGCGGACATCGCTACCCTCAAGATTCTTACTGTTTTCCTTCAACAAACCAACTTTACGAGCATAGTCGTTGAAGGCTTTAGTTAAACCGGATTTCATTCCAGCTTCATGTGTCCCACCATCAGCAGTACGTACGTTATTAACGAAGGAGATAATATTTTCAGAGTACCCATCATTGTATTGACCTGAAAATTCGATTTCCATATTGGAATTCTCACCTTCAATATAGAAGATGCCGCCAAGCGTATCTTTATCTTCATTCAAATACTTAACGAATGATTGGATTCCGTCTTCATAATGGAAAACTTCTTGTTTTTCTTCCTCGCCACGTTTGTCAGTAATAGTGAACTTAACACCCTTAAGCAAGAATGCTGATTCACGTAAACGTTCAGAAAGCGTATCGTAATTAAACTTTGTTGTCTGAAAAATACTCTTATCAGGTTTAAAGCTAATTGTTGTACCATTGCCTTCTTTAGTAGTACCAGTTTTCTTCAAAGTTCCAACTGGGTGACCACCATTTTCAAAGCGTTCTTCATATACTTTGCCTTCACGAACAACTCGAACAGTCATCCACTCCGATAAAGCATTCACGACTGATGAACCAACACCATGCAGACCACCAGACGTTTTGTAACTATTTTCTGAGAATTTACCACCAGCGTGAAGCACTGTAAGGATAACTTCAATAGTTGGTTTTCCAGAAGCGTGCATCCCTGTTGGCATCCCACGTCCATGGTCAACTACAGTGATACTGCTATCTTTGTTGATTGAAACGTTGATTTCTTTACCAAATCCTGATAAAGCTTCATCAACCGCGTTATCAACAATTTCATAGACAAGGTGATGTAATCCACGTGAATCAGTGGAACCAATGTACATACCAGGTCTTTTTCGTACAGCTTCTAATCCTTCAAGGATTTGAATTGACGAATCATCATAAGATGATTTTGGCATTTATATCATTCCTTTTCATTTACTACTAATCCGATATTCTAGTATTATAACACTATTTACAGTATACGAATATACGTTCGCATACAAGAGAAATCTTTTATTTTTAGTCAAAATAGTGGATAATGTCTAGGTTGGTATTTATAATTCTTGTTAAAACACCATAGAGTTACAATATACCAAAAAATAAAGCTGAGAGAGTGATTTTTTAATGAAACTTCTCATTTGTGCAATTTTAGCCTATCTAATTGGCTCATTTCCAACCGCTTATATTATTGCAAAATTTTTCTTCCACAAGAATATTTTTGAATACGGTAGTGGAAATGTTGGAACTACTAATGCCTACCGAGTCCTTGGTAAATTTGCTGGAACTGTTGTTTTAGTGATCGATATCTTGAAGGGAACTCTGGGGGCTTTGATGCCTGTCTTTTTTGGACTTGATCGTCATTTGATTTTATTTGTCGGAATTTGTGCTGTTATCGGCCACTGTTACTCGATCTTCTTGAAATTTCGAGGTGGAAAAGCCGTTGCAACCAGTGCCGGAATTCTATTAGCTTACAATCCATTGCTATTCGTGATTTGCTTTATTGTGTTAGCTTCAATCGTTTATATCACAAGTATGGTAAGTGTTGCTAGTTTGACAACCGTCCTATTCTTTGCTATTTCCACGCTATTCTTACATGATTGGATCCTAACAACCGTCGCCGTGATCGTTACCGTAATTATTTATTATCGTCATATTCCCAATATTAAGCGACTGCTTAAAGGTCAAGAGAACCTGGTTCCAATTGGATTGCAGTATAAGAAGCAGCAACGACAGAAGGCTCAAGAAAAATCTGATAAGTAATTTCCCCAAGCAAAACTAAAAATAGTTTTGCTTTTTTTGTATTTAAAAGCGCTTTTATACGTGGTTACTGATAAAATGATAGTAAAGTACCATCAACTCGGGGAGGGGTCGATTATGGACTATAATAATAATTTGCCTACAAGATCGGAATACCGCCGTTCTTTAAAACATAAAAAAAAGCATTTCTATAAAAGCTGGTGGTTTTGGACAATTGTTGTTGTTCTTATCCTAGCTGGTAGCGGGGTTGCCGGAATGAAAATGACTTCAACCGGCCCATTTCATCAGACTAGTAAAGTGTCCAAATCAAAGAAGACTAAAAAGAAAAGCACATCTAAAAAAACTGACGTTACTTTTGCCCAATACAGTGGCATCTTTCTTAATGAATCTAGTGGTACCCCAATCGCTACTGTACAACGTCTGTTAGGCAAGCCATCAAGTACTTCGACCTCAACGGCTAATAACGCCAAAACTGAAATAAATACTTGGAACAATATTGAAAATGGTGACTTAGGCTCTAATCTTACAGTTAACTTTGTCAACGGACATGCAATAAGCAAGGCTATCAGTGGTCTTAAGGTCGTTCGTTCCGAGAAACTAGGTTTGGACGCATATAGTTCGGTTCAAAATGGAATGCAGGAAGATACTATCCTAACCAATGTTGGTAAACCAAACGGTTACAGTGAGTCATTCAATTCAGATAAGACATCTAAGAGCTATACGTACTCTTCTGGCGTCTCTGGTAACACTGGAGCAAATTTTGTCGTTAACTTCACCAATGGTACTGTTAGTGGCAAAAGTCAGACAGGGATGAAATAACCACCGTTTCCACTTAACATAAATATTGCAATATTAAATCAAATAAGAGTGATAATCCAAGTTTGGGATTGTCACTCTTATTTTTATTAGGCAAAAAGTTATATCTTATCGCAAATTCATTAATTTGGAGATGGCATATTTCACAAGAATCACCCGTAATCATATAATTAATCAAATATTTCATAAAGCTAAAAACCATATCTATTCAAACGTTTTCTAGGGACTTTTGAAGGGTTTTAATTAGACTAGTCTAGACCACCTCTTATAAAATAAAATTAGTTTATTGAGGAGGCATTATCATGGAACAGCCATCGGGTCCGGAATCACAGATTATCGGAATTTTAAATAGCATGAACATAATCTTTGATCGTGAACGAACATTTCCAAACCTAATCAGCAAGGCCGAAAATGTACTACTACCTGTTGATTTTTCGTTAAATATCAACGGTTTTCTGGCAATCATTGAATATAACGGTTCACAACATTACAAGGCTAAAAGTAGCACTAATAATGTTCAAGAAGCCCTAAGAAGATTAAGCGCCAATGGAACCGCCCGTTTGAACTACTGTAATAAAAATAACATCCCCCTATTAATAATTCATTACAAAGATAAAGACAAATTGATTAAAATCATTTCTTCTTTTATTGAAGATGTTAAAATCACTCTCCATGAAACTACCAAGTCCTACACTGTTCATACAAAAGGCTATTTCAAAAATATTCCCTATGCTACTTTTGAAGACACACCTACTGGACCAATCAAACCAATACAATTTCACGAAAATGACACTTTAGGTTATATCAGTCTAAGCAATAATGCTATCGTTTGGACAAAAAAAGAACTCGACACAATGTTAGCTCGTATCAAATCCTATGAAGATAAGATTGAACAATATCAAAAAGTAACAGCTGATTTGGTTTTGACTATCAGTTCATTGCAACATGAATTGGAACAAAAAAATAACGAGTTAAATAATCAAAATGAATCAAATTTAGATGTTACAAAAAGTCCTTTACCAACCAATCAGGAACCAAAAATAAAGTTGAAATTCGTAAAGGACCCCAGTCTTAATGAGCTTCAAAAATTTAGTGGTAAATTTAGAAAAACTAAATCATCCAGAGGTCAACTCACAGTGGAAGCAAAAAAATTTATCAAGTCCCTATCCGATCAATATAATACGATTTCTGAAATTCAAGAATATCTCAAAAAGAATTATCATGAGAACGTCTCCTTACCAACATTAAAAAAATGTATGCTTTGAATCCAAAAATTGATTTGATTAAATCTGCATCAAAATATCGGTCAAAAAAAGCTCAACATCTTTAAAAGATGTTGAGCTTTTCGATTAATTTACTTAACTGATACACTGAAGTAAGCCTCAAATTGTTCCTTAGGAGCCAATTTGTTAATCGCATACTTATTCTTAAGATTGTTATCTGAATCAGTCTTATCTGCAAGTCCCCACCATGGTTCAATACACATAAACTTACCATTTTCATCGGGATATGTTGACCACATACCGAAGAATTTAGCATTACCTGTATCAAGTGTTAACTTGTGTTCTGACTTATCACTAGCAATTGTTACCTCAGCTGGTTCGTTCAAACGATAAACTACAGCATCATCAACAAAGTAATCACGTGTCATTGGGAAATTTTGATTCTCAACTTTTGTCTCACCATTTAAATCTACTAAATGGTTATCGATTGGAATGTGAGTTCTTGTTTCAGCTGGATCAACTGTAACTTTATAATCTTCGAAGTTAAGGCCCTTGTCAAAAGGAACTTCAAAACCAGGATGTGCACCAATTGAGAAGTACATATCTTCTGATTCTTCCAAACTGTCAACTAGGTAAGAAATTTGAACAGTACCCTTAACTAGTTGATAAACAATTCTCAACTTGAAGTGATATGGATACTTAGCAAGACTTGCTTCACTTGTAGTTAAACTCAAAACTAATTTTGAGTCTGTTTGTGATTCAAGAGCGAATTCTTGGTCACGGGCAAAACCATGTTGTGTCATCTTGTATTCTTTACCATCAACAAAGTAATGGTCATCCTTTAAACGTCCAACGATTGGGAACAATACTGGTGCATGGCGTCCCCAAACTTTTGGATCTGCTTGCCAGATAAATTCTGAATCTTCGTTATTCACGATGCTGTTCATTTCAGCACCTAGTGAATTAACCTTCAATGTTAAAAAGTCGTTCTTCAATTGATAAACTGTCATGTTTTTCCCCCTAAAGAATATAACGTGAAAGATCTTGATCTGCAGCAATCTTACCAACTTGTTCGTGTACATATTCACGAGTAATGGTAATATCACCCATTTGCATATCAGGTCCTTCATACAAAATATCTGCCAAGATTTTTTCCAAGACAGTAGAAAGGCGTCTCGCACCGATATTCTGATTACTATTATTCAATTCAAATGCAATTTTTGCAATCTCTTCGACAGATTCTTTAGTAAAAGTTAAATGTATTCCATCTGCCCTTGTAAGCGCTACATACTGTTTTGTTAAAGCATTATCTGGCTTTGTTAAGATTTGAATGAAATCGTCCTCAGTCAAGTCGTTCAACTCAACACGAATTGGAAAACGTCCTTGAAGTTCAGCAATCAAATCACTAGGTTTACTTTCGGCAAAAGCACCTGAAGCAATAAACAAGATGTGATCCGTATCAACGGGACCATATTTTGTTGCAATTTGTGAACCTTCAACGATAGGTAAGATATCACGTTGCACACCTTCACGAGAAACTTCACCAGAATTACGTTTGTCACCGGCAGCAATCTTATCAAACTCATCAATAAAGATAATACCGTTATTTTGAGTTCTTTCGATAGCCTTTTGGTAAATTTCGTCATGATCGATACGTTTTTGTGATTCCTGTTGAATCAACAATTCACGAGCCTCTTTAACTGGCAAGGTTCTAGTGATAGTTTTCTTAGGTACCAAAGAATCCATCATCCCTGACATATCGATACCCATTTGGCCCATTTGATCGCCCATTGCACCAACTTTTTTCGATTCCTCAACATGAATTGTTACTTCTTCATCTTCAAGTAAACCATTATCAAGTTGTTCTTTAACTGACAAACGTCTGTTACGTACTTCGTCAGTCACTTCAGCATTAGCATCAGGATCCTCATCCACTGTTTCAGCATTACTGAAGATATTGCCTAAGGATTGACCATTTTGAGCATTAGTAAACATATTTAAAATGTCATTACTATTATTTTGACGTTGTGCCTTTTTTACACCAGGAGCAAGCAATTTGACCAATTTTTTGTCAACATCACGGCGAACTTCTGGTCTGATTTCGTCAATTCTTTCTTTTTCAACCATTGAAACTGCAACACTCACCAAATCACGAACCATTGATTCAACGTCACGACCAACGTAACCGACTTCAGTAAACTTAGTTGCTTCGACCTTAACGAAAGGTGCATTGACAATTTTTGCCAAGCGACGAGCAATTTCAGTTTTACCAACACCAGTAGGTCCAATCATTAATAAATTCTTTGGTGTAATTTCAGCCTGTAACTTTTCTGGTACTTGCATTCGGCGATAACGGTTATATAAAGCAATCGCTACAGCCTTCTTAGCATCTGTTTGACCAATAATATAATCATCTAGTTTAGCAACAATTTCTTTTGGGGTTAATGTGTCCATTTATTACTAATCTCCACTCTAAAATTTATCGGAAATAATATTTTCGTTTGTAAAAATATCAATACTTGATGCAATCTTAATTGCTTCAACGGCAATTTGTTCAGCATCCATATCTTCAGAATGACGTTGCATAGCGATGGCTGCTGCCTGAGCAAAATTACCACCAGAACCAATAGAAACAACATCTTCGTCAGGTTCAATCACTTCACCACTACCGGAAATAAGTAATAGATCATCCTTATCCATAGCAATCAACATTGCTTCTAGCTTTTGCAAAGTTGGATCTTTGCGCCAGTCTTGAGCTAGTTCAACTGCAGCACGTTTCAAGTTACCTGAATATGCTTTGAGCTTTTTTTCTAGCCAATCTTGAAGCGTAATAGCGTCAGCAACACCACCGGCAAATCCAATGATAACTTGGTCATCAAAGATTCTTCTAACCTTGTGAGCTGAGCCCTTCATAATGTATTTTTCACCTAATGTAACTTGACCATCACCTGCAATTGCAGTGTGACCATCATGTTTAACAGCAACTATTGTAGTCATTTATTTACCTTCCTCTTATCTTGGAAAATATTTCTTATAATCATTTTGTAAATGTTCCATTGTCACATGGGTGTAAATTTGCGTCGTTGAGAGACTGGAGTGTCCCAGTAGTTCTTGAACTGTCCGCAAATCGGCACCATGATCAAGCATGTGTGTGGCAAATGTATGACGTATCATATGCGGATGTATGTCAGATGTCAAGCTTGTTTTCTTGATTATCTGATCCAAAATATATTCGATTCCACGACTAGTCAAATTATTGCCACGACTATTTACAAAAACATACTCATGATCTTGATGGTTTTTAAGCATCAACGTCTTTCTACCTTGATCAAAATAGGTTTCCAATGCACTTTTAGCATAGCTTCCAAAAGGCACATATCGGTCCTTGTCACCTTTACCATGAATCAAAACTATCTCATTAGAAAAGTCTAGTTGATCTAGTAATAGATTAGCACATTCACTCACTCGCATGCCAGTGGCATAGAGCAATTCTAATAAAGCTGAATTTCTTTGTGAAAGTGGGTCATCCCCTTTAACTGCGTCAAACAATTGGGTCATCTCTTTTTCATAAAAGAAATGAGGCAATTTACGGCCCTTATGACGCAATTGGACTAAATCAAAGGGATTTGCCTTGATGAATTTATTCTTTACTAAGAAGTTGTAAAAAGACCGCAATGCGGAGATTCTACGTGCAATCGTTTCATCTGCATAGTTTTTTTCGTCTAAATATGTCAAATATGTATCGACATCGATTCGCGTCACCTTAGTGAAACCATCAAATCCACCATTTTGGTTTAAAAAAGAAACAAAATTATCTATATCTTCTAAATAAGATTTTTTTGTTTCTTCCGAGTAGCGATGATTAATCATTAAATTATCAACAAATTTATCGATTAATTTTTTTTCTTTCATTACTTTTGAATATCCTCTTCATAATCTCCGTTTGGACAAATTACTTGACGACCACCCTTAACTTTCTTTTCAACTAGGTAATGGCCATCTTTTGGACAATCACGATTAATTGGTTTATCCCATGAAACAAAGTCACAGTCAGGATATCTTGAACAACCAAAGAAAATACGGTTCTTCTTAGATTTTCTTTCAATAACTTGGCCTTTTTTACATTTAGGACAAACAACACCGATTTCCTTAACGATTGGCTTAGTATTACGACAATCTGGAAAACGTGAACAAGCATAGAACTTACCATAACGGCCCATCTTGATAACCATTGGTGCTCCACAGATATCACAATCCATGCCAGCTGGTTCATCTTTGATCTGGACCTTTTCAATTGTATCTTCAGCAGATTCAAGCTCTTTAGCAAAAGGTTTGTAGTAATGGTCAACGACTTTGACCCAATCTTCCTTACCTTCTTCAATCTCATCAAGCTCGTCTTCCAAATGAGCGGTAAAGTCAATATTAACGATATCAGGGAAATAATCTTGAATTAAATTATCAACGATTTCTCCTAATTCAGTTGGTTCAAAACTCTTACCGTTCAATTTGACGTAATAACGACGTTGAATCGTATCAATTGTTGGCGCATAAGTTGATGGACGACCAACACCATTTTCTTCCAAAGCTTTGACTAAGGATGCTTCGGTAAATCTTGCAGGTGGCTGTGTGAAATGTTGAGCCGGATCATTAGTTTGTAGCTGAGCATCGTCACCTTCATTTAGTTCAGGAAGGATGTTGTCCTTCTTTGAAGTGTCTGATGTGCTTTGGTAAACCTTACGGTATCCCTCAAACTTGATTTTTGAACCATTAGCTCTGAACATCACACCATTTTGTGACAAATCAACTGTCATCGTATCAAAAACAGCTGGTGTCATTTGACTGGCAACAAATCTTGACCAAATCAAGCTGTACAAACGGAATTGATCACGACTAAGGATTTCTTTAAGTGAAGCTGGTGTACGGAAAACTGAAGATGGACGGATAGCCTCATGGGCATCTTGTGCACCTTCTTGGTTTTTGTCCTTACGTTCTTTGACAATAGCAAAAGGTTCACCAAACTCTTCATGAATGAACTTAGAAGCTTCTGCTTCGGCTACTTTAGAGATACGCTTGGAATCAGTACGCATATAAGTAATTAAACCAACGGTACCTTCCTTACGACCCAAGTTGATTCCTTCATATAATTGTTGAGCAATCATCATAGTCTTACGAGTCTTGAAGTTTAAACGTTTGTTAGCTTCTTGTTGCAAAGAACTAGTTGTAAACGGTGCGGCAGGCATACGTTTACGTTCTTTTTTTGTGACCTTATCAATGTTAAAATCTTTTTTCTTATCAATTTTACCTAATACTTCTTGAACTTGAGCATTGTCTTTTAACTCAGCTTTCTTACCGTTCAATCCGTAAAAATTAGCTTTAAATTTATCTTTATTATGTTTAAAAACTGATTCAATTGTCCAATATTCTTCAGGTATAAATTTCTTAATGTCATTTTCACGTTCAATTACTAGTTTTAAAGCAATAGATTGAACACGGCCAGCGCTAAGGCCTTTTTTTACTTTAGCCCAAAGGATTGGAGAAATTGAGTAACCCACTAATCGATCTAACACCCGACGTGCTTGTTGAGCATCGACGAGATTCATATCGATTGAACGAGGTGATTTGAAAGCTTGTTTGACGGTATCTTTGGTAATTTCGTTAAATACCACACGATTTTTACCGTCATCTTCAAGACCAAGTAAATGTGAAACATGCCAAGCAATGGCTTCTCCTTCACGATCCGGATCGGCTGCCAGATAAACTCGTTTGGCTTTTTTGGCTTCTTTTTTAAGATCTTTAATAACTGGACCTTTACCACGAATAGAAATGTACTTTGGTTCGTAGTCATGTTCGATGTCGACACCCATCTGACTCTTAGGTAAATCACGAACGTGACCCAAACTGGCAACTACGTGATAATTACGTCCCAAATATTTTTCGATAGTTTTTGCTTTTGAAGGTGATTCAACAATCACCAAATTCTTCTGCTTAGTTGATGGCACGTAAAGGTGCTCCTTTCAAATGGATCAAGTAAAACTGTCAATATATTAATCACAGATTTTTAATTTTGTCAATTGAAAAGAAAATATATCTCTTCAAAATGACGCCTTGATTTTATAAATTATTAAAGTTGATCAGCGGTGTGGCTCCTTCTTCAATTAACCGGTTACAACCAACAGACAAAGGTCGATCGATTGGACCAGGAATCGCCAGAACCTCACGATTATTTTCTAAAGCTAAACTAGCAGTAATTAAAGAACCGCTTCTTTTCCTAGCTTCAGTTATGATAACTTTTTGACTCAAACCCGCAATGATCCGATTTCTTTGGGGGAAATGGAACCGATCAGCGGGCATTTGTGGCGGATATTCACTGATTACCAGACCATTATTCATAATTTGTTGCTGTAAATCAAGATTTTCTGGAGGATAAACCAAATCTAGACCACAGCCAGTGACAGCGATTGTCTGTCCGTGATTCTTCAACGTATGTTGATGCGCAAAAGAATCAACGCCTCTTGCTAAACCGCTCACAATAGTATAACGATTTACTAAACGTGGGACAAGCCCGCCAATGCAACGAAAGCTGTAATCTGTCGCTTTGCGTGCACCAACGATGGCAATACAATCAGTTTTAAGTAAAGCAATCTTTCCTGAAAAAAACAAGAGCGCGGGTGGATTATAAATAGTTCTTAATAGTTGCGGATACTCATCATCCAGATAATTGATTGCCGGTGGTAAAACTTTTGGCAAACGTTCTAATAATAGTAGAAACTGGTTATATTTTCCATGATTCCAAACAGTTTTCAAAAAATTGCACGCCTCAGATTCTAGATTAGCACTATTTATTGAAATTTTAATAATATTTAGCATTATCTGATTGGACATCATGCCAGTCATTCTGCATCTGATTAAGAAATCTGTCAATTTTGTCATAAGAAAAAACATCACTCCCTTGAAATAAAATTACGGAAGTGATGTTCATTTTTAATATAATTTATTAGTTTTTTTAACGGGTGAAAAGCTCAAACGATGGATTTTAGTTCTACCAACAGTATCTAAGGCTTCTAAATGTTCTTTCGTACCATAGCCATCATTTCTTTCGAAGCCAAATTCAGGATAAATATGACTGTACATCGTCATTAGACGATCTCTGGCAACTTTGGCAACAATACTAGCTGCTCCAATACTCAAGGATTTGGAGTCACCTTTGATCAATTTAGTCTGAGGGATGTCAACTGGTATAGTCATTGCGTCAACTAAAATATGGTCAGGTTCTAGATACAAATTATTGATGGAATCAGCCATTGTAAGCTCAGTTGCGTGATAAATATTTTGGGTATCAATCAGATGTGGGCTCCCTACTCCGATACTAATATCAATTGCCTGATCACAAATTTGTTTGTAAAGTTCAGCCCGCTTGTTGCCAGATAACTTTTTAGAGTCATCAACTTCATACAAAGTATTATCGGATGGCAAAATAACCGCTGCTGTAACGACTGGTCCAGCTAACGGTCCTCTACCAACTTCATCAACACCAGCTACGACTGCACCGTTATCCCAATAAGGTTTTTCTAAAAATTCTTTTTGGTGAAAACGGGTGATCAATTCCTGATGTTTGGTCTGTTTTTTATAATATTGCTCTAATAATTTTTTTATTCCATTACGTGGATCTTCTGATAGTTCAGTTAATAATTCACTATCAACTTCGTCAACAGATAGTATCTCCTTAACAGCTTTAACAGTGTACTTATTCTTCATAGAACTCCCCAGGAATATCAAACGTCAGACGACCCAATTTTAATTTGCGGACATCATCAATGATTCGACGAGAAGCTCTATCATAGTCATCCTTGTACCCGAATTTATTAGTCAGGTTCATCAATAACTCGGGAGTAGTGTGATTAAAAATATCGGTATTAGTTAAGCCATAGGCTTCCTGTAATTGGTCCATATAGTGGGTCTCAAGGAAGTTTAGAGCATAAATGGCAACATCATCAGGTGCATAGATTTTATCCTTAATAGCGCCAGACAGAGCCAATTTCATACCAACTTTAGGATCATCGATTTTGGGCCAAAGAATACCTGGAGTATCCAATAAATCGATACCGATATTAGTTTTCAACCAATTCTGATTCTTAGTAACACCAGGCTTATTACCAGTAACAGCCACATTTTTACCTACTAAACGATTCAAAATAGTTGATTTCCCGACATTAGGAATTCCGATACACATGGCCTTGATCTGATAATTCTTGACACCATTACTCTCATAGCGTTCGATCTTGTCAGATAACTCAGATCTGATCAGACTCTTAATTTGACCAAGGCCCTTGTTATGCTTAGCATCCAACTCAATTGAGTTAGTACCTTCTTGTTGAAAATTGATTTTCCAATCCTTGGTAACTTTAGGATCAGCCAAATCAGACTTATTTAAAATAATAATATGTTTCTTTTGATCAATAATTTGTTCCAAAACGGGATTTCTTGATGAGAAAGGCAATCTCGCATCAACAATTTCCAACACAATATCGACTAATTTCAATCGATCTTGTACTTGATTCTTTGCCTTGTTCATATGTCCGGGATACCATTGTAGTGCCATTACCATCACCTATTTCTGTCAATTTATTTTTTATCTATTTCTTGATACTTTTGAAATGCTTCGTCAAAAATCGTCATGCTAGGCAGATACCCGGCATTCAATTCTAAATATTCTGATAACTTTTGATAATTCTGCTCTTGCTTAGGAAAAGATGTATCGTGAAAAGCATTGTTCGCAAATTCTGCTTCTGGTTCGACACTATCCGCATTGCGAAGAGTCATTAAAAACTCATAAAAACTGCGTCTCATATGGACTCCTTCCTACTGGTTATTCGTAATTTTACTATTCATTACTTCAAAGGACAATTTGTTATTTTTCAAATCAATTTTTTTGGCACGAATACCATAGCCGTCTTTAGTAGTAAATTTAGTAAATTTCAACAAAATAGTCTTAGATTTGCCATCAATGCTGACCCATTCCGGAGTTTTAAAACTATTCTTAATATAATTCATTACAAAGGAAATTGGCAATGATAAATCACCAATTTTCATTTCTTTAGCTTGTAAAAGGACATCCCCATTAGTCTTGGCGTATGGTTGCATTAAAATCGTAAAATGAATTTTGGCACCTAAGAAGGCAATAGTTCCCTTTAATTCGGCATCTTTTTTCAAAATCAATTGATAATCAGTTTTGCCATCATTTAAAGTATTCTTCAAGTAGTATTGCGCCATCTTATTTGCTTCTTGCTTATTCATATCAACTGTGAAGACACGTTCATTTTGATTAGGGATGGTTGATGAAACTTGATAATTATCCGATGATGAACTAAAAACTTTCGTACCTACATAACCGAAACCAATGACGATAATTGCTGCTAAAGCGATAAATGCGTATTTCCAATAATTTCTTTTCATGATTATTTGTAAAGCCACTCCTTTGTAGTCCCGTTTACTTTTTCAAAGACTTTGTCTGTCATCATATCATAACCGGTACCATTTGGATGGAAGTGGTCCTTTGTATATAGATATGGATTGCTACCAGTTTTCTTGATTTTCTTAGTGATACCTTTAGGCTGATATAAATCATTAATATCAACAAAGTAAGTGTCATTAACTGTGCTTGCCACTTTTGCTGAGGCTTTATTCCAATTGATAAAGGCTGTTTTGGCGTTTTTGACATTGCTCAAATAAATACTGAACGGATTGTAAATACCAATCAAATAAATTGGGGCATCATTATTATATGCTCTAATATCAGTCAATAATTGTTTTAGTCGCTTGTCGAATTGAACTTGCTCGTCTGCAATATTACCAGCTGTCAAATCTAGTCCTTTACGTTGCAATAAATGCATGAAATCATTACCGCCAACAGTTACTGTGATAATGTCTGCCTTTGGTAGATCCTGATGCATCTTATTGTCAGATTTGATTCTTGCCATAATTTGTTGACTAGTATCACCCGAAACACCGTAGTTATGTGATTCGGTTTTAACTTTATACTTTTTTTGAATCCGTTGAGTCAAGCGAGTAACATACCCGCCACCAACAGATTTGGAATCACCAACACCTTGGGTCAATGAGTCACCGACTGCCACAATACTGATATTCGTCTTCTTAGGAATAACTTTTTTCTTAGGTTTTGTTTTTTTAATCGTTTTTGTTTCAGTAACTTGTTGCTGATTATGATTAACAAAATAGTATGTTCCACCACCAGCAGCAATTACTAAAATAATTAATATTATGATCCAAATATTCTTTTTCTTCATTTATAATCCATCTTTCAAAAAAAAGCTGATGAAATCATCAGCTTTACTCTGTATAAAATTCAATTGCGAAGGCACCTGAACCGGCATGTGTAGCAATTACCGGACTTGTTACACGAATTAATAACGGTACATTCGGTACAATTTCAGCCAACTTCTCCTTGAGTTCGTTCACATAATCCATTTTATCAACGTATGAAATACCAATTGCTTTGATATTTTCTAAGCTCTTGATTTCTTCCATAACATTGTTCATATACTTTTCAATTGTTTTACGGCCACGACCACGTTTAGCGATATCAAGACTATTGTTTTTAACAATCAAAACTAAGTTGATATTTAGAAGTGTTGAGAGTGTTCCAGCAAAACGGCTCAAACGTCCACCACGCAAGATGTTTTCAATACTTGTAACGCCCATGTATAAGTAGGTATGGTCACGTACCTTTTGAACAGCTTCCTTAATTTCAGCAACAGACTTACCCTCTTGCGCCATTTTAGCAGCTTTGATAACTTGGAAACCTTGAGCACGATCAGTAAATTCAGTATCAATTACTTCGAAATTACGATCAGTCATATCAGCCACTTGACGAGCAGCATTAATAGTACCACTGATTGCTGGGGTCATGATCAAAGCTAAAATATCCGTATAGTCTTCTGGGACATCATCAATAACCTTCATAAAAGTACCGATCGATGGTTGAGATGTTTTGGGTAGTTCTTTTGATGAATCCATTTCTTCAACGAATTTTTCTCTTGTAATATCTACGCCATCAGTATAAGTCTTGTCGTCAATACTAATTGTTAAAGGAACAATGCCAATATCATATTTTTCTATTTCTTCTGGTGTTAATTGTACCGATGAATCGGCAAGGATTTTTACTTTACTCATTTTATCCCTCTTTCATAGGGTCTTAATTGTTTCAATTATAACAAACTTATTCTGGGTAAATTACAATTTATTAACTATTTTCATGAATTCCTATAATTATTTTCAAGTTAATATTACATGGTATATGGCGCTTTTGAACTACCAACCGAAAAATTTGAATAGTGGGGTAACATTTATGATTTGATCTGTACTCGAAATATTGATATAAACTTTCAACTTTTAGTTTTGAAAAATAAAAATACTTATTCATTGATAAAATAGTTTGTTTGAATACAATATAGATTTAATAACATAATATTTGAAGGGTGAAAAATCAATCTAGCCATTGCTATCACAGGCTTAGAGTTAATTTATTTAAATAATCAGAAATCTTCATTTTATTCCCGTTATTAAAAAAATAAACTAGTTGGAAGAGCTGAGAGTATTCATTTGCAGCGAAAGTGGCGTTATTGCTTCAGCAATTACACCACCGGGCGCGTTGAAGACTAGCGGGTTTTGCGAGGCTTCAACCGAGGTTCGAGACCGCTTTCTGGCTCGGGCCGTTCCGCGCAGCAATTGAATACTCTCAGCTCTGGAAACGGCATAGTTACCTAAACTTTCAACCTTTAGACATAATATTATCAATCATAATATAATTCAAAATCTAGACCTCAAAAATATCAACAAATACACTATCCGGATGAGTTGAGAAATATTTACGATATTAATTATTGTGCAGTTCCTTAGGTCGTAATATATGTTATTTACGCAATATTGCTATTACATAAAAGGTATATAATAATTAATGAAACTAGTTAAAACAATTGGAGCTTTTAAAATGTCAAAAAAAAGTAATTTCTCAAGAGCATATTTGATTACTGACCAAGTGTTCAGTGCAGTAACTCATGGAATCGGCATCATTTTAGCGATAATCGGATCAGTCTTCCTACTGATTAAAGGTTTCCATCAGGGCAATCCACTCAACATTACAGCTTACTTTATATACGCATTCACACTGTTCTTCTTATACTTGAGTTCAACGCTCTTTCACAGTTTGTATTTCACTCGAGCCAAAAAGGTTTTTCAAATCTTTGACCACAGTTCGATTTTTCTTATGATTGCTGGAACCTATACACCATACTGTCTAATTGCCCTACATTCAGCTTTTGGATACAGTATATTGGCTTTCATCTGGCTCTTAGCAATTGGTGGAATTCTTTATAAAATTTTCAATGTGGGACGTTTTAAGTATTTTGAAACTCTGCTATATGTCTTGATGGGATGGGCCATTATTATTGCAATGAAACCACTCTATCAGGCTATCGGTGGAACGGGCATCGCGCTACTTGTTGCTGGTGGTATCGCCTTTACATTAGGAGCTTGTCTATACTTGATGAAAAATCTCAAATATATTCACGTGATTTGGCACATTTTCGTCATGATTGGTACAGCATTGATGTACTTTTCAGTTTACTTATTTGTTGTTTAACAAACAGTGTAAAATGTAAATTTCTAAATTTTTTGATAAGTCTCGAAGGTATATGGATAGATATTTTTATCATCCACGATACCTTCTTTTTTTTCAATTAAGTTAAATTTGTTGTAATCGATTTCAACCATTTTGGTATCACCATTGAACTCATGATTTATCTTGGTCAGATACAATCGGTCTACATCATCGGCAAAAATCTTAAAAATTCCTTCGCCACCGATAATCATTACCTCTTCGTCTGATTTTACATACTGTGATAATTGGCTCTTATTAGCCAACAATACAACAGAATCTGGAACTTGATAATTAGGATTACGCGAAATAACGATATTCAACCGGTTTGGCAACGGTCCATTAGGAAAGCTTTCATAAGTCTTCCTACCCATGACGATTGGATGTCCCATTGTAACGTCTTTGAATCGTTTCATATCATTAGGTAACTTCCAAGGTAAATGACCATTTTTCCCGATAATATGGTTTTTATCTTCAGCCCAAACAAAACTTATCATTTTATTCTCCTAGACGGCAACTGGTGCTTTAATAGCAGGTTGCGGATTATAATCAGTAACACGAATGTCCTTGGCATCAATTTCAAAAATACTCTTGTCACTGTTGATTTCAAGTTGCGGACCCATTACCGGTATCCGGCTGAGTTGTGTCTTAACTTGTTCAATATGATTGGAATAAATATGGGCATCACCCAATGTATGAACGAATTCCCCAACTTCCAAACCAGTTTCACGAGCAATCAAATGAGTTAATAGAGCATAACTGGCAATGTTAAAGGGAACCCCCAAAAATAAATCCCCACTTCTTTGATATAACTGACAAGAGAGTTTGCCATCGTTGACATAAAATTGAAACAACGTATGACATGGAGGTAAAGCCATTGTTGGTACGTCCTCCGGATTCCAAGCACTGACAATCAGACGTCTCGAATCAGGAGTCTTTTTGATCTGTTCAATAACATTCTTGATTTGATCAATCACACCACCGTCACGCTTTTGCCAATGACGCCATTGTGCACCGTAAACATCCCCTAAATTACCGAATTTTTCAGCAAATTCAGGATTATTTAAAATACTGTCATCAAACTTACTTTTTTCCATCTTGTACGCTTGATCAAACTCATCATCGATTAAACTGCGGCGACCAAAATCAGTCATATCTGGACCTTGATAATCGTTACTCTCAATATAATTTTTAAAAGCCCATTCATCCCAAATATGGTTGTTATGTTCTAACAAATACTTGATATTAGTATCGCCATGCAAAAACCATAACAACTCACTCTTAATTAGACCAAAAGGAATTTTCTTTGTTGTCAATAGTGGAAACGACTCCTGCAAATCAAAACGCATTTGATAACCGAAAGTACTAATCGTACCAGTTCCAGTCCGATCACTCTTTTTGTGACCGTGTTCTAAAACATATTTCAATAAATCCAAATATTGTTGTTCATTATGCATGATCATTCTCCTAAATAAATTGACCTAAGTATTCCCAACGATCCATCAACTTGTCAGACTCAGCAGTCTTTTCATCAAGTTCTCTTTGGAAATCCATCAGTTTTTCATAATCATTCGATGAATCATTCAATTGTTGCTTCAATTCAGCCAATTCATCGTCAAGCTTCTCGATTTTAGGTTCCAATTTGTCAAATTCCATCTGTTCAGCATAAGTTAATTTCTTCTTAGGCTCTGACTTTTGAGTAGCTACTTCTCGTTGTTTTACTTCTTCATGTTTTTGAGCTTTATCTTCATGGTGCTTAGCTTGTTTAGCTGCAGTTTCTTTTTGTAAATAACCTGAGTACGAATCATAACTTTCTTGAATCTCACCTTGACCTTCAAAAATCAACAACTTACCGGCGACTTTATCAAGAAAATATCGATCATGGGAGACAGCCATAACTGTTCCCTTGAAACTTTCTAGATAGTTCTCCAAAATCGTCAATGTTTCAATATCCAAGTTATTTGTTGGCTCATCAAGCAATAAGACATTAGGTTGATCCATTAAAATAGCCAACAGATACAATCGACGTTTTTCACCACCAGATAATTCTCTGACAAAGGCACCCTGCATTTGATGATCAAACTTAAATGTATCAAGCATTTGTGAAGCAGACATGTGGGACCCATCGTTATTCTGAACACCTTGACCGATTGATTCCAAGTAACGAATAACTCGTTTTTCGGGATCCATATCACGAGTATGTTGCGTATAATAGCCAATTTTAACTGTTTGACCAGTCTTAATTTCACCAGAATCAAGCGGAATCTTTTGAACAATCGTATTCAAAAATGTTGTTTTACCAGAACCATTAGCACCAGTAATACCGATTCGATCACCACGTGACACTAAGTAGTTGAAATCATTTAAAATAACATGTTTATCAAATTTAAGAGAAGCATCCTTGATATCAAAGACATCATTACCAAGACGTTGTTGGGCAATATCAATTGACATTTCCTTTTGAACATCAGGTTTATCCTGCAAATCCTCTTTCAAATCGGTAAAACGGTCTTTTCTAGCTTGTTGCTTAGTTCCTCGAGCCTTAACACCGGCACGCATCCAGTTTAATTCTTGTTTATAGAGTTGAGTCTTGTGATGTTGGACTGAAGCGTAAATTTCTTCATTATCAGCCTTTTGTTGCAAATACTTCTCATAATTACCGTCGTACTCAGTAACATTACGATTTTCTAATTCAAAAATTCTGGTTGCGACCTCATTCAAAAAATAACGATCATGGGTTACGAATAAAACAGAACCCTTGTATCTGCTCAAATAAGTTTGGAGCCAATCAATAGCTTCATAATCCAAGTGGTTCGTTGGTTCGTCCAAAATTAATAAATCAGCTTCAGAAATCAAGGTTTGCGCCAGTGCAACACGACGTTGCTGACCACCAGATAATTCACTGATTTTTTTCTCTAATTCAGTGATACCCAATTTGTTTAAAATTGATTTAACATCTGATTCCATCTGCCAAGCTTCAGCCGCATTCATTCTTTCTTGCAACTTGAAAAATTCTTTTTGAATCCTCTCATCGGTTGAATTCATGTTGAACTGAGCGAGTGAACTTTCATATTGACGAATTAATTGAAACTTCTCACCACTTCCATTAAACACAGCATCAATGACGGTCGAATTTTCATCGAGATCAGGTTGCTGTCTAAGGTAGGAAATCTTATAATCCTTAGGCTTTTCCATGCCAATAGTATTAAGATCACTATTATTAACAATTCCATCAAGCAGCGTTGTTTTTCCGGTTCCATTCAATCCTAGCAAACCGATTCGGTCGCCTTCATTGATCGTAAAAGTTACGTCGGTGAAAAGTGTTCTGTCACCGAATGATTTTGATGCATTTGAGATATTTAAGGTTTTCAATTATTTCACCACGTATAAATAAAAAATTCCTCTACCCATGTAGATAGAGGTATATGTCCTGTCTTTCCTTCTTATTATCACATTCTATTAGTATTCTTTCAACTGATTGGGCGCGTAATACAACTGCTGTTGACCACCAAATCTTATTAAAATTCGGTCACGCTTTTTATCAAAATAAACTACTACCCCAATTTGGTTTTTCATAGCATCAGCTTCATCAATCACCGTTACCATCATTCCAATTTTAAAATTCATATTTTTACCTTCCTCAAGAAAATACGGGACTTAGTTAAGATTAATTAACTAATATCCCGTATTTTAATAATTAAAGAGTTTCCTTGAATATGTCATAAACTGTATTTTCTGGATCAATTGAAATATAAAGTTCGCCGTTCTTGCTAGAAATTGCTGAAGATTGATAAGCATTATCCAAACCTTCAACATCCTTTTGTTTGAATGGGAAGTAGATTTGCATTGGTTCCTTATCTTGCTCATCCTCAAAGACAATATCACATTTTTCAATATCTTGATATTTAATGACCCGGTTGAACATACCATCGGCCATAGCAGCTGTTGAAACGTCAGTATCTTTGATGTAGTCGGCATCTGGCAGAATTTCAATTCTAAAACGTTTACATGGGTGAATCTCTTGCATACGTCCACCATGAATTCGGCCATAACTTGTTGTGACACGAGCAATCCAAATATCTCTCATTTCACTGTGGCTAACTGTCCAAGTATCATCATTTCGAAAGTAGAATTTAAGTTCTTTAAAAACATGTTTAGTCATATTATCACCCTTTCAAATCCTAAAATACTTACTGTTTTCATGATACCACAGCATTATTGATTACTTAACAAATAATGTCTTAAATCATCGAAATTATTGGAAACGTTTCCTTCCACGACAGCACGCTCAATTTGCGACATTGACTTACCGATAATTGGACCTGGTTTGACACCTAAAATTTCACAAATATCCTTGCCGGTAAGTGCCAAATCATGACTATTTTTTATTGAAATCTGATCAATTTGTGTTTGCAAAGATGTGTAATCAAATTCAATCAAAAACATTTGACACAACTGGATTGTTCTCGGAAGGTTATCAATACCTAATTTATAAATATTCCACAAATCATAGTCTTGATTTTCAAACAAATGTAATAAATTTAAAGTATTCAGACTTGCTTCACGTGTTTTATTAGAAACTTTCCAGTTACGCAACAATTTATTGAATTCTTGATGATTCAAACTTAAAACATAGCCTATAGCACTCCAAACAGCGTCTTCGTCAATAAAATGCTGCCCCTTCGAATCAAGCAACTCTTCCAGTTCCATTTTTTGACCTTTGAAATCAGGACAATATTCGCTCAAGCCCAAATCTAAAAAGTTTGAGAAACCATTTTGCCAAGAATTGCTTAGCATCAATTTGACGAATTCTTCACGAATCCGTTCAACAGCAATTTTCTCTAACAATGGGGCATTGTCAGCAATTGCTTGTGCCGTCTTTTCTTCAATTTTAAAATCCAACTGTGCTTGAAAACGAACTGCACGCATCATTCTCAGAGCATCTTCATGGAAACGTTCCTCAGCCTTACCAACCGCTCTGATTACATGGTGATCTAAATCCGTTAACCCATCGAATTGATCGATAACCTCTCCATTGCGGTCAACAGCAAGTGCGTTAATTGTGAAATCACGTCGTTTCAAATCATCATTTAATGAACGAACAAAGGTTACTTTATCCGGACGACGATAATCTTGATAGCCAGATTCTGTTCTAAAAGTTGTGATTTCATACGAATCATCCCCCATTAAAACAGTGACCGTCCCATGTTGAATTCCCGTATCAACTGTTCGTTTGAAAATCTCTTTAATTTCTTCAGGGTAAGCACTCGTAGCAATATCAACATCATGAATCGGCAAACCTAAAATGTGATCGCGCACACTTCCTCCAACAAAATAAGCCTCATAGCCGGCTTGTTCAATTTCTTCTAGAACTGGTAATGCCTTAATAAAATCCTCAGGAAGTTGTTTGATTTGCATATTCTTACCTCACAATTTAAAAAATAAAAGTCTTTTTACATTATATACCAACTGGAGGTTGAAAGGAGCAAACGGCATATAACCATAACTGTAGCAAAAACAACTGTGATTTATTTCAGGTAATTATCTTTTTGATAGGACAAAATGGCCAAAACGTTGAAAACTAGCAATTATTTGTGTTTGAACGGTGCATGGTTTAATAAAGATAGATATAATAGAATAAATAAGGATGTGAAAGAATATCAGATAAGAAAGCGCTTCAAAAACAAATCGGGGTTCTGATATTCGTTAGATATGGTAGATATTATACTTTTGATCTCACTTATCGGCATTTGGATCGGTGCTATTTGTAGCCTTGACTGGTTAACATTCTCTGCGCTTCTTCTTAATTCAATCGTCTTTCTGATTAGTATGGTTGCTGGTAGGGATAAGAAATGATTGTGTCAGAGAACAGAACAAAATACGTTCTACGCTAAAGAAGGTTGAAGGCATAGTTAATTATGCTGTTTCCAGAACTGAGAGTATTTTTTTAATAGGAGCGATAAAATGATAACCTCCGATTATTTAAATAAACTAGCTCTAGTCCTGTAACAACAATAGTTATATTAATTTTTAACCTCTCAACTTTTAGTAATTAATGTAAATAGGGCCCGCAATCTAAATATCTTTAGATTGCGGGCCCTATTTATTTTTAACAGAAAATATTTAAAATCATTACTCAAAAATGCTTTCATCAACAAAATCAGTATCGTCAACATCTACATTATTTATCACATTATATCCTTCATAGAGACATCTTGTTTCAGTTCCAATTGTGCCGTCGTCATCAATTGTAATGATGTCATAATATGTCGCATCATAAATGTAATGTTTGTGTTCATCGTCACAGTTAATATGGTAAGCACTTGAATCGGTGGAATGTAGCAAAATACCATTGCGTACAAATGATGTTTCAAAATGAATATGCCCTGAGAAGACAGCCCTCACCGGACTGTCTTTTATTATCTGCATTAACTCATCGCTCTCTTGCAAAATACTGTAACGCATATGATGAATGGATGGACCATCAATGGGATGGTGTAGAAAAATCATTGAATCCTTCGGATCATCAAGTAAATGATCCTTCAACCAGTCTAATTGTTCTTGTCCAAGATAGCCTTGCTCATAATTGTAAAATTTGCTATCGAGAAAATAAATATTAATGTTGGGAGTCTCTTGTAAATAATAATATTTATCACGTGGTTTCGCTTTTAGATAACCCTCAAAAAATGGCGTAGTTCTGTCATGATTCCCTAAAACAACTTGAATCGGGATATCTAGCAAATTTCGATAATATTCAATTAATTGTGAAAGCTTATCATAATCATCAGTCGTACCTTCATGAATCAAATCACCTGTAATTGCAATCAAATCCGGCTTCTCTGGCATCTTATTGATGTCGATAAAGATATTATCTAACTTTTCGCACGGATCAATTTCTTGATTATTAGCCGCATCTGCTCCAATTGGAGTCAAATGGGTATCTGTAATTTGAATTATCTTATATTTACTCATAATTTCCCCAATATAAATTTTTTTCGGTAGTTAAATCAAATAGGATACTTGTCGTTTGTTCTAGGGTCACAAAGATTTTTTCATTAACTTTAAATTCATTGTTATTAACAATGGCCTTTAAATGATGACTATTTTCCATTACCAAAAGAAGTTGAACAAAACGTCCATAATCAATAATGTTTTCTACGGTTACCGTAAAACTCAAGTCAGTTTGTTTAGTCTTTGAGCAACGTAAACTTTCTGGTCGTATCCCTAGGTAATAACTGTCTGCTCCCAAGCCAGGTTTTTGTATCTGCATGATTGGTGTCTCGTCCAATACAAGCTGATTACTTTTTAAAGAAACCTCAATAACGTTAATTTGTGGCGTTCCAATGAACTTAGCCACAAATAGATTTGTTGGTTGATTATAAATGTTCTCTGGAATATCGATCATTTGAATAATACCTTGGTTCATGACTGCGATTCGATCACCCAATGCCATAGCTTCCAATTGATCATGGGTTACATAGACAATTGTTTGATTATTAGTTACATGTAACTTTTGGATTTCATCACGAGCCTTTTCACGTAATTGAACATCAATATTGGAAAGTGGTTCATCCAGAAGAAAAATTTTACTTTTTTTAACCATCCCTCGGCCAACGGCAACACGTTGTTTCTGACCGCCGGATAATTGAGAAGGTAAACGATCTCTATATTTCGTCAAATTAAGTGTATCTAAAACATTTTCAATTAGTTTTGTTCGATTCTTTGAAGGAACTTTATGCACTTTTAAGGCATATTCCAAATTTTGATAGACTGTCATATTTGGATAGAGTGCGTAGTCTTGAAAAACCATAGCAATCGTATGGCCATCATCCTTAGTCTGATTTCGATCCTGACTATCAATCAAAACCTTACCTGAACTTGGTTCCTCTAAACCAGCAATCATCCGTAAAGTTGTAGACTTACCGCAACCAGATGGACCCAATAATACTAAAAACTCACCAGCATTAACGAAGAGATCAAGTCCATCGATGATAGTATTTTTTTTGAAATTCTTGGAAATACCTTTTAATTCAATTGTTGCATTGCTTTCGCTCATAAATTTCTCCTATTTCAAACCACTATTGCTAATGCTATTAAGAATATATTTTTGAAAAATTAAATAAATGATCAATGGTAAAACCACCATTATCGTTGACAAAGCCATTGCTAGTGGGAAATTTGTACCACCTTCACTAGAAATGTAGTTTTGTAATGCCAATGGCAAAGTAAAACTTGATTTATCTTTTAAAATCAAAGTTGGCCAGACATATTCATTCCAAGAATTGATGAAGAATATTGCTCCAACACTGACAATACTTGGTTTCAAAATAGGCACAACAATATTGAAAAATATTTTTCGATTTGGAATATTGTCAATTTTAGCCGCGTCGATCAAACTATTGGGAATCTTCTCCATTGTCTTTAAGAAGATCATAATTCCGGTTGCATCACATAATTGTGGCAGTGCTACGCCAATGATATTATTCAAAAGATTTAGCTTGGAAATCACCAAATAATTAGGAATCATAACGATGGTGAACGGAACGAAGATTGTTGAGACAAATATCAAATAAATCAACATTTTACCTTTGAACTGATAGCTTCTAAAAGCGTACGCGGTTAGTAATCCCGTCAATAATTTACCAACTGTCACCATCGTCGCCATCAAAAAGGTATTCCAAGTTAAGCCAAGTAAATTTACCTGTTTATTTAACAATGAATAATTCTCAAAAGTTGGATGTAATGGAATTAAATTTAACATTGTTCCATACGAATCACGCAACGTTTTAAAAGAATTAGAAACCATGAATAAAATAGGGAAAATAGCTCCCAAAATGATTATTATCAAGAGTACATGCCATAAATTAAGTTTCTTTTTAAGCATAATTTTTAGCCTTCCTCTCTACAAAACGGATTTCAATGAACAGCAATATCAAAAAAATTACAAAAGTTACGATTGCTAAAGCCGATGAAGTTCCTGTTTTATATAAGACAAAAGCATTCAAATATGTTTGATAAATCATATTTGATGAACCGTAGTATGGACCACCTGTCGTAATCACATTTATCGGTGTGAAGACATACTGCAATCCTTGTACAATGGTCAGAATTAAAACATAAATTGCGATTCCTTGGTTCATGGGTAAAATAACATTCCAAATCAAACGCCATTTAGGAATTCCATCCACTTTGGCCGCATCAATAATGTTCTTTGGAATTGATCCTAATCCAGTTAATAAGAGGATGAAATTATAGCCAAAAACTTTCCAGTTCGTAATAAAGCAAATCACGGTAATCGCCAAAATACCTGAGTTCGACCAATTAGGCATCGAAATACCAACGTTTTTTAAAACATACGCTAATGGTCCCGATACAGGATTTAAAATCCAAGTGAAAACCATGGCTCCAACTACTAAAGAAAATAGACTTGGTATGAAGAACAAGACTTTGTAAGCCCCTTGCATTTTGCTAATAAAAAACTTAACAATCAGCGAAATGAAGTATGGAAACAAAAAGTTCAATACTACCAAGAACACGATATATATTAACGTATTCAAAATAACTTTTTGATTTACCGGATCAGTAAAAACTTCTAGATAATTTCTCATTCCCACAAATTCTTTTGTTGGAGCAATCAGATTCCAATCAAAGAAACTTAAATAAAAAGTATACAAAATTGGTACGATTAGAAAAACTATCAATAAAATGGCTGTCGGTAATAAATACAAAAATGGTAAAAATTTCTTATTTTTGTTCTGCATTGATTTTATCCTGTGCTGCTCCCAAGGTAGACTTGACATCACTTCCAGATAAAATTTTATCTCTTGCATCAATCATAGCTTGTTCGGCTTGTAGACCCTTTTTAGGGAATGAAGTCCATGGAACAGCATTATCTAGTGTCTTAACAGCTGGATCAAGCATTGGGTTTTCTTTGACATAATCTTTAAAGGCTGATGATTCTAGAGCTACCTTAGTTGGTGGTAAGTAACCAGTTCCCTTGCTCCAAGTAACAGCAGCATCTGCCTTATACATCCACTTCTCAAATTCCCAAGCGGCTTTTTGTTGTTCTGAATCTTGTGCAGTGATTGCTAACATTGAGCCACCAACTGGTACAACTGTTTTATGACCTTCAAAATGTGGTGCAGCAATTGCTGAGGCATTAAAACTAGCACTCTTCTTGATATGTGATGCTTGAGCAATAGTAGTAAACGCCATAGCAACATCACCCTTAACAAATGAATCCATACCTTGTGCCCATGGAGTATGTAGAGCTAATTTTGAAGTAACCATTTCCTGATAATACTTGTAAGCTCCGACACCGTTATCACTCGCAAAAGCAGCCTTGCCACCCTTTTGAATGTCTGCACCATGACTTAGCATGATTCCTTGTTGAGCCCATGTGTCTCCAGGTTCTTGAATATAAAGACCATACTTACCTGATTGGTCATGAATCTTCTTAGAAGCTTCTTTAATACCTTCCCATGTTGACAATGAATCTTCCTTGATGTTGTACTTACTCAAAATGTCTTTATTAATAAATAACACAGGAGTACTCAATGAATATGGCAAACCAACCAGTTTACCTTTGCTATCCTTAGCAAATGAAAGAGTCCTCTTAGTAAAGTTGCCGTCAATAAATTTGTTGTTCCCGTCAAATTTCTTAGCAGCATCTGTTGGTGTCATATATTTGAAATTACTAGCGAAGTAATTGTCATAAGCCCATCCAACTTGAGTAATATCTGGGACCTTGCCTGAGGCCTGTGCTGATTGCAAGTTTTGCATCAAACCTTTATACATATCCGGATTATATTTAGCTGTTACCTTAATATTCTTATGCGTATCATTGAATTTTTTAACTAAGTCGTCAACGGCAGCCCCACCCTGAGTTTGTGCATTGACGTGCCAATATGTAATGTGTTTAACGGTCGACGCAGAAGTCTTTTTTCCGCATCCGGCAAAGACAACTGCCATCGCCATTATCCCCAACATTAAAAGAATCTTTTTAAGCTTACTATTTTTCACTGTAATTCCTCCCTTATTCATAGAAATAATCATATAGAGAAACTGTATAAAAAAAGTATATTTAATGTTTAGAAAGTGAAAAGTTTCTGTAAACAATCTTTACAAATAATCGTTTTTTATCATTCGATGCTAGTTAAATATTCCGTCTCTAAATCTGATAGTTTTTCTTTAAAAATCAGCTTCTAACTAAAACAGTACATATTCTTTTAACTAAAGATTGAAAGAATAACATTGGATACGATTGTTGATTTAACGTTGAAATTCTTAATTTGCAAGCACAAAAAAATCTGAGTGCAGCTCTTTATAAAGTTGCACTCAGACTTTAACCAAAATTCAAATGTAATAGTAGCATCCACTTAATTTAACTGTTCCGAAACTTCACCAACTACGGCAGATTTAGTGGCCTTATCTTTGTTGTAATTCTTACCAAAAACGAAGGCAAAAATCACTGTCAACAATGGATTCATCCAAACATAGAAGGCACATGAGATAAAGACTACTGGACTGACGCCGAGAACACCAGAGATGAAGATCCCGGTAACACCCCATGGTACTAAGGCATTAATATCAGCTCCCCCACTTGCAAGTACTCGCGAGAGGTACTCAGGACGAATATTTTGTTTATCAAAATTATCTTTAAATGTTGCTCCTGGAAGAATAATTGAAATGTATTGTTCTCCAACTAAAAAGTTAACACCGATCGCACTGATCATTGAAGTAAGAATTAATTTTCCTGGTGTATTAACTTGACTGTTTAATTTACCAATCAAATTATCAACGACACCGAGTTTTAACAAAACACCCCCAAGTGTTAAGGCAACTAGAATTAATGAAATACTGCTTAACATGCTTGTAATACCACCACCGCTAACAATTGCATTGATTTTTTTATCGGGTGAATTCAATTGAAAGCCATTCATAATTTGATCACTAATTGTTTTGACTGAGGGATGATCAATAAAAATATGCATGACAATAGCTGTAACGGATCCTGCCAACAGTGTTGGAATAGCGGGAATTTGCATAATTGCACAAAAAATCAAAACAGCGATAGGAATTAGCATTAATGGCGATATGAAGAAATTGGTATTTAATGCATTAATAATGTGACGAACTGAACTCATATCTGGATTAACAGTATTGTGGCCCAATACTAAGAAGATAATAGCTGTGATAGTAGCTGAAGGAACTGCCGTGTGAGCGATTGTTTTAATATGATCAAAAACATTGTCAACACCAGCGATACCTGTTGATAGGTTAGTTGTTCCAGAAAGTGGCGACATATTGTTTCCAAATAATGCTCCCGAAACGATTGAACCAGCTGTCAAAGCAACGTTGATTCCCATAACGTGTCCAATACCCATGAAGACGATTCCCAAAGTACTGATTGTTGTGAATGAACTGCCGACGATTACTCCGACTAAGCAACAACTGACAAAAACTGTAAAAAGAAAGAATCTAACATTCAATAGCTCTAAACCGTAAACCATAATTGTGGGAATAACTCCTGACATTGACCAAGCTGAAACTAAAACACCAATCATAATAAAAATGATCATTGGAATGATGCCCGGCTTAATGCCTTCAGAAATGCCATCCTGCAATTCATTCCAAGAAAATCCTCGGAATCGACCGTAAAATAACAACAATGTAAATGTTAATAAAATTGGAATCTGTGGAGTCATCTTCCAGGCAATCATCATCGTACCTAACATACCGAACATGACTAACATAATAATTAAACTTTCCCAAAACGTTAAACGATTTTTCTTTTCCATATCTATCACCCTAATTATTTTTAGTGGGGAGAAAATCTTCCCAAATTTTTGTTTTTTTTGGTCATTATTTGCTCCAATAGGGTCTATAAAGATAATTTCGTTTTGCGCTGCTCATTTCATTTTCGTTTAAAATTTGACTAAAAGTTGCTTGCATTCTAAGTTTCTCAATAAATTTCATAATATATTTCCTCCTTCTTCGTATCCCAAGAGTATAAAAAAAAGCGCCCCTGCAATTATATGCAGGGACGCTTATTTGCGCGGTACCACCCAAAATTCAAATGGATAGACTAGTCCATTTGCTCTTTACTCCCGAAACGTGGGATACGTGATTTCAATTCTGTATTTCATAAAAAACATCCTGCATGGCTCGCACCGACCGCCAATTCTCTGAACACCCAGATATTTTATTACTTGCGTTAAAATCGAAATCAATTTATGTCTGTAATACTAGCAGAAGTTTCCAAGAATGCAATAGATAAATTAGAATTAATTAATCTAATTTTAATTCTTCTAATAAAAGAAAGCGTCACCATGCCTGTTACTTCAAGGCATGATGACGTTTCTTAAATTATTAATTTTTTAATGTAATTAACTGAAGGTTGAAAGGTGAAAAAGTGATATAAGCAGTGCTCTGATAGTCCTAAAATAAATTTATTTATTTAAATAGCAAAAGATAACAATTAGACATTCATATTATTAAAAAACTAGTTGGAAGAGCTGAAAGTATTCATTTGCCGCGAAAGTGGCGTTAGGACTTTAGTCCTTACACCACCGGGCGTGTTGGAGACTTACCGTTTTTTGGTGAGGCTTCAACCGAGATTCGAGACCGCTTTTTGGCTCGAATCGTACCGCGCAGCATATGAATGCTTTCAGCTCTGGAAACGGCATAACTCATCAAACTTTCAACCTTTAGATATTCAAACTGTCAGTAATAAAACAGAGACAATATTTTATTGAATCTGATCTAATAAGTTCTGCATTGCTTCATTGTCAGGATCTTGCTTTAGATATAGTGCCAAGGCTGGCTTCAAAACATCATTATTACCCGTGCTACGCAAGATTTCTATCAAATCGGATAAGTAATCCAGGTTATCTTTAAAGTCGTCTAAGACCACCATAATGTTCTCCTGAGCATCTTTAATATCGTCAGTCTCAAATTGTGACTTCGCCAAATTCCATGTTAATTTTGGATTATTGCTGACATCTTGTTCAGCCAATAGGTCCAAGTTAGCCTTGAACTGACCCTTAGTGACGTAATAATCACTCAGCTTGACAATTAATGGCAATGGATTTTCAACTTTCTTGATACCGGTTTCCAAAATCTTAATTGCAGCGTCCGAATCTTCAGATGTTCCCGCATCAAAGGCAATTGAATATAGACGATCATCCAACTCGTTCAAATTCAATCCTAATTGGGCATATTTAAAGGCATCAGCGGTCTTTTTAATATTCAAATAGTCCTCAGCCAAAATTGGATAAGCCGTTGGATAATCACGATTTGTATCCAATAATTCCTCTAAGATGGAAATTGACTTATTATAATTTTTTACTTGGTTATACAAGAATCCCAGTTGGAACTGAGCATCTTCATTCAATTCCAGAGCATTCAACTTCTCATATTCACTGATAGCATCTTCATATTGACCATCACCGGCAAGCGAACTGGCTTTTCTAAAGACAATTGAAATACCTGAATAATTCTTGATACCCATATCTAACAGCATATCGTAGTATGTTAAGGCCTTACCGAATTTATTCTCATCAAAATAAACTTCGGCTAAGGCAAATTTAAAGACTTCTTCATCGGGGTATTCACGAATACCAGTGAGAAGTTTTTGTTCACTTACCTCATAGAGACCTTGTGCTTGATAAATATCTGCAGAAACCAGAAGATTTTCGGCATAAGCAGGAGAATCTGGCATGATTTGAGAAATATAATCTAATGCTTGGTCACTATCACCATCAGAAACGGCAATCTCAGCCAATCTGGAGAGGATTTGTCCCTCATCAGGGTAAATGGTCAGAAGATGTACATAAATCGTCTTAGCCTGAACAGAGAGTCCACGACTCATTAAAGTTTCCGCCAAAGAAAATTGGGTTTGATCATCATCCTCTAAAAGTGAATCTTGAATTAAACTGTCGACTTGAGAAAAATCGCCATCGTCAATTGTTTGAATAACTTCATCTGCTTTACTCAAAAGTAATACCTCCAATTTTTTGCGTAAAAAAAGACGGTCATCTGACCGCCCCTTTGATAGTTAAAATTTAACTATTTAACTGAGTCCTTCAAAGCTTTACCAGGTTTGAATGCTGGTACTTTACTTGCAGGAATCTTAATTTCTTCGCCAGTTTGTGGGTTGCGACCCTTACGAGCAGCACGTTGACGAACTTCAAAGTTACCAAAGCCAATTAATTGTACTTTGTTACCCTCTGATAAGTTTTCTTGAATTGTTTCGAAAACAGCGTCGACAGCAGAAGTTGCATCCTTCTTTGTCAAACCTGTTTTACTTGCTACACTATCAATAAGTTCAGCTTTATTGGCCATATGTGAATACCTCCGGAAAATTGTAAAAATTTTAGAACACATGAACTTTTATTAATGCGTTCATTATTCTATTTACAAAAATACCATAGCAATGCCGTTCTGACAAGCATTTAACGTTTTTTTTCGTATAAATCTTCTTAAATATAATTATATTTATAAAAACGGATGAAATACCGCCATTATAAGACTATTTTCGCTTACGTGGCAAAATCTTAATCGGTGTTCCCTCAAAATCAAAAGTATCTCTCAATTGGTTCTTCAAGAATCTTTCATATGAGAAATGCAACAATTCAGTTTCATTAACGAAAACGACAAAAGTAGGTGGTTGAACAGCAACTTGTGTCATGTAATAAATTCTCAATCTCTTACCATTAACTAATGGTGTTGGAGCAATTGTAGTTGCACGCAACAATAAATCGTTCAAGATAGCTGATTGAATTCTGCGTTCACGGTTATCGTAAACTCTTGAAACAAGTTCAGGAATCTTATCGAGACGTTGACCTTTAGTTGCTGAGGTGAAGAGAATAGGAGCATAAGCTAAGTATTGGAACTCAACTCTTATTTGGTTTTCAAAGTCCTTCATCGTATTGGTATCCTTTTTCAAGGTATCCCACTTATTAACGACGATGATCACACCTTTACCAGCATTATGAGCATAACCAGCAACACGCTTGTCTTGTTCACGAATACCTTCCTCGGCGTTTAGTACAACACAGACAACGTCTGATTTATCAATTGCACTCAATGCTCTCAAAACAGAATATTTCTCAGTATTCTCGTAAACTTTACCACGTTTTCTGATTCCGGCAGTATCAATCATTGTAAAGTCTTTATCAAGTTTTTCATCGTGATATTTAGTATCGATGGCATCACGAGTCGTTCCTTGCATATCAGAAACGATAACACGATCATCACCCAAAATTGCATTAACTAACGATGACTTACCAACATTAGGACGGCCAATGAAACTGAATTTGACGGTATCATCTTCTTCAGCCTTATCATCATTGGGGAAAGCCTTGACGATTGAATCCAATAAATCACCCAAACCGGTACCCTGGGCACCAGAAATTGGATTTGGATCGCCGAATCCCAAAGCATAAAAGTCATAAATATTTTGACGTTGTTCAGGATTATCAGCCTTATTGACTGCTAAAATAACGGGTTTATTTGTTCGATAAAGAATCTTTGCAACGTCTTCGTCTTCTTTAGTAACACCGTTTTGACCATTAGTGATAAAGACAATAACATCGGCCTCATCAATCGCAATTTCTGCTTGTGTCTTTATTTGAACAGACAACTTTTCACCGCTCATCACAATACCACCGGTATCGATCAAACGAAATTCCTTGCCCAACCAACTGGCACGTGAATAAATTCGATCACGGGTAACACCTGGTGTATCCTCAACGATTGATAATCTTTCATTAATAATTCGATTGAAAATTGTAGATTTCCCAACATTGGGGCGTCCTACTAACGCAACTACTGGAACAGACATATTTTGCCTCCCTACTTACTTATGTTCATTAACTATCTCAGTTACTCGTTCAACAACTTGTTCAATTGTCATATCAGAAGTATCAACTTCTATGGCATCGCTAGCTTTCTTCAATGGTGAAATCTCACGATGTGAATCCTTATAATCTCTTGCAGCAATCTCATCTTGCAATTCTTTTAAAGGAGTATCGATACCACGTTCAATATTTTCTTTAAAACGTCTTTGTGCACGGACTTCGACACTCGCAATTAAAAAGATTTTGACTTCGGCATGTGGCAAGACGGTTGTTCCAATGTCACGACCATCCATGACAATATCAATATCATTTGCCAGATCTCTTTGCATTTCAACTAATTCAGTTCTAACTTCTTTGATTGCAGAAACCTGAGAGACGTTGTTCGTGATCTCTTCAGTTCTAATTGCATCAGAAACATCCTCATCATCTAAAAGGACGTGTTGACCGTCTTCTTTATTTAGAAAATGAATTTTATGTTCTGACATTAATTTTAAAATATTGAGAGTATCACCATAACCCACATTATGCTTTTTTGCAAGCAATGTTACTGTGCGATACATTGCGCCAGTGTCACAATAAACAAAATTTAAATTCTTAGCAATCAATTTGGCAATCGTACTTTTGCCAGCAGAAGCTGGGCCATCTATAGCAATTTGCATTAATTTCTCTCCTTAATAAAAGGGCCCAGACAAAAATCGTCAGAGACCCTACACTTAAACTAAAATTATTTAACTCTTAGTGATGTACCAGGTGTTAATGTACCAACATTACCATTCATACTCTTTAATTGAGCTGTGGTTAAGTTGTTGTTGTACGCAATTCTAAACCAGTTATCACCAGCCTTAACAGTATAATACGATGCAGCACTACTGTTATCTGTTGTTGTAGTTGAAGAATTATTATTTGTGGTGCTATCTGATGCTTGTTGATTATCCTGTGATTGTTGTGAATTATCAGTTGTTGATGTTTGATTGTTAGTACTATCAGAAGCAGTGCTATCAGAAGCATTACTATTACTATCAGTACTTGAAGAACTGTTATTAGTATTTTTATCACTTGATGAAGTAGTTGAGCTAGACTTCTTAGCTTCAGCAGCTTTTTTAGCAGCGGCCGCCTTCTTAGCGTCAGCTGCGGCCTTTTTTTCTGCTGCGGCTTTCTTGGCCGCTGCCTTTTTTGCAGCAGCCTTTTCTTTAGTAGCCTTATCTTTATTCTCGACAGATTTAGTCGATTGCGTACTATCTAAGTCACTGCTGCCACTACCCTTAACTGCATTTATCACAACCGGTGTGAACATGATTACGATTAAAGCAATTACTAAGGTAACGACTAACGTATGATTACCACGTTGCTTCTCTTTGGAAACTGCACGAGAAACATGTCCCTCATCGTCTGTATCAGAGTCAAAACTCTTTTCCCAAGGCTTAACATCTTTTTGGTCAGTCTCAGGTTCGGCGTCAGAATCAGTTGTCGACTCTTTTTGAGCTTCTGCTGTATCTTTAGCCTCTTCAGTTTTTTCTGATGACTTTGGAGTCACAGGCGGAACTGGTATAAAATTAGTATCCTTTGAGATATCAGGCTCAACGTCCTGTCTTGCTTCACTTAAATGATCGTTGCTTTCTTCAGATTGAAGATGATCTTCCGCAGTCGGTGTTGTTTGACTGCCCGTATCATTACTTTCGTATGTACTTGGTTGTTCGGAAGACTCATCATTAGAAGTTTGAGCATCAGAAACAGTATCATTTGTTGGCGTGTCGCCATCACCAGTATTAATTAGATGATATTTTTTCAAATCCTCAAGACTGACTGATCCCTCTAGTCCTTCAGTGGATTTAGGAACACGTGAATCGCCAGACATATTGTTTTTATCATTATCGGCCATTAAAAACCAACCTCCTAATTTCTATCCCTTAAAGCATATCATAAAAGTTTAAAATTTTTCTTTAAAGATTTATAAAGTTTCGCTATTTAATAGCAAAATGTCCTTTAATTCGTGGATAAACGATCATAACGGCCGCTGAAATGATCAAGGCTTTAACAATATTGAATGGAATTACTCCTGTTGCTACATATTGAGCCAAACTCATATTCAATTTCATACCGACAACATTCATATATAGTGGCATGATTACAAAATAGTTTAGAATCGACATAATTATTGTCATTGAAACCGTTCCCGCGATGATAGCTGAAGTACGGTAATCCTTTTTCCAAAAATAATTGAATGGAATTAATAATGCAACTGAACCAATAAATGCAGCGCCATTACCGATCAAGCCTGCAACACCACTACCAGTAACAATGACGTGAACCATGGATTTGATTAAAGCAATCATAATTCCACCAACTGGTCCATATGCAAACGTTCCTATTAAAGTTACCACATCACTTAAATCAACTTTCAAAAAAGGCATCCAAATCAAAATTGGAAATTCAAAAAACATCAAAATTGTCCCCAATGCCGCAAAAACTGATACTCCTACTACTGCTTGAAATTTGTACGTACTCTTTCCCATTAAAATCAACCTTCCTCAATTGATTTCCAAAGAAAAAAGGCCTGTTTTGGGCACACCAAAACAGACCTTAATCATCTGTTTTCTTCCATCTAGACTTTAACTATCGGTATTGGAATCTAACCAATTCGGCCAACTTTCGTTGGGTCGCGGACTATACCGCCGGTCGGGAATCACACCCTGCCCTGAAAACCAATTTATTAAATTTTATACTCTTAATATAGCAGAGATTGGATAAATTACAACTAATCGTTATTTATAGCTCACATAACTAAAATGTATACGTTTACATTGGTAGTAATAATCCATATTTATCAGTAGTTACAGATTTAATATGTGCAGTACGATCGAATTAGATCAATAAAATTAATTAACCATATTTTCTAATATTACTGATTCATTAATGGATTATCTATAACTAACTAAAGGTTGAAAGTTTAATTAAGTATGCCGTTTCCAGAGCTGAGAGTATTCAATTGCTGCGCGGAACGGTCCGAGCCTGGGAAGCGGTCTTGAACCTCGGTTGAAGCCTCGCAAAAACCGCGAGTCTCCAACGCGCCCGGTGGTGTAATTGCTGAAGCAATAACGCCACTTTCGCTGCAAATGAATACTCTCAGCTCTTCCAACTTGTTGTTTTTTTTAATGAAAGGAATAATAAAACAAAACTCCTGATTATTTAAATAAATTAACTATAGGCCAGTAACAACAATAGTTATATTTGTTTTTCACCTTTCAACCTTTAGATAACTAAGCCAACATTGAAAAGAACACCAATTTCCAATATTATCATCCAAACTACTAAAAATGATATCCGAAATTTACTCTTAAAATTAGACGAATACCGCAAAAATGTGCAGACTTCAAAAAAAAGTTGATTCTTCACTTATGAAATAGGATACCCAGCAAGTGAAAAAGCAGCTTTTTTATTAGTATTAACCTTAATAACGAAAGATATATATAAATATATAAATTAGTCGTAAGATCTGAGAGTATTAACCGGCTGTGGATGTGGCGTTACGGCTTTAGCCGTTACACCACCGGGCGAGTTTGGAGCCTTACCGGTCTGTGGTAAGGCTTCAAACCGAGGTCCGAGACCGCTTCTCAGGCTCGGGCCGTTCCGCATAGCAGGTTAATACTCTCAGATCTGGAGACGGAAAATATGGAAAATATTAATTCTATTCGTCCTTCTTCAATTCAGCGACCTCTTTGCGACTCAAATCACGATACTTACCTGAAACTAATCCCTCAAGAGTCAAGAATGAATAGCTCTCACGTGAAAGTTTTTCAACCTTATGACCAACAGCATCAAACATATTCTTAACTTGGTGATTATGTCCTTCGTGAATGGTGATTCTAACGATTGAAGAGTTTCGCTTGCTATCTTTAGACATCACCTTAACTTTTGATCTCGAAGTTGTATAACCCTTTAATTTGATACCTTTTTCCAACTTTTTGAGATCTTCCGTTGCTAAAAATCCTTCAATTTTGGCAATATAAGTCTTTTCAACGTGATATCGAGGGTGCATCAAGTGATTGGCAAATTCACCATCATTTGTTAATAGCAATAAGCCAGAAGTATCGTAATCTAAACGACCAATTGGATAAACTCGTTCTTGGACATCCTCTTCCAACAGATCAGTTACTACTTTGCGGTCTTTATCATCCTTAACGGCTGTGATCACACCACGAGGCTTATACATCAAGATATAACGCTTTTTTTCCTCTTGTAAAGGTACACCATCAACTTCAATCTTGTCATGATCATCAACTTTGACACCCATCTCAGTTACGACCTTGTTGTTAACTCTAACATGTCCAGAAGCAATCATTTCTTCTGATTTACGACGTGAAGCAACTCCAGCTTCAGCCATAAATTTTTGTAATCTAATTTTCTCCATTAATATCTCCTGTGTTTGTAATATCTTCAAAACTTTCTATTTTTGGTAATTCATCAATACTTTTAATACCAAAATAATCAAAGAACTCGTCCGTTACAACGTATAAATTAGGATGCCCAGGAACATTCTTTTTTCCATTTTCCTTAATCAATTTTCTCATCAATAAAGTATTCAGGCTTCCTGAACTCTGGACGCCACGAATCTCATCAATTTCAATACGTGTGATAGGTTGACGATAGGACACGATTGACAAAACCTCCAATGCTGCTTGACTGAGCTTTGTCCCCAATCCTGCTTTGAAATATTTTGTCAATAAGTCGGAAAATTCATTTTTGGTTACTACCTTATAAACATTATTATAATCAACCAATTGAATACCTGAATCAACGTCAGTCATCAATTTAATCTTTAATTCTTCAATATTTTGTCGTAAGGCCGCACTGTCGATCTCCAACAACTCGGCTAAATCTTTTTCTTTGATTCCTTGGTCACCGGCAACGAACAATAGTGCCATTATTTTTGCTTGATACACGTCTAATTCCTCAATTCAATAAATAATTCACTTTTAAAATCAGCCTGCATGATTGAAATCAATTGCTTACTAGCTAATTCCAATATGGCCATAAAATCGGTTACGATTTCTTCAACACTATCATTCAACTTTAATAGCGCCCTGAAAGTCGTTTTTTTAGAAACTTCTAGTTCACTCATGATGTTATGTGTCGCGTCTTCAATCGATAACGTTTCATTTTCAATCGTTTCAATCTCTGGTTGACGTCGCTTTTGGTTATGTAGTAATTCCGCATACGTCGAGGCCAACTCATCCAAAGCAATTGAACCAGGTTCTAAAAACTGCTCCAATTGTTTAGCTGGAATACTGACCTCTTTATCAAACTGCATTTTTCTGATTTGTTCTTTCTCTTCAAAATAAGCTGCAACTCGTTTATAGGTTTGATAAGTCAAAAGTTGTGAAACTAATTCATCACGCGGATCATCAGCTTCTAATTCATCATCCATTTCATCCGGCGCTTGTGGCAGCAACATTTTACTCTTGATTGACATCAAAGTGGATGCCATCACCAAATAGTCACCAGCCACGTCCAATTCCAATACTTTCATACTATTTAAATAGTCAATGTATTGCTGTGTGATCTGTGCAATTGGAATATCATAAATATCAACTTTTGATTCCTTGATCAAATGAAGCAGCAAGTCGATTGGCCCTTCGAAATCGGTTAAAACTAAATTTAATTTTTGCATTAATTTGTTTCTTTCATATCTTTTTCAAGTTTTTCTTTATTTTGACGCCACTGCTTTAACTCATCACTCAAACTGAAGTTTGATAAAATTACCCTTTTAGGAAACTTCTGTTGCACATCATCAAATATTTTAAAAATATTACTTTGTGAACGGTATGACGGGTTCAAAGAAATATATTCAATAAATACGGTCTTATCTGAGAATGACAATGCTACGATACCTGAATAGTCATCAATATTACTTTTCCACAAAAAAAGTTGACGATTTTCATCCTCAGAATACAATTGCAACTCTTGTTCCAGATTGTCTAAATCCTTGAGATCAACAATGTATGACAGAAAACCCATAGCAATTTTTTTATTCTCATCACTATATTTACTAAGCATTTAACTCCTCCTAAGCACGTGGAAATGATTCATTATACACTTGTTTCATATGCGTCTTGTTAATGTGCGTATAAATTTGCGTCGTTGAAATATCAGAATGACCTAATAATTCTTGAACCACACGCAGGTCAGCCCCATTTTCCAATAAATTGGTTGCAAATGAGTGTCGCAAAGTATGCGGTGTAACATCCTTTTTGATTCCTACTTGTGCAATGTACTTTTTAATCATTCGCCAAATTGATTGACGCGTTAATTTCTTGCCACGGAAATTCAAAAAGACTTCTTTTTGAGGACCATATTTACCAACTAATTCAGCTCTAGTCTCGGTAAAATACTTTTTTAACCAAGTAATAGCTGTGTCGCCAATTGGTAGAAGACGCTCCTTATTTCCCTTACCGAGCGTCTTGATCAGTCCCAAATCTAAATGTAGATCATCCATACTCAAATTGACTAATTCACTGACCCGTAGTCCAGTGGCGTACATAACTTCAAAAATCGTCCGATCTCTGATCCCCAATGGTGTTGAAACATCGGGCGACTCAATCAATGAATTTACTTCGTCCATTGATAGGACTACCGGTAAATGGGTTCCTTTTTTGGGAGCATCAAGTTCATTCAGTGGGTTAACTTGAATTTTATCAACAATTTCCATCCATTGATAAAACTTCCGTAGCGAAGAAAACATCCTCATTTGGGATGTTTTGGACTTTTTCTGTTTGTCCTGTTCTGCAAAAAATTGTGTCACCACAAAATGATCTTCAGGATAAAATTTCATCTGTTTCTTTTCTAAAAAACTGCTAAACTCCAATAAATCAGTTTGATATGAAATAATTGTATTCTTAGAAAGACCACGATCTAGCCTTAAATATCGAGCATAATCGGCAATCGTGTCAATCATAGTTTGATTCTTGATTGATAATTTATCATTCATAAATTATCACCTCTATTTGAGATACGTGTAGCCATCTTTTTGTTCAATCTTGCGTTGTTTCATCAGGTTACCAAGGGCACGTTTAAAACTACCTTTACTAATACCAAAGTATTCTTGAATATCATCAGGAGAACTCTTGTCAGTATAAGGCATTTTTTTATCACGGGAATGTTCCAAAACGGCGACAATCATCTGAGCATCAGGTGTAATTTCTTCATAGGCACGAGGTTTCATCGAAAGATTCAACCGACGGTGACTTGAACCAATGACACGAGCTTTGACATGTTGACCTACGTGAAGTGGTTGTGATTGTTCATTAACATGTACGAAAGCCATATAATAACTTTCAGTCATCACAAAAGCCCCTGATTCTCTGATTGCAATAACAGTTCCCTCTTCATCATTATTCAAGAGAGTCTTCATATCACGTTCCGGACTACGAGCAATTTGTGTGTAAAGTTCAATGTCAGCCAATTTGCCCCAAAGACGTCCTTTATGATCAACATCCAACTTGACCATAACTTTATCGCCCTTCTTAGGCCACTCATTGTGTTCCAAAGGCAAATCATCTAATGAAACAACAAAATCTTTGTCTTCCAAGCCAACGCTAACGAAAGCACCCAAGTCAGTTCTGACATCGACTACTTCAGCAAAATTCCAAACACCTTGTGTAACCAATGGAAGAACCGTTGTCATTCTATTTTTGTGAGCTTGATTTTCGTAAACGAAACCTGTAATTTCGTCGCCAAGCTCTGGAATCTCTGTTAATTCGTTAAGATCTAAAGCAAACGTGTATCCTTCGATTTGAACAAATGCTTCATCTTTGTTGAGGTCACTAACTGTACCGGTAAGTACTTGACCATACATTTCTGTTATATCCATTTTTCACCATACTCTTTTGTATTTAATCAGTATATATTTTAACGTACTTTTGACGTTACATAAAACCTTTTCGTTGTTAATTTAAAACTTTTTAGAAATTACCTAACTAATACGTTAACTCTCGAGAATAAATATCAATCACGAGGAATTTTTGGATTATAATGTTTCGTTTGTTGATGTTGAGATTTATGTTTTCGTAAAACATGTTTATTAACTATTGTTAACGTTACATAACTTTTTTTCTTCGAAGCTGACAAAACAAAAAAATCTTATTCACTTGAATTTCTTGAACAACAAGCAAAATAAGATTTCTTCTTCCCAATCACAAATTATCTTAAATGACCATACACGTTTATTCTAAATTATTTATTTCAGCAGATTTTACAAGCCTATGAAATTTTTCCAATAAAACCTTTGCAATCTCACCCATTTGTTTATCACCATCACGCTGAGATAAACGATAGCCAACAAAATATGGTGAAACAACATATCTGGCAGTTAATTTACAGATAATTTTACGACCATCACGGTAAAAGAAAATATTATATGAATCAAACTTTCCACCGTAAAAATCATCAAGAATATACTTAACTGTCACTCGAGCAAATTCGGCCAAATCATCTAAATATTTCGGATTGTTGATTACAATATTAAATTCGACAAATCCCATCACCGGTTTTTCAGAAATATTAACATCAATATGCTTATTTTCAAACACCTTCATACCTGTAAAATTCTCAGGTTCAACATGTTTGTAGCCATTAACTTTATCTAATCCAATTATCTGAAAATGTGGATGACGCAACGAGCCACCCGACATAGGCCCAAAATTTTTATACATTAGGACACTTTGATATTTCTTTGTTTGAATCATTTGATTCCAACAATCATAGATATAATTGAAAACTTCGCGGTTCTTAGCGACAGAATAATTTGATATATCGCCATTATGATCGTGTGATTCAATTACTATCGTTTGATTAGTATCCTGCAACGTCTTAAATTTGTTCTCTAACCAAATCATATCGTCTTTTTGATCAATGACATTAGTTAAATGTTCTGTGTCGCAGAACGGACAATAGTCAGCCTTTTTCTTTATATCACGTGGTTTACCCTTCGCCTGTTCAATTTCAAAAACAAGTACATCTTTATTTGACATACGATTCACCTCAAATATACCTTTTATTCTGCCATAAAAACTACTCACAGTTTTCATTATTATACTAAAGGTTGAAAGATGAAAAATTAATATAACTATTATTGTTACAATCCTAGGCTAATTTATTTAAATAAGCAGAAGTCTCCATATTATTATTCTTGCCATAAAAAAATAAATTAGTTGGAAGCGCTGAAAGTATTCATTTGTAGCGAAAGTGGCGTTAGGACTTTAGTCCTTACACCACAGGACGTGTTGAAGACTCTCAGCTCTGGAAACGGCATACTTAACTAAACTTTCAACCTTTAGTTATTATATCTATAAAACTACCAAGTGGCACTTAACGTCATTATAACCACTGTGGATACAGAACTAGCGCTAATTTATTTATGCAATCAGAAATCCTTATTGTCCCTGCTATAAAAAAACGAACTAGTTGGAAGAGCTGAGAGTATTCATTTGCAGCGAAAGTGGTGTAAGGACTTTAGTCCTTACACCACCGGGCGTGTTGAAAACTCGCGGTTTTTGCGAGACTTCAACCGAGGTCCGAGACCGCTTCCCAGGCTCGGATCGTACCGCACAGCACATGAATACTTTCAGGTCTGGAAACGGCATAATGCATCAAACTTTCAACCTTTAGACTTTAGTTAAAAAATAAACTAATCGGAAGAGCTGAGATGATATCTTAAATAAATTAAGCCCACAAAAAAACTGAAAGAAATTCGTCAATTTCTCTCAGTTTAATTATATTAAATCATTTTAAAATTTGTTTTTAAAAATTAAAGTGAACGTGAAGCACCTTTGTAAACAACACCACGTCTTGAATCAACAGTAACTGTGTCACCATCGTTAACAAGGCTTGTAGCATTCTTAGCACCAACAACTACAGGTAGACCCATAGCAATACCAACAACAGCAGCATGTGAAGTTAAACCACCGTTTTCAACAACAACGGCACTAGCTTTTTCAAGAGCTGGTAGGTAATCTTTGTCAGTCATTTCTGTAACAAGGATGTCACCTTCGTTGATTTTCTTGTTAGCTTCTTCAGCAGAGTGAGCAACTACAACGTTACCAACAACTGATTCTTCTCCAACACCTTGGCCTTTAACCAATGTTGAACCAATCAATTGAACCTTCATAACGTTTGTTGTACCACTTTCACCAACTGGAACACCAGCAACAACAAGGATTAAATCGCCTTCCTTAGCAAAGCCAAGTTCTTGAGCTTTCTTAGCAGCAAGGTCGAACATTTCATCAGTGTTTTCTGGCTTGTCAACGATAATTGGATCAACACCCCAGTTAACTGTCAAACCACGTTGTGTAGTTTCGTCAAATGTAAGTGCCAAAATATCAGCAGCTGGACGATACTTAGAAATCATACGTGCAGTGTAACCACTCTTTGTTGCAGTAACAATTGTGTGAATGTGTAATTCTTCAGCAGCTCTAACAACTGATTCACCGATTGATTCTGTAACGTTTGAACCTTTGTAATCTTCAAATCTTTGAATTGCAAGTGAGTTGTTCTTGTCTAATTCTTTTTCAGTACGTTGGTCGATACGTGACATAGCAGCAACAGCTTCTACAGGGTAGTCACCATTAGCACTTTCACCTGAAAGCATTGTAGCATCTGTACCATCAAGAACAGAGTTAGCAACATCAGTAACTTCGGCACGTGTAGGACGTGGGTTTTCTTGCATTGAGTCAAGCATTTGTGTAGCTGTGATAACTGGCTTGCCAAGTGCATTACACTTCTTGATCAAGCTCTTTTGTACAAATGGTACATTTTCAAATGGAATTTCAACACCCATGTCACCACGAGCAACCATCAAACCATCAGAAACTTGAAGAATAGAATCGATATTGTCGATACCTTCTTGTGATTCAATCTTAGGGAAGATTTGTACATATTCACAGTGTTTTTCTTCAAGGATTGCACGAATATCAAGAACATCTTGAGCTTTACGAACGAATGAAGCTGAGATGAAGTTGATACCTTGTTCTAGACCGAAACGAATATCGTCAGAATCTTTTTCAGTGATACCTGGTAGACGAACTTCAACACCAGGAGCATTGATACTCTTTCTTGAGCCGATCATACCATCATTTTGAACAACTGTAACTAGTTCGCGATTCTTGTCATCTTTTTCAGTAATCTTCATATCAACAAGACCATCATCGATCAATACGTGACCACCAACGTGTGTATCATCGTACAAACCAGGGTATGTTGAAGCAATCTTTTCTGGTGTACCCGTTAAAGTATCATCCATTGAGATACGGATTGTTTGGCCAGTCTTAGCTTCAAACTTGTTGCCTTCTTGAACAGTAGTACGAATTTCAGCACCCTTAGTATCAAGAACGATACCAACAGTCTTACCAGTGATTTTTTCGGCTTCGTGTACCATTTCCATACGAGCCTTGTGTTCTGGGTGATCACCATGTGAGAAGTTGAAACGGAAGATGTTAGCTCCGGCTTCAATCAATTTCACGATAGTATCAATATCGTTACTGGCAGGTCCAAGTGTACTTACAATTTTTGTTCTTTTCATCGAGAATCCCCTTTTCTTGTCTTAAATCCAAGTTTATTGTAACAAATTACAACTTTATATGCTTAACTTATCTGCTTAAAGATTCATTTAAGTCATATAATGATAAATCAGGTTTATGCTTGCTATCGAATAGGTCAAGAATATCATGAGAAGTAATCTTGTTGTTTTCGATACCAACAGCTAAGCCACCTTTGCCATCAAGTAAGAGGTCAACAGCATGTGCGCCCATCTTACTTGCTAAAACACGGTCCTTAACAGTTGGTGAACCACCACGTTGTACATGTCCTAGAACAGTAGCACGTGTATCGAAATCACCATACTTGTCTAATTCTTTCTTGAAGTCTTCAGCATGCATAACACCTTCGGCCAAGACAATAATCATATTCTTATTGCCTTGTTCACGGCCTTCTTTGACTTCTTGAGCAATTTCTTTGATGTCAAAGTCACGTTCTGGAACGATGATCTTTTGAGCACCACCAGCAACACCAGCCCAAAGAGCTACGTCACCAGCGCCTCTACCCATTACTTCAACAACGAATGTTCTTTCATGGGAGCTAGCAGTATCATGCAACTTATCAATGGCGTCAACAGCAGTAGATACGGCTGTATCAAAACCAATTGTAAAGTCTGTGAATGGAATATCATTATCAATTGTTCCTGGTAGTCCGATTGTGTTGTAACCATGTTCAGTTAAACGCAATGCACCATGGTAAGAACCATCTCCACCAATAACAACCAATGCATCAATTCCAAACTTCTTTAATTGCTCAATACCCTTTAATTGACCTTCTACGTTAGCAAATTCAGGGTATCTTGCAGAATACAAGAATGTACCACCACGTTGAATACGGTCGGATACGTCTTCACTGTTTAATGGGAAAATGTCTCCCGCAACAAGTCCAGCATATCCATAATTGATACCAAACACTTCGAGCCCTTTGTCAATAGCCCGACGTGTGACTGCTCTGATAGCAGCGTTCATACCAGGGGCGTCTCCACCACTGGTTAAAATACCAATACGCTTCATTTGTTCACACTCCAAAATTATTTGTTTCTAAAACAAAACCTAATCAAATATAACATTTTTATTGTCTACTTTGTAGAGCTGAAAACGTTTTAAAATAAATTAATCATTTTTTTTTAGCAAAACGTTCTTTTTACCCAAAAGTATTTCCAATTTATGTTGAATTTCATCGTTAAAATTGATCCAATGATTCGATTTTAAAATTGATGCTTGTTTTTTCTGTTCCCGATAAATAATTATTGGCATTTTTCCACGTGAACTTTCAATAATTCGATACAACTGTTCCATATTTTCAGGTGTATCTAAATTTTTAGGGACTTTCAGGTATAACTTCTCGCTTGGCAGTTGCACCGTATATTGCTGAGGATCCGACAAACGATCAGCAATCAATTCCAAGTCACCACGATTACCAACGTTAGGGTGGCCGACAAATAAGAATATTTTGCCATCAAGCGTCAATTCCTCAATTCTTTGGAATAGTTTAGGGAAAATCGTCACTGAAATACTGCCTGATTCATCCTCGATAGTCATAAAACACATCCGTTGACCTTTTTTGGTTCGGATCACACGTAAATTTTTAACTAAGCCAAGTACATTGACTGTTTGACCTTGATAGTTTCCCAGTTCAGCCAATTTAACTGTTCGCATATCTAACAAGCGACTACGATATTTTTCAACTGGATGTCCAGAAACATAAACGCCAAGATACTCTTTTTCCTGATTGAGCCGCTCAGTTAGGGTATAGTCATCAACTTGATGCTTCTTTGGATCCAAAACATCGAATAAGGATAAATTGCTCCCCGCTAATTGAATGCTCTCGATCAAATCGCGGAAATCATATAACAATTCCTTACGATTACGATTAAAGCTATCAAATGTTCCTGACAAAATCATCGGTTCCAAATAATCCGTCTTTACAAAGCGACGATCGATTCGTTGTAAGAAATTCAACGGACTAGTATAGGGGCCCTTCTTCTGCCGCTCTTCCACAATATTACTTGCCAGATCACGACGCATCCCCTTAATACTCAACAATCCAAATCGTATAGCTTTGGCCTCATCGGTATATTGATACTGACTTTCATTAATATCAACATTCAGAATCTTAACACCTGAATCTTTAGCATCTTGAATATAAGTAGTTACTTTGCTCTCATTGTTTAAATTGGAATTTAAGAGGCAGGCAAAGAAAATATCCGAAAAATGAACTTTCATGTATGCCAACCAAAAGGCAATCATTGAATAAGCAACTGAGTGGGATTTGTTGAATCCATAATTACCAAATTTTTCAATATATTGATAAACTTTTTCAGCCGATTCACGATCATGTCCTTGTCCAACCGCACCATCAACAAATTTCTGACGATTTTCTTCAATCAATTGCTCATTCTTCTTACTAATAGCCCGACGTAAAATATCAGCATCAGCTAATGAAAAATGTGCCATCTCTGAAGACGCCTGCATAACTTGCTCCTGATACACCAAGACCCCATATGTTGGCTTTAGAATCCGCTCGAGTGACTGATCAGGATACGTTACCGGCTCTTGACCATGCTTTCTTGCAATAAAAGTTGAAATATTTTGCATTGGTCCCGGGCGATAAAGAGCATTTGTTGCCACAATATCATCAAAACTAGTGGGAACTAAACGCCTCAAAACACTACGAATTCCATCTGATTCAAATTGGAATACTCCATCCGTTGCTCCTCTTTGGAACAGTTGAAGAGTCTTTTGGTCGTTCAACGGAATCTTTTCTGGTATGAATTCCTTACCATAGCGCGTTGAAATGGCTTTAATCGCTCGATCCAATATTGTTAAATTCTTCAAGCCAAGAAAATCCATCTTCAGTAATCCAACATTTTCAACGTTATACTTTGTCTGTTGAGTCAGATTAATGCCGTCGTCCTCTAATTGCACTGCAACAATATCGGTCATTGGTTTTTTACTGAGCACGATCCCGGCCGCATGCGTCGAATAATGTCGAGGGATTCCTTCGATTCGTTGGGCAACTTTAAAAATCAATTGATTCTCCCGTGAGTTCTCAACTAAATTACGCAAAGTGCTTGATTCTTCAAAGGAATCTTTTAAAGAAATATTTAATTTCCGTGGAATAGCATTCGACCACTGTGAAATTTGAAATTGTGTCTGACTAAAAGTCCTGGCAATGTCACGTAAGGCCATCTTAGCAGCTAACGTTCCAAAAGTAATAATTTGTGCCATATGATCTGACCCATACTGATCATGCATATACATCACCATCTCGTCACGGCGATCATCTGGCAAATCTAGATCAATATCAGGCATATTGGCTCGTTGTGGGTTCAAAAAACGTTCAAATAGCAAATCGTACTTAATTGGATCCACTTGCGTGATGCCTAAGCAGTATGACACTAACGAACCTGCGGCAGAACCACGTCCAGGACCAGTTTTAATACCAATTTCGTGGGCATGCTTGATAACATCCCAGACAATCAAAAAATAGTCTGAAAAGCCCATTTTTTCAATGACGCTTAATTCATAATCCAAACGCCGTTGATACTCGTCTGTAATTTGATTCTCCAGACGCTTCTTCAATCCTTTAGTCGAGAGTTCATGAAGAAACTGTTGAGAACTAGTTCCTTCTGGCGTTAAAAATTTAGGCAATTCGGTGGCCTTAAATTCAATCTCAACATGACAATTTTCGGCAATCGCATTCGTATTAACAATTGCTTCAGACATATCAACCTCTGAAAAGTCATTGGCAAATTCAGTGGCAGTCCTTAAATAATGGTCCCCTTTTTCGACAACCTGATTTAGGTTTTCAAAACGTTCCCCGGTTCTTAAACTATTGACGACCTGATAAGCTAAATGGTCATCTTGATTGACGTAGCGAACATCACCAAGAGCCGCCAGTGGAACATCTTGCGAACTTGCAACCGAACGAATATTTTTAACGTTATCAATTTGCTCCGAATACAGGCTAACGCCCAGATATAGTGAGCTTTCATCCACTAAAGATTTTAGTTGTTTGATATAAGAACCTGCATCGACATTTAGTACCTCAGCATCACTGGCTGGGGTGATCACGAAAAGGCCTGCCAAATAATTTTTCAAATTAGCGATTGCAACTGATTCTTTTTCCGACATGATTTTAGAAGAAATTTTTATAAGATGCTGATAACCTGAATCATTCTTTGCTAATAATAATAATGGGTACGTATTCTCAGTATCGATAATTCCTGCGATTTCAATTGTTAAACCTATAATTGGTTTAATCCCAATTTTTTTAGCATATTTATAAAAATCTAATGATCCATAAAGATTATTAATATCCGTTAGAGCTATTGCTCCATAGCCTCGATTTTTTGCTTGATCGATCAACTCGGTCAACTTTGCGGGACTATGCAATAAACTATAGCTACTCATTACCTGTAGTTGTGCTTGCAATTTGTCGCCCCCTTTGTTTAAAATTATATCAAAATCAAGTGAAATTTTATTGGGTAAAATTCCCTTTTGTGCTAAACTACTTGAGAAAGTGAGATGGAAGAAATGAGATATATTGCTGTTATTTTCTGGTCTATCATGCTGGGACAAGTTGCCGGTTTTATCGGTGGAGCTTTGAACCAACAAAAGTTTAACTCTATGTACTCAATCATTATAAGTATAGTATTTGCGGTCATTTTCAGTATCATTCCATTGATCCTTGATAGTTCCGTAAAAGATACTAAGAAAGAAAAGAACGCTTAATTAAGTTTAAGCGTTTTTTTTATGGAAGTGTTAACTTATGCATATAAAATCGATAGATCATTTAGTTTTAACTGTCGCTGATATTGAGGTGACCTGTGAATTCTACAGTACCATCCTCGATATGCAAGTCATTAATTTCAATCAAGGTCGAAAAGCTTTACGATTTGGCAATCAAAAAATCAATCTTCACCAAAAGGGCCATGAATTTGAACCCAAAGCTAAATATCCAACACCTGGTTCAGCTGACCTCTGTCTGATAACCGAGACGCCATTGAAAAAAGTTATTGTCGAATTAAAACAAAATAACATTTCAATTGAACAAGGTCCGATTGCTAAACACGGTGCCTTAGGTGAAATTGAATCCGTATATATACGCGATCCTGACCAAAACTTAATTGAAATCTCTAATTACAAATCCGAAGACTAAAGTGGCATTAGGACTTTAGTCCTTACACCACCGGGCGTGTTGAAATTTCTTCCCAGATTCGGGACATTCCGCACAGCAATTGAATACTCTCAGCTCTGGAAACGGCATAATGTTTCAAACTTTAGATACAATTTAAAACAAAAAAGACACTGTAATCCAGCCCTGGGTTACAGTGTCTTTTTGTTTTGATACTCGAAAGTTGACCACACTCTCTATTTCTAATACTTAGTAACGTAAAGATAAAACTCTTTCATTGATAAATTAATATTGAAGTTAACGCCATTTGAAGTAATCTGCTTCATTGAAGTCTTAGTAGAATTCTTGCTGGCATCTTTAGTTTGTTTACCGAAGTCTTTCAAAACTTGTTTACCATCGGCACCAAGCAACTTCGAAGTAATCATCAAATCAGTCGCCATATTCTTTTGACCAGTCTTTGATTTCAAATCCTTGTAGGTAAACTTCGTTGCAATACCCATCAATTGATTATCTTGGACGTTGTAATACCATTCAGTTCCGTCACTCTTCTTGTGCGTGAATATCCCATTTTTGGTGATCAACTGTAATTGATCTGTGGGTTGTCCTAATGACAACAACGTATAGTTATATGTCTGAGCAAAAGTCAGGTAACTCTCAAGTGCCTTGGCTTTCTTCACTTTTACTAATTTAGTTTCAACCTTATCGCCATTTGTTGCTTTGATGCGAACATTTTGGTCTTTAGTTGAGACAGGTACAGAGATAGCAAAATGATTATCATTGACAGAAACCTTTTTAGTCTTGCCATTAACCGTATAGGTCAACTTGTCATAATTCTTAGCTTGACCTTTAACTACAGCAACTAGTCCATCAGCACTGTACTCTTTTTTGGTTGTCGAAAGGTTCATTTTAGAACAGCCAGTTAGTAACAAAAAGAATAGCGGAATAACCATCAATAACATATACTTTAGTTTTTTCATTATCATCGTTACTCCATCTATTTAATATATTAAAAAAAAGCCAAGTTCAACTTGACTTTCTCATTAAGCTTCTTTGCTATCGTCGATAACTTTTTCACCCTTGTACATACCTGATGGTGAAACATGGTGACTTAAACGATATTCACCTGAAGCAACGTCGAATTGCATGTTTGGTGTACTTAACTTAAGATGTGCGCGTCTTGAGCGCTTTCTTTGTTTTGATGTTTTTCTCTTTGGAACAGCCATATTTAAAAACTCCTTTTATTTATTAACTCAATCAAATCTAACGTTTAATATAATACTATCATAAAAACGTTTGAGCAAGCAAATTTACTATTTTGTTTGCTTTTTTGCATTATTTTCTTTTAATGCATCAGCAATTTGGTTGTCATTTGAAACTTTAACTTTGGAAATTTGTTTCTTAGCGTGACGATTTAAGTCATCGTTATCCTTCTTACCCGTCGTTGCTAAAAGCATCGTAATAACAGCGCCTAATAACAAAGTAACGATAATCAAAACGATCAATGGCAATTTAACTCTGGTAAAACCAAAACTAACGGTCACCGGATTAACATTCAAAACGGCAAAGATTACGACAATCAATGTAATAACTAAGCCAATTACGAATCTTGATTGTTTACCCTTCATATGAGTCCTCCCTATTTGCGATTGCCTAATGTTGCGGCAAAATAATCCCCAAGACTTGGAGCCACTTTATAAAGCACTGCTGCCAATTCCATATATCGTGGTCGATTGATCTCACGTTTTGAACGTCCAAATGTGTTCACAATCTCCCAAGCTAACTTGTCAGGATCAAGCACGAAATATTTTACTGAATCAAGATAGTTGCCGGAATGATCAGCCACATTGAAGAAATTCGTGTCTACAGGGCCCGGATTAACAGTTGTAACATAAACACCCAATGGTCTCAATTCTAGTCTGAGACCGTCTGAAAATGCGATTACAGCCGCCTTAGTTGCCGCATAAGCAGCAGACTTAGGAGTTGTGATTTTTCCAGCCATCGATCCAATATTGATAATATGCCCACGACCATTACCAATCATACCTGAAGCAACTAGGCGTGTCATTAACATTAATCCCAAAACATTTACTCGGAACATTTTTTCAACCTTGTCAAAATCGGTATCCAAGTAATTTGAAAAATCTCCAAAACCAGCAGCATTAACTAAAACGTCAATATCATCAGAGATATCAGCAATTTTTTTAACCGCCACACTGATTTGATCAGCATCACTCATATCAACTGACAAGTACTCGTGATGAGCATTCTCAGCACCAACACGGATACATTCATTCTTAACTTGTAAGAGTTTATCTTCATTTCTGGCAATCAAAATTAAATTAGCACCACATTTTGCAGCGTTAATTGCAACGTCTTTCCCAATACCTGAAGATGCACCTGTAACAACAACCGTTTGATTCAATAAATTAGTCATATTCATCCTCTTCTCCTAATTAAAGGGTACCTCGTATATATCAAAATCACTAGCAACACGAGTATTCTTAAAGATTTTTTGAGCCTCTTTTTGTAAAATCAAAGCACCGCATCCAGTATATCTAGCTGAAATATGTGTCAAGATCAAACCTTTGGCATGACTTCTTTTCGCAAGTTCAGCTGCCTGTGTAGCTGTCGAATGATAATAGTTATAAGCTAATTTCTTTTCATCATTCGAAAACGTCGATTCATGAACGATGACGTCAGCATCCTTTGCCAGCTTATCAATTTCTGGCGTATAACGTGTATCGGAAATAACTGTGACAACCTTACTTGGCTTATCAGGTCCGATAAAATCTTTTCCATCCAACACTGTCCCGTCGTCTAAGGTAACCACTTTACCAGCCTTCAATTGACCAAAAATTGGTCCATTAGGAATATGATATTCCATTAATTTGTCGACTAACAATTCACCCACACGAGGCTTTTCAACCACTCGATAACCAAAACAAGTGATTCGATGCTTTAATTTGCCAGCATAAACACTAAAGGTTTTATCGTTGAAAATTTCACCTTCATTTTTTAATTCGATATATTTGATTTGATAACCTAGTCTACTGCCTGTCACCTTCAAGGAAGTCTCAACATACTCTTTGATTCCCACGGGACCATAAATCTCCAATGGTGAATCACCACCTTGATTGGCACGACTAGATAATAAACCTGGCAAACCAAATATATGATCACCGTGCAAGTGACTGATAAAAATTTTAGTTATTTTTCTAGGTTTAATTGCTGTTTTTAATATCTGATGTTGTGTCGCTTCGCCGACGTCAAAAAGCCAAACTTCATTACGTTCATCAAGCATTTTCAATGCAGTACTCGAAACGTTGCGGCCTTTTGATGGAACTCCGGCACCAGTTCCTAAAAATTCTAATTCCATAAAAAAATCCTATCTATTTTTTGTCTAATGATTTCAAAATTTCCTTTGTGACAAACGAAGTATAATACATTGATCCGTCTGGATTTGGATGTACATCATCATCATAGAACCAGTCTGTATGACCTTGTGAGTAACTATTCCAGTCAATTACAGTCAGATTCTTATACTTAGCTGTTGCTTGAGATAAAACACCATTAACGGTCTTTTCCCAAGGTCTTGTTGGTACGTGAACATTGATCCAGTAAACATGGCGTTGAGGGCCAACCAATTGCATGACTTGGCCAACTTGATCCATATTGAATGGTCCATTAGTTCCTAGACCAATTAAGACATTAGGCGCTAGAACACCTTGGCTCTTGTAATTTTGCAAGAGATCAAGACTGGCACCCATTTGACGACTGACCGCGGCATCAATGATAACTTTCTTGTCATCGAATAACTTCAAGAAATTATCGGAACCATCAGCCATAACGGAGTCACCGACAGCAGTTAAAGGAACATCCTTTAAGCGTTGCAAGTCAATTTGACTCAACCCATACTTTTCGAACTCAGTATTGATTGGGTGACTCTTAGCGGCCTTCTTATAACGAGCATAATCAGCATCGGACATCTTACCAGTAACATTCTTTTGCTTATCCTTGGTTTTCTTCAAGTTGGCAATTGCTTTAGCCTTCTTAGCCTTAGTAGCTTTTTCATTCTTGGTGATCTTATTAGCAAGTTGACTATGGTTAACGTTAGGCTTTGGTGCACTGACAGCCTTGACGACACCATATGAACCAGTTAAACAGATCACGGCAATCACTAATGCTAAGACTCGTTGGACCGTGTTTGAGGAACGGAAGAATTTCTTCACGTCACTCCACTTAGCGTGAGCCAATGGCTGTTCAACAAATCTGAACGAAAATTCAGTCACTAAAACAATCAAGATAACTTCAATAACTGGATAAAGAATTGGATGGTCAGCAATATTTCTGAATTTTGATTCGAAGAAAATCATTACTGGAAATTGATACAAGTAAAGTCCATAACTTCTAGATCCGATATAATGGAAAACTTTATTTGATAAAATACCATTCCAGAGTGAATCCGGGTGTGCTACAACACCAATAAAGATACATGTTGTGATCGAGAAGATAAACATCCCACCACGATATAAGAAAGGATCAGAATCCTTAATTGTAAAGATCATCAGTAGCATCAAACCAAATGACAACAAGCCAACTAAGTTAAGTTTCAGCTTATCATTATTCTTCAAACCACTCTTCAGTTTCTCAGCTGGCCAAATCAAAGTTAGACCACAGCCAAGTAAAATTGAGAATAGTCTTGTATCAGTACCATAATAAATTCTACTTGGATCAACACCTGGCTTGAATAAAATAGCCATCCAAATTGCTGAAGCAATAGAAAGAATCATTGAAAAACCGAAAATTCGACTTTTTTTAACTCCATATTTGGCAAATAAAACTAACAAAATTGGCCAAACAATATAGAATTGACCTTCGATAGACAAAGTCCATAAATGTGTAAATGGTGATTCATTATTAGCAAATCTCTCAAAATAAGATTGACCATTAAAAATTTGCCACCAATTATAAACATTTAAAACATTAGTTACGAAAATCTGATCTAAATGATATAACAGCCCCTTTAAAAACATCACGATATATGCTCCAGATGCTAATAATACAAATAGCATCCCGGGATATAATCGCTTAACTCTTTTAATGTAAAAATTACTTAACGAGAATGAACCACCATAATCAACAGTATTAAAAAAGTGATCTGTGATTAAGTAACCCGATATAAGGAAGAAAATTGGAACCCCCAAATATCCGCCGGAAAAAACATTGGGATTTAAGTGGTACATGATAACACCAATAACCCCTAAAGTACGTAGTCCATCAAATCCAGTAATAAATCTTCTTTTCGGTGATTTATTCATTATCTATTGCCCCTAAATAAATTCAAAAGTGAAATCGAGAATCGTTACTGAATCGCCTGATTCAGCACCTGCGTCGATCAATGCGTCTTCAATACCCATTGACTTAAGTTTTCTAGCAAAAAGCATAATTCCATCTTGGTGATCCAAGTTGGTTCTTTGAAGAAGTAATTCAACCTTAGCACCCTTAACAACAAAGTCATGCTCAGCTTCTTTTTCAATCGTAAATGCTTTCTCTTCTGGTTCAAAGTTGTATTCTTTGTCTTCATCAGTTTGAACGTCAAAGTGAATTGGCTCTGCATTAGACAAGACTTCACTTGTGTGATTCATCAATGCCTTCACACCAGTGTGCTTAATACTTGAAATTGCAAAGATATCAGCATCTTCTGGCAATTTTTCTTTGAATTCAGCTAGTCGTTCTTCAGAACCAGGAATATCTAACTTAGTTGGCACGATGACTTCAGGACGTGATAAAACATTCTCATCGTAATTTCCTAATTCTTTTCGAATTGCCAAGTAATCTTCGTATGGATCACGTCCATTGTTAGGATCCATATCGACTAAGTGCAAAATAACTCGAGTACGTTCAACGTGACGTAGGAATTGAATACCCAAACCAACCCCGTTAGAAGCACCTTCAATCAAACCAGGCAGATCAGCAATAACAAAATCACGTCCATCGTCTAATCTAACCATTCCTAGGTTAGGTGACAATGTTGTAAAGTGATAAGCTGCAATCTTTGGTCTGGCAGAAGTTGCAACTGATAATAAGGTAGATTTCCCAACAGATGGAAAACCAACCAAACCAACATCAGCAATCAACTTCAACTCAAGTTTGATAAATTTCTCTTGTCCAGGTTCACCATTTTCGGCAATTTCTGGAGCTTGGTTTCTAGAATTGGCAAAGTGAATGTTTCCACGTCCACCATTACCACCTTTAGCAACAACTAGTTCTTGATTATTTTCAGTCAAGTCACCAATTAAACGGCCACTTTCTTCATCATATACTGAAGTTCCGGTTGGAACCTTAATATAAATGGGATCTGCTTTATGCCCATACATTGCCTTGATCTGACCATTTTGACCAGGTTCGGCCTTAAAAATTCTCTTGTATCTAAAGTCCATTAAAGTATTCATACCTTCATTAGCCTTTAAGATGATATCGCCACCGCGACCACCATCACCGCCGGAAGGTCCACCGAGTGGAGTATATTTTTCGTGACGGAAGGCTACAGCCCCGTCGCCACCCTTTCCGGATCTAACGGTGATTTTAACGTTATCTACAAACATTAAAATCCCCCTTTCTTAACTATAATTATCATTTCTAAATTTTAGCACAAAAACAGACTTCATAATACTTTGAACTAGTATTGATTGTCCAGTCTTTTATAAAAGTTTCGATATTCGTTGAACGTTTTTGACTGTTTTTGATATTTTATGATTGATTTTGAATGAATATGGATGTATTATATCTCTTGTGAGGTGATGTAAGTGCTTACTGAAGAAAGACAACAAATTATTTTAGAACAATTAAAATTACATAATATTGTCAAACTCCATGACTTAATTCCATTAACCGGTGCTTCAGAATCTACCTTGCGCCGTGATCTCCAAGATTTAGAGAATTGTCACAAACTTCTAAGAATCCACGGTGGCGCTCAAAACGTGATTTCTTTACATGAAGAACCTGCGCTTTCTCAAAAAGCTGCCGTTCATATCAATGAAAAGAAAATGATTGGTCAAACAGCTGCAAGTCTGGTTCAAAATCATGAGGTCATCTTCCTTGATTCAGGGACAACGATACAATTCATGATTCCTTACTTAATAGAACACAATGACTTGTTAGTTATTACCAATAGTGTCGACAATGCTTCGATGCTAGCCGATTATAACGTGAACACATTTCTTCCTGGTGGAAGATTGAAGTCATCTACCAAAGCTTTGGTTGGAGCAAATATCATTCAAACTTTGGAAAATTATCATTTCGATCGTGCATTTCTAGGTACTAATGGCTTTTCAGTCGACGCCGGCTATACAACGCCTGACCCTGAAGAAGCAGCCATTAAGAGTTTAGCAATTGCCCAATCAAATCAAGCTTATGTTTTATCTGACAGTTCTAAGTTTTCACAAGTCAGCTTTAGTCGCTTTGCTACTCTAGCTGAGGTGCCGTTGATCACAAATAAATTGTTGGAAAAAGAAACAAGCATATTAAATAAGTATACAAAGATAACGGAGGCTATTTAGTTGATTTATACAATTACAGTCAACCCTTCAATTGATTACGTTTTGCAATTGAAGCAATTAAATACCGGTGAAGTTAATCGGACATCAAACGATGTTAAACTTCCTGGTGGTAAAGGCATCAATGTTTCCAGAATTCTAAAGGCTTTAAACATTGATTCAACTGCCTTAGGATTTGTCGGTGGTGCTACTGGTTCAATGTTTGAAGAATTACTTTCACAACATGAACTTAAAACTTCCTTCACGAAGGTCAAAGAAGATACTCGAATCAACGTTAAGATCAATGCTGTCGATCAAAATGAGGAAACTGAAATCAATGGTGCTGGTCCGATGATCAGTGATACTGAAAGACAAAACTTCATGGATAACCTTAATGGCATTGGAAACGGTGATATCGTCATTATGGCTGGTAGCCTTTGCAAAAATCTTGATGCAAAATTTTATTTAGATATTGCTGATACGATACAAAAACAAGGTGCCGAATTCATCATTGATACAACTGGTCAGGCTTTACTAGATACCTTGCCATTGCATCCCTTAGTTGTTAAACCTAATCACCACGAACTAGCTGACTTATTTAACGTAACACTTAATAACGAACAAGAAATTGTAACTTATGCCCGTAAATTATTGGACAAAGGTGCCAAACATGTACTTGTCTCAATGGCCGGTGATGGTGCCCTGTTAGTTACTAAAGACACAGCTTACAAGGCTAACGCACCTAAAGGAACTGTTATTAATTCAGTTGGTGCTGGGGATTCAATGATAGCCGGTTTCGCCGGAACGTTCATGGAAACAAAAGATCCAATCGAAAGCTTCCATATGGGTGCTGCTTGCGGATCAGCTACGGCCTTCAGTCAAGATATTGCCATTAAGACAAAAATTGACGAAGTATATCAAGATATTTCTATTACAGAGCTCTAATCGAGGGGGACTTTTAAAATGGATTTGAAACAATTGCTATTAAAAGACGCCATGATCATGGACTTGAAAGCTACTACTAAAGAGGATGCCATTGATGAAATGGTAGACAAGTACCTTCAAGTCGGTGTGATCGACGATAAAGATTTATATAAAGCTGACATTCTAAAGCGTGAAGCACAAACAAGTACTGGTATCGGTGACGGAATTGCCATGCCACATGCTCGTGACAAGGCCGTTAAGCGTGCCACCGTACTTTTCGCTAAAAGTGCTAAGGGTATCGATTATCAATCATTAGACGGACAACCAGCCTACCTATTCTTCATGATTGCTGCTCCAGATGGTGCCGACAATCTGCATTTGCAAGCATTAGCCGCATTATCATCATTATTAATTAATCCTGAACTTGTTAAGAACTTGAAAGCTGCTAAGACAGTTGATGAAGTTCAATCACTATTCGACAATGCTATGCAAGCAAAAGAAGCTAAGGACAAAGCTGACGAGGCTAAGCAAAAAGCTCAAGAAGCCGCAGTTGAAAACGCTGATGACAGCTCTGAACACAAACCATACGTAGTTGCCGTTACTGCCTGTCCTACCGGTATCGCCCACACATACATGGCTGAAGCTGCTTTGAAAGAACAAGCTGAAAAGATGGGCATCGACATCAAAGTTGAAACTAACGGTTCTGAAGGCGTTAAACACAAACTTACTGCTAGTGAAATCAGACGTGCCGATGGTGTTATCATTGCCGCCGATAAGAAAGTTGACATGCCAAGATTCGATGGTAAACATTTAGTCAACCGTCCAGTTAGTGATGGTATCAATAAAGCCGAAGAATTGATCAACTTAGCTGTTGAAGAAAAGGCTCCTATTTTCCATGCTGAAGGTGGCGCCGTTTCTGATGAAGATGATTCTGCTGAAAAGAAGTCACTTTGGTCAAGAATATACGCTGATTTAATGAATGGTATTTCTAACATGCTTCCATTCGTTGTTGGTGGTGGTATCTTAATGGCTATCTCCTTCTTACTAGAAAGCTCCGTTGGTGCTAATTCACAATGGTTCTTGTTCTTCAATAACGTTGGTAACTATGCTTTCAGTTTCTTGATTCCCGTTTTAGCCGCATACATCGCTGTTTCAATTGGTGATCGTCCTGCCCTATTACCTGGTTTCGTTGGTGGTTATATGGCCTCTCAAGCCACTGCTTCCGTTGTTAGTTCGAAGAGTCCTGCCGGTTTCATTGGCGGTCTACTTGCCGGTTTCATTGCCGGATGGGTTATTGTCTTACTTAAGAAATGGCTCAAGAACTTGCCACACACCTTAGATGGTCTAAAGACTATCTTGATTTACCCAGTTCTAGGCTTATTATTAACTGGCGCTATTATGTACTTCGGTATTGATCCAATTTTCGCTGTTGTTAATGCCGCAATTACTCACTTCCTAGAATCAATGGGTACTGGTAATGCTGTTATCTTAGGTACATTGCTCGGTGGTATGATGTCAATCGATATGGGTGGTCCTTTTAACAAAGCTGCTTACACATTTGCTATTGGTACATTTACAGCTACACATGACGGTGCTTTGATGGCCGCCGTTATGGTTGGTGGTATGATTCCTCCTCTAGCTATTGCCATTGCTACAACCTTCTGGAAAGATAAGTTTACTGAACAAGAAAGACAAGCCGGTCTTTCAAACTATATCTTAGGTTTGTCCTTCATTACTGAAGGTGCAATTCCATTTGCTGCCGGAGATCCATTACACGTTATCGTTTCAAGTGTTATCGGTTCTGCAATCGGTGGTGGTTTGACACAGTTCTGGGGCATAAATGTTCCTGCTCCTCACGGTGGTATCTTCGTTACACCACTTGCTAACAAACCAATGCTTTACTTACTAGCTGTTGCCATTGGTGCCGTAATTTCAGGTGTTATCTATGGTGTTTGGAAACCTGCTAAAAAAAATAATTAAAAAATGAGTTGTACCGTACCTAATGATTCAAACTATTAGGTGCGGTACAACTCATTTTTCGTTTTAATTATCAGGATTATCACCCAAACGTTTAAATGCATGGAGAAGCGATTCTTCAGAGGTTCATTTTCATCAAGTTTTAGTTAAGCCAGATATTACCATTCCTGAATACAGCCAGTATAGCTGATATCGTTGCGATCTTACATGAATGATTCATTTTAGAAAACGAGAAATAATTCCAACAATATTGATATATAGCCCATTACAAGTCAAAATAATTTACATTATATTTACAGCTTATTTACGTTGGATTGTTATTATTTATATTGACTAATGCTAAAGAAGGACAGGAAAAATAAAAGAGCTGATTCTTTATAAAACTTTATTGGGTTTGTTGTCGCTTAATGTGTTGGGTATTTTTATGTTGTCTCCGACAATGGCATATTTAAAATTGCATATATTTAATTTTAGAAATATTCGAAACATTATTTTGACGATACTAATCTCCAGCAGTATTATTTTTCTTACTATTTTTTTTCACATATTATATTACTTAATAATACTGCTCTTTTCAATCTGTATTTGGATTGATTTATACAAGAATAGCCGAAGTAAAAAAACCTAATATACCTACCGTTCTTACATGCCTAGAGCTAATTTATTAAAGCCCGATTTTAAATAATCAGAAGTCTCCATTTTATTATTCCCATCATAAAAAAAATAAACTAGTTGAAAGATCTGAGAGTATTCATTTGTAGCGAAAGTGGCGTTATTGCTTCAGCAATTACACCACCGGGCGTGTTGGAGACTTACCGGGGTTTGGTAAGGCTTCAACCGAGATTCGAGACCGCTTTTTGGCTCGGATTGTTCCGCGCAGCATATGAATACTTTCAGCTCTGGAAACGGCATACATAATTAAACTTTCAACCTTTAAAAACTAGTCAAAAAGAGACTGTCTCACTTGAATAATCAAGGTAGAGACAGCCTCTTTTTCCCATAATCAAGCTCTAGAAAAAACATATTAGCCTTAGCTATGTCCCCCGTTTTTATTTCGATTCATTTTTCTTGCAAACGTTAACCAATTGTTTACCATTAGATGAAATCAAAGGGCGTCATATCAACGTTTCCAACACTTTTAATAGAAATTAGTAAAATATTGATTATAAATATATGTGTATTTTAAATGCTGATATATCTAAACAAAATCGTTTAAAATTTTTCTAAAGCATAAATTTATTGCCTTGAGATTTTTAGAATAAATTATTTAATTAATATCTAAAGGTTCAGAAATTGATTCTAATTTAATGTGAACAATTACAAAAGGTACTGTTGCAATATATTTTATAACCAAAGATTGAAAGTTGAAAAGTTGATAAAACTATTGTTGTTACAGGCCCAGAGCTAATTTATTTAAATAATCAGAAATCTTCATTTTACTGTTCCTGCTATAAACTAGTTGGAAGAGCTGAGAGTATTCATTTGCAACGAAAGTGGTGTAATTGCTTCAGCAATTACACCACCGGGCGTGTTGAAAACTCGCGGGTTTTGCGAGGTTCCAACCGAAGTTCGAGACCGTGCTTTAGCTCGGACCGTTCCGCGCAGCAATTGAATACTCTCAGCTCTGGAAACGGCATACTTAACTAGAATTTCAACCTTTAGTTAACATCTCTAAACACTCCCTAAGAGTAAAAAGTTACGGGTGATTAAAATGAGAGCAAGAAAAAATATCGATACCATGCAAAAATACATCCATGACGCTTTTTTTGAACAAGGTCATTGGCAATTAAAAATCAGACAAACACTAGTTACTATTTTATCGTGGATAATCATGCTAATTCCGATTTATTGGACTCTATCCATGACCGTTTTTGTTGGTGATAGATTAAAAGGACAGCCTTGGTCTGTACCTGAAGGAAAGGAATTATTCAATTTCTTCGGTCATTTCTTAACCAACGCCTTTATCGTCTTAACAATTATCACCATTTCATTTACACTTTATAATAATTACTACACCAAATATCATGTCAAAAAGCATGCAATTTACAATGAGAAAAAGCTCTTTGCTCGGCGTGAGGCTATCAAGGATTTCTATACTTTCAAATTCGGTGATCGTTACTATCGTCGCAACGACATCAGATATTATGTTGTCACTCCCGAAAATAATTTTGAAATTAAAACTATCGACAAAATCTACAGTAAATTCGAGGATACCAAATTATGATTAAAACTGGAATCTCCACTTTTGATACTGTAGCTAACTTTTTTCTATTAATTTTAATTTCATATCCAATTTTGGGATCGTTCTGCTGGTTGATTGGAACGATTTGTTATCAATTCCTCTACGCCCACAGAATCGTAAAATACAAACGAATCGACAAGAGCATGCAGCCTTTTGTTACCATCATGATTCCCGCACACAATGAAGAAATCATGATTGCTGATACTATCAATTATTTGATGACTGAATTGAATTACACCAATTATGAAGTTTTAGTTATTGACGATGGTTCGACTGATAATACGCCTAAAATCCTCAAACAATTAATGTCTCAGTATTCTAATTTAAAAGTCATTCGGATTGAGAAAAATCAAGGTAAAGCTCATGCATTTAATATCGGAATTGCCTTTACAAAAGGTGAATTCATTTTGAGCAATGATGCTGACTCCTTACCTGAACCTGATGCTATTTGGAAGTACATGAATTATTTCAATACCTCCGAGGGTCAAAATATTGCTGCTGTCACTGCCAATATGGACGTCCAGAACCGTGATAGTATCATTTCTAAATCACAGACTGTTGAATTTTCCAGTATCGTAGGAATCATCAAGCGTAGTCAGGTTGGCGTTTTTGGCAATATGTATGCTTACAGTGGCGCTAACACTATGTATCGTCGTGATGCCTTAATTGATGTTGGACTGTTCAGACAAGATCGTGCTACTGAAGATATCAGTATTGCTTGGGATCATCAAACAAGTGGCTGGTCCACAGTCTTCGCTCCAAATATTCTTTTCTATATGAACGTACCGGACAACTTGAAAAGTCTGTACAGCCAAAGAAAACGTTGGGCTAAAGGTGGAACCGAGGTTTGGTTAACAAACTTTTGGAAAATTGTCTTACATCCCTTCAGATATACTAGACAGCTTGCCTTTGTAATTGATCAAACATTCAGTATCATTTGGTCGTTTTTCTACTTTATCAGTCTAGTTTTATTCATTGGCTCAGTAGTCGGCTTCCTATTTACCGGCGATTTCAGGCAAGTAATCTTCCTATTCGCAATGTCGTTTGTCTTTATCACATTTGAAATGTTGGCCGGAATCGTGCAATTGGGGGCTGCCCTACTGGTAGACGAAGAAGGTAAAAAGTTTAAATATTTAATATTCATGCCGTTTTATTCATTAGTCTATTGGCAGGTAAACGCCTTTTCAGTTGTAACAACGTTTATTCCAGCTATCAGAACGATTATGGGCCATGGTCAAGGTACTTGGGAAAGTCCTAAACGTCATAAAAATGTCAAAAGTGATTAACGTCTGTATGTAAATGTGTAATTAAAAACGAGTCATTAATCTCGAAAAGACTCTTTCTTGAATTTGATTAAATTTTGGCCGTCTCCAGGTCTGAGAATATTCACCTGCTATGCGGACCGGTTCGAGCCTGAGAAACGGTCTCTAACCTCGGTTTGAAGCCTTTCCATAGACCGGAAAGTCTCCAAACTCGCCCGGTGGTGTAACAGTAAAGTCCTAACGCCACACCCACAGCTGGTTAATATTCTCAGCCCTTCCGACTAATTGTTTTCTATGTAAATAAAATGATTTCTGATGGATTTGGATTTTTAATCATTTTTAATTATAAGTAAATTGGATAAAAAATAGTTGCATCACACTTAAGGACCCAAATAATTAGGTGTGATACAACTTTTTTTTGCTGATTTTAATATTCAATGATTACGTTTAATAATTATCACAAAAGCTTTAAAGATAATCATTGGGGCACTTCTATAACCAAATCTAAGAAAGAACCCCCCAAAAAATTACTGGATTTATTTTTTCTATAATTACTATCCACCGTAATCTACATCATATTTTGCTCATCACGTGTATAACTGTAATAAAGATCCAACATAATAGATTTATCTTTAGTAGAAATGTCATTCAATGTTTGAACCGCAGTCGCAACCATCAAATCGTCGTCCATTCCTTCTTCAGAATTAAAATATTCTTCCTGAATACCAATGGATTCATCGAACCAATCACCGATCCTGATCACAAACTTATAAAAATCATTATCTTGATTCTTATTCAAATAATCAATTTGAATATCATTGTATAAATCTGCTAAAGCAATAACTTCCGAATATTTCAAGTCATTGACGAAACTAGGTACATCTTTTGCCGTTCTGGCATCTGTTAGTACTTTCACGCTGATACCAGTAATCCGATGAATTTCAACAATTGTAACTGATTCATCATTCAATAACTCGGTGGCTCGATCAATATCAGTTAACATAGTAACTACCTCGCTTTTCGTAAAGTTATACTTAGTTGCTAGTCACATTCTAAAACAAAAGTACTTTTCCTGTCGCTTATTAGCTCTGATATTACGTTAATTTAGCGTAAAGTTTTCTTTACATTGTGTATTTTAAATTTACTTTTCCAAAGTAACATAATCTTTGTTACGGAATTACAAAAAAGATGGACAAAACTACACACCCTTATTAATTTTAATACCACTGCCAAATTGATTTCTAAAATAAGCCGGCGAAATATGATAAACCTTTTTAAAAGTTCTGGAAAAATAATATGGATCACTGAAACCCAAACTCTGAGAAATTTGTTTTACTGATAAATTCGTATTTTGTAAATAATGACTTGCCTGCTTTATCTTGATTGAAGTAATGAACTCATTTGCCCCCATATTCAAATTCTTTTTAAAAATACGACTTAAATAACTGCCTGAAACACCCAAATATTGACCCAACTCTTCCAAAGAAATATGTTTGTCCAAATTATCATATATGTATTGAATCGCTCTCGTCAGGTGTTCATTGCCCATATTTTTCTTTTCCTTTGGTAACTTTGAACGATAAACAATATATGCTAATAACGTCCCTAAAATCTGCGTATCATAGAAAACCGACTCAAATGAAAAGCCAGAAGTCAGCGCCTGAATCATTTGCCAAAATAATGACATTAGATAATTAATTCCATCCTCAGATTTTTCATCCAAATACTCGAAATCAGGTTTGTCCTTATATAACGGTGCCAAATATTCGTCTACTGATTGACCTGAAAAATGAATCCAGAAGATATCCCAGGGATGATTCTTAGAAGCAAAGTAAGTATGCTCTTCGTTCGGGGGCATCAGGATAATAGAACCGCGCGTCATCCTCCAAGTTTTATCCCGAGACTCAACAGTTCCCTCACCTCCGGTACAAAAGATCATGACCCATTCATCTGTTCCGTGTGGACGATGTACATAATGGTACTGAGCATTAGGATAAAATCCTAAATCAGTCCCATATAATTGTTTTAGAATCGAAGACTGATCAAATTCTCTGAGAATTTCTCTTGGCAGAACAATCAAGTACTCATTAGCAAAACCCTCTAACTTTTTCATAGTAAGCCTCCCTTTTAACATCAATTTAATTTATATCTGTACGTTGAAAGATGAAAAATTAATATAACCATTATTATTGCCAGCCTAGAGTTAATTTATTTAAATTAAACATCCTCTTTTATTGTTCCTACCATTAAAGAAATAAATTAGTTGGAAGAACTGGGAGTATTCATTTGCAGCGAGGTTCGAGACCGTACTTTGGCTCGAGCCGTTCCGCGCAGCAATTGAATACTCTCAGTTCTGTAAACAGCAAACTTACCTAACCTTTCAATCTAAAGATAACATCAAAATAAGCTGTTATTAAATTTAAAATCAAATTTGTTCACGATAATCCATCATTAGTCAGTGACTGTGCATTTAAAGTAATCGTTTTCAGTAATATTATATCTTTAGAAAAGTAAAGGAGATCATCTATATATGGATACTGTAATTGATCAAAATAGTACTCTCGTTACTGTTACTGAAAAGAAAATTGTTATTCCAACTTATGAAATTGGTAAACCTGAGAAAAATCCTCTGTTTTTGGAGAACCGTGCTTATCAAGGTAGTAGTGGTAAAGTTTATCCCTACCCTGTCACTGAAAAAATCAAAAATGTTAAAAAGGACAAAACCTACTCAGCTGTGATTCTAGAGAACAAATACGTTCAAATTACCTTTTTACCTGAATTAGGTGGTCGAATTCAACGAATGCTGGATAAGACTAACAACTATGATTTTGTTTATTACAATCACGTCATAAAACAGGCTCTAGTGGGTTTAGCAGGGCCTTGGATTTCCGGTGGTATCGAATTCAATTGGCCACAACATCACCGTCCTGATACTTATTTACCAATTAATTACCGTATCCAAAGCAATTCCAATGGTTCAAAAACCGTTTGGATGAGCGATGTTGACCGCATGCATGGCACGAAAATAAATGTTGGTTTTACCTTGTTCAAGGATAAATCATATTTGAAACTTGAAGAAACCTTCTCAAATCCAACTGAGTTGCCACAAACATTCTTATGGTGGGCTAACCCAGCTGTGCCAGTCAATCAACATACTCAATCCATTTTTCCACCTGATGTTCACGCTGTTTTCGATCACGGTAAACGTGCTGTTTCCACTTTTCCAATCGCAACTGGTGAATACTATAAGATGGATTATTCGGCTGGTGTCGATATTTCCCGCTACAAGAACATTCCCGTTCCGACTTCATATATGGCTGCTCACTCCGACTATGACTTCTTAGGAAATTACGACTATCAAAAAAAGGCTGGGCTCTTGCACGTGGCTGACCATCACATTTCTCCTGGTAAGAAACAATGGACTTGGGGTAATGGTAACTTTGGTAAGGCATGGGACAATCAATTAACTGACGATGATGGTCCTTATATTGAACTAATGGTTGGTACTTTCACTGACAATCAACCCGACTTTACTTGGTTGACCCCACATGAAGAGAAACATTCCGTTGAATACTTCATGCCATATCGCACTGTTGGAGCAGTCAAAAATGCTACTATCGATGGAGCAATCAATTTGGATAAAACCGATAACATTGTTAAAATTTCGGCCTACACTACTGCTGCACACAAAAATGCTAAATTAGTTCTCAAACATAATTCTGAAATAATCAAAGAAATTGTCCTTGATATTGCCCCAAACGAACCTTTTGAAAACCAAGTTACAGATATTAATTATCCACTCAAAGATTTAAGTCTCAGTTTATTAGATGAAAATCAAAATCTTTTAGTCAAATACCTCCCCGAAAAGAAACAGCTTGAAAAGATTCCTGACCCAGCTAAGGCTATCCCTGATCCACAAGCTCTAAAAAATAACGATGAACTGTTCTTTGCTGGTCAACATCTTGAACAATATCGCCACGCTAGTTTTGACCCTAAAGACTATTACCTGGAAGGTTTAAAACGTGATCCACATGATGCTAGAATCAATGATGCTTATGGTTTACTTTTATATCGTAACGGACTCTTTGCCGAAAGTGAGAAATACTTTAGAATTGCTATTGCACGGACAAATGAACACAACACTAACCCAGCTTCAGGTTCGGCAATGTATCATTTGGGACTATGTCTCTTGAAGCAAGGCAAGCCTAATTTTGCCTATGACGCTTTTTACAAAGCAACTTGGTCTAATGACACCAAGGCTATCAGTTTCTTTGAGATGGCTAAAATAGCTGTTCAAAGACATGACTATAAAAAGGCCTATAGTTTCACTAAACAAGCTTTAAATTACAACTATCAAGATAGTATGACTAGATTAGTGGCGATTCATATCCTGAACTTGTTGTATCAGACTAAAGCTGCACAGGAATTATTATCCCAAAGTTTACTAATTGATCCATTAAATCTTGGTTTACTTTACGAAGCAAAAAAAATGAATCCGAACAACGAAGACTATGCGAAACGCTATGTTAACGTCAGTGATAAATTAAATGATATTTTACATTTAGCCACATTATTCATTGAAATGGGTCAATATGTTGATGCTATTCAAATTCTAGATTCTAATGACTGTAAAAATCCATTGAAAGAATATTATCTGGCTTATACATATGAATTAAATCAAGCCCCAACGTCCGCCCTTACCCATGCTAAGATTGGAGCTTCACTTTCTCCAGACTATATTTTCCCTAACAATTTATTTGATATCGTTGTTTTGGAAAAAATCATCAACTTAAATCCCAGTGATGGTTTAGCCAACTACTATCTAGGAAATATCAATTATGATCGTAAAAATTATAATTTAGCTCAAACTTATTGGGAAAAATGTACGAAACTAAATTCTGACTATGCAATGGCCTACCGTAATTTGGCAATTAAGTACTTTAATAAAAATAACGATACCTCAAGTGCCCTTATCGCTCTTGAAAAAGCTTTCCAATTAGACCCTGAAAATGCTCGTCTAATCTTTGAATTGGATAATCTCTACGAAAAATTGAATCGACCAATCAACCAACGTTTAAATTTCCTAGAAAAGCACGCAGATTTGGTTGCTGCTAGAGATGACAGTTACACGCAATTAATTACTTTGCTCAACGAAACTGGTGAATTTCAACAAGCCTATGATAAAATTATGGCGCACAACTTCCATCCTTGGGAAGGTGGCGAGGGTAAAGTAAGTACTCAATACAAGTATTCGTTGGTTGAATTAGCAAAAATTGACTTAGATAATAATGAACCAACAGCGGCTATCGACAAGTTAACTAAAGCTCTAACTTACCCAGAGAATATCGGTGAAGGCAAACTGGTAACAATGCATGACAATATTGTTGAATATTACTTAGGTCTCGCTTATAAAACTGCCAATAAGTCAGATCAAGCGAAATATTATTTGACTGAAGCTACTAAAGGTATCGACGAACCAACAAATATGATGTATTATAACGACCAACCGGCCGATTCACTCTTCTATCAAGGATTAGCTTTTGAACAGTTGGGGCAAAGCAAAAATGCAATTACTAGATATCACAAATTAATCACTTATGGTGAAAAGCACATTTTTGATAAGATCTCGCCAGACTACTTTGCTGTTTCCCTACCTGATTCACAGTTATTCGATGAAGATTATCAAGAAAAGAATCAACTTAGTTGCTACTACTTAATTGGCTTAGGTTACCTAGGGTTAAATAAATCTGCTGATGCGACGGCAATGTTTGCCAAAGTAAACGAATTAACTAATCACTTTCAATCAATTAAACATTTGGAGAAATTTCAAAAATGATGATAAATATTTCAACTGACAATTACAATCAAAATAAAACTGAAATAACACTACAGAATTCCAACGGAATGATTGTTAAACTGTTAAATCATGGTGCCACACTTGAGAAAATACTTTTACCTAGCAAAAATGGCGATTCACGAAATGTCATCCTAAGCCTGAATTCACCTAGCGATTATGACAAGGAAAGAAACTATTTAGGTGGTACCGTCGGCCGTGTTATTGGTCGGATGAAAGATGGAATTTGGCAAAAAGCTAACGGAGAAAATATGCAATTTGAGTTGAACGAAGATAATCGAACGCACGCTCACGGTGGCACCTACGGATTGGATACACAAACTTTTGAATACCAAACAGAAAAGACCGAAGACACTTGTAGTGTGATCTTCACTTATCTCGATTCTGATGGTCATAATGGATATCCAGGAAACTTGAATGTGACAGTAAAATACACGCTCGACAATACTAATAAACTTACTTATTCGGTTTCGGCAACTACTGATAAAACGACCCTCTGTAATATTGCCAATCATACGTATTTTTGCTTAGATGGACCAAATACGAACGTTAAAGATACAACGCTGAAAATACCTGCTGACACTTATCTAACGTTGGATGAGCAACACATACCTCTAAAAAATACAGCACCGGTTGAAAATACTTGCTTTGATTTTAAAAATGGTGCACCTATCGCCCAGGCACTTGATAGCTCAGATCAGCAAATTCAGCAAGAAAACGGTCTCAATCATCCATTTATAATAAATAACAAAGAAGCTGTATCCTTAGAGTCATCTGATAAAAAGGTCAAAATGACCATGCACACGAATGCACCAGCCGTCGTAACATATACTGGAAATCACTTTAATCACACAGGATATGCAAAGAACTTAGGACAATATTGTGGAATTGCACTGGAAGCTCAAATCCCACCAAGTGCAACACATGATCTAAGTTCCATAGTTTTGACTCCTGCTGATACATTCCACAGAGAAGTGACATGGGGCTTTGACTACAACCTTTAAATTTCTGAAGGTTGAAAGGTGAAAAACTAATATAACCATTGTTGTTACAGGCATAGAACAAATTTATTTAAATAAGAAGGAGTTTTCATTTTATTCGTTCCTGCCATGAAAAAATAAACTAGTTGGAAGAGCTGAGAGTATTCATTTGCAGCGAAAGTGGCGTTAGAGCTTTAGCTCTTACACCACCGGGCGAGTTGAAGACTCGCGGGTTTTTCGAGGCTTCAGCCGAGGTTCGAGACCGCACTTTGGCTCGGGCCGTTCCGCGCAGCAAATGAATACTCTCAGCTCTGGAAACGGCATACTTGCCTAAACTTTCAACCTTTAGTTAAATTTAAAAAAGTATTAGAAATGAAGTTCATAAACCTCATTTCTAATACTTTTTTGATTGTAATTATATTATTAAATCAGAAATTACTTAGTTTCTTTGTGTTCCTTAAGATAATCTTGAGCCCACTTCAAATACTTAGCGTCTTCAGCGGCATCTTGTGATGTTAAAATCTCAGGACCATTTTCCGTAATAGCTAAAGTGTGTTCATATTGAGCTGACCATGAACCATCAGCACTGGCATAATAAATCCAGTCATCTTTAGGGTCTTTTAGTGAACGGTCAACAATTTCCCAAGTACCTTCATTGATCATTGGTTCAATTGTAATAGTCATTCCATTCTTCAAACGTAAACCTTTACCTGGTTCACCATAGTGCAAGACATCAGGTTCTTCATGCATTGTAGGTCCAATTCCGTGTCCACAAAGATCCCGAACGTCCCCATAGCCATGTTCATCTTCAGTATAGTGTTGAATGGCGTAACCAATATCACCTAAACGATTGCCTTCAATACTTTGAGCAATACCTAAGTAAAGTGACTTCTTAGTAACTTCCATTAGGTCAGATGTTTCTTGACTAACTGAACCAACGCCGTAACTCCAACAAGAATCACTTTCGTAACCCTTATAGTTAACGGTCATATCAACTTTAACAATGTCGCCTTCTTCTAAAATCAAACCTTTTCTAGGTGTACCATGAGCAACTTCGTCATTAACGTCGATACATGTAGCGTACTTATAACCTTCAAAGCCTTTTTCAGAAGGAGTAGCACCATGGCTAACAATGTAGTCATTGGCAAACTCTTCAATTGAAAGCGCTGAAATTCCAGGCTTGATCATATCACGTAATCCCAAATGGACTCCGGCCAAAATCTTACCAGATTCACGCATTCTTTCAATTTCTCGTTCTGATTTTAATGTAATCATATAATAAATATCCCCCAACTATCCTTTATGGTATTTTTTATGAAAATCGGTACTTGCTAATGTGATTTTAATAGTTTGTGCTGTCGTCTTAGGAATTCCAATATCAGTCAATTGTTCAATACTAGCTTCCTTCATCTTCTTAACCGAACCAAACTTCTTTAACAACTTGGTTCTAGTCTTAGGACCAACGCCTTGAATATTATCTAATTGCGATGACAAAGCATTTTTACTTCTCGTCTTACGATGGAAAGTAATAGCAAAACGGTGAACTTCATCTTGAATTCTCTGCAAGAGATAGAAGCCTTGACTCTTTCGATCCAAAGGCACTTCAATTCCGTCCTCACCAACAATCAAATGCGACGTATTATGGTGATCATCCTTGACCATCCCTGCAACTGGAATATCAATACCAAGCTCATTGTTCAAGACATCCATAACAGCACGCAATTCAATGATACCACCATCCATTAAAATTAAATCTGGCAATGGGTCTTTTTCTTTGATCAAACGTGAATAACGTCGATAAATTACTTCACGCGTATTGGCAGCTTCATCAGCACCCGATTGATGTTCAACTTCACCTTTAATTTTATACTTCCGATAACCACTCTTTTCAGGCCGACCATCTTGAAACATAATCATTGCTGAAACTGGGCTAGTTCCTTGGATATGTGAGTGGTCAAATGATTCAATAACGTGACCATATGGCAAATCCAGTGCCTCAAAAATTTGTTTTTGAGCACCATATGTCTGACGATTATCCAGTTCCATCAAACGGAATTTCTCCTGCAGAACTAATTTAGAATTATCAGCCGCCATATCCATTAGATCTTTCTTTTGACCACGCTGTGGTGTTCGGAACGGAATATTCAAAACTTGCGAGAGTGTTTTTTTATCTAAATTATCAGGCACCAAAATTTCTTTAGGCATAACCTGATTGCGACGATTATAAAATTGCAGAATAAACGTCGACAACTCTTCTTCTGGGCTATTGATGCAAGCAAAAACCTTTTTTTCACGCTTCATCAAACGTGCTTGTCTAATGAAGAAAATTTGAATGGAGATCCACCCTTTTTCAACATAATAATTAAAAATATCACGTGGTGTGCTGTCATTAGAAATAATTTTCTGCTTTTCTACAGTCGTTTCGATATATTTAATTTGATCCCGTAATTCAGCAGCACGTTCAAATTCCATTGAATCTGAGGCCTTCGACATTCTATCTTCAAGTTGGTGCTTGATCTCAGCAACATTACCGCCAAGAAATCGTTTAATTTTTTCAATTTGTTCATCATATTTTTCTTTAGGAACGGTCTGAAAACATGCTCCTAGACATTGCCCCATATGGTAATACAAGCAAGGTCTCCCGAGGTTACCTTGACATCTGCGTAACGGATAAACCTTTTGTAAGAAATTCAGCGTATTAGAAGCCGCCCAAACATTTGGATAGGGACCAAAGTAATATGCGCCATCCTTCTTAACAAGACCGGTAATTTCCATTTTAGGATCACGTTCATTAGTAATCTTAATATAGGGATACCCAGTACCACGTTTCAACTTGATATTGTAATATGGTTGGTGTTTTTGAATTAAGGTTATTTCCAACAAAAAGGCTTCCTTATCATTGGAAGTAATAATGGTTTCAAAATCACGGATTTCCGAAACAAGTCGGGCAGTTTTACCTTCATGTGAGCTCTTAAAATATGAACGAACACGGTTTTTTAAATTTTTGGCTTTACCAACATAAATAATTTTTGAGTTGATATCCTTCATCAGATAACAACCAGGCCGCGGTGGCAAAAGGCTTAACTTATGTTCCAAATATTCAGTGGCCATCGGTATCCCTCCCTCAAAATGCTATAGACTTATTTAATCTTAATTTAAACAATTTAATTGTCAACTTTAATGCAACCATATGTTCTATTATACAATTATTTTTTTAGCATAACTTGTTGGTCTGATTAATTATCCTGTCTCTCAAATTAAAAAATATTCAAGTGCTTAACATGATTATAAAATTTACTACTGATTTCAAACAAAATTATGCGGCAATTCCTATTGTTCTCAATTCTATAATAATCAAACAAAGCAGTCACAAAAATGTTTATATAATTAAATGTTTACTTGTGTTTGTATTTTATGCAGAAAGTCATTAAGGATTATACGGAAAAAGAATGGTTAAAAGGCTAGAAATTGTTTCTTAAATTCCCCATTCCAGGTAAGCTAAAAAAAGTAAAAAATTGATACTGATCGAAATTCCCAATAAAAAAAGTAGATGACACCAGATGAAAAAGAGATTAAAGATTAGTAGTATTGCTGCACTGATGTTATTTGCAGGTTTTACGACATATTATGTAAATAGTGTCAAATCAAAAAGTATAACTAATGAGCACGTTATGTCGAAGAAAAAAAATAAGTCTTCAAAAAAGTTTATTAATAAAAAAAGTGCTGAACAAATTAATCATAAATTTTATAGTCATGAAAAGGTTAAACAAGGTGCTGAAATGTCTTTTGTAGGGTAACCGTCCACCTTTTCTAAAATGGTCGATACCGGACAGCTAACTATAATTGGTGAAGTAACAGGGTTGCAAAGCTTTGTTTCTAACAATATCCCGTATACAATTGCAAACGTAAGTGTAAACCAAGTTTTACATGGTGATAGTTCTCAGCAAGATAAAACTATTCGTGTAATGTTTTTAGGAGGAAATATCACCAAGAAAGAAATGTTGGCTCCAGTAGCGGATAAGGGATTTATGGATATTTCAAAGGAAGATGCCACATCTGATGAAGTGGTTACTATTGAGTATGGTAATAATCGTTTGCCCAAAGCTGGAGAAAAAATTGCAATAATTATTTCTAAAGCCCCAAAAGGAGCAAATAATATCCCTGGTGAATTTTGGACAATAAATTTTGCGGATAAGTCTACTTTTTTCCAAGACGAGGACGGACAATATCGCAGAATACCAGAAGCAAAATCCTTTGGGGGTGGCTCAAACAAAAAATCAGGTGGTCATTCTGAAAATGAATGGAATGAAAAAGACGACAAAAAAATGAATGATGGAATGAATGAACTGATTAATAGTAAATAACTGAAGGTTGAAAGGTAAAAAATTAATATAACCATTGTCATTACAGGTACAGAGCCAATTTATTTAAATAATCAGAAATAGTTGTTTTATTGTTCCTGTTATTAAGGAAATAAACTAGTCGGAAGAACTGAGAGTATTCATTTGCAGCGAAAGTGGTGTAATTGCTTCAGCAATTACACCACCGGGCGTGTTGGAGACTCGCAGTTTTTGCGAGGCTTCAACCGAGGTCCGAGACCGCACTTTGGCTCGGGCCGTTCCGCGCAGCAATTGAATACTCTCAGCTCTGGATACGGCATACTTAATTAAACTTTCAACCTTTAGTAAATAAGTATTGGAAAGTTCAAATGATCCGGGCACGTCAAGCTTATGTTTGAAATAATATAAATTCGAATACACTTAGAGATTACCTTTGGATCGAATCCTTTTGAGAAGCATATGAATGCTCTTAGTTCTGGAAACAGTACGCTTCATTAAACTTTCAACTTTTAGGTAAAATAATGAGACAAAAAATTGTCATTTGTGCTTAAAGGTTCTATAATGTAGTTAAATATAAAGATAACTGAAAGGGGCTGATACCGATGGGCCTAACAGTGAAACGTGAAAGTAATTTTGGCAGTTTATTTGATAAGTTTGCCTCTCTTCCCGATGATGTAAAAGAAAACGTAAAACGCGTAGATTCTGCCGATAAGAAATCTTCAAAAGATCAGAAGAATCTTAAAGATAAAAAATAAGTTTCTCTTGTTTAATGTCACTTTATATAAGTGTATAAATGCCATTTATTTTACTATTTCTTTAGCTAAGAACCCTTTTGATAAATGCAAAAGACCTAAGACAAATTGTCTTAGGCCTTTTTTTATTTAAAACATCTGAAGGTTGAAAGGTGAAAAACCAATCTAACAATTGTTATTACAGTCTTTTAGCTAATCTATTTAAGTAACTCAAACGTCTTCATTTTATTGTTCCTACTATTAAAAAATAAACTAGTTGGAAGAGCTGAGAGTATTCTTTTGCAGCGAAAGTGGCGTTATTGCTTCAGCAATTACCCCACCGGGCGTGTGAAGACTCGCGGGTTTTGCGAGGCATCAACCGAGGCTCGAGACCGCTCTTTGGCTCGAGCCGTTCCGCGTAGCAATTGAATACTCTCAGCTCTGGAAACAACATACTTAAATAAACTTTCAATCTTTAGTTAAAACATTTTGTCACTATCCTCATTGACTCTGCCACCAACAAATAACACTTGAAAGGCAATCAGTAACATTTGTAATGCGGGCATAAAGACTATAATCAATACCCAAACAATGAGTTCTGCCCCAACAAACTTCCAACTAGTTAAAGCCCGATATATTTTCATATCTCGAATACTTCCTGCAACTTTTTCATAGCCAGCCCGTTCGTTCTCCTTGGCAATAACATGAGTCAAAATAGCGTAGGCCAAAGACCAGGTGAAGTAAACGATTGCATAAAATATTTCTGGACCTTGTGCATTCAAATCACGCCCCACCCAAGCAGTTGCTACCGGAATAAACGACGTTGTGAACATCCAAAAATTATTAGTCCAAAATATTTTACGTGTAATCACTTTTGCCTTGCTGAACATATAGTGATGATTGTACCAAGCAATCCCGATAAATAACCAGCCAACGGCATACGAAACCATATAAGGTATTTGTGGAGTAATGGCCGAAAGTTTTGATGATTCCGGCGTTTTAAACTCCAAAATCATAATGGTTAAAATAATTGCAATAACGGCGTCAGTAAAAGCCTCAACTCTTGATTTATTCATAATTTTCTCCCTCTTTAGCAAGAAAATTATATCAACAAATCAGAATTGAGGCTGTTCTAATATCGTAATAATGTTTTATCTATCTTGCAATTCAATCAGAAAAAATTAAATTGCACCGTATCTCTCGCCACGATTGATTTTTGTCTGAATAAAATCAGCAGCAATCACGGGAAGTTGAACATCTCGGCCCTTATCATTCAAATAACTATCAGTTGCTAAAACTCGTCCGTAAAATTTTATTGGATCATTTTCTTGAACATTGACATTACCACGTTCAAAATCTGACAATCTATACTTCAATTTAACCGTTCTTGATGCATCATTGCCATCAATTGCGACAAGGATAAACTTATGATCCATGTCTAAATCTTTAATGTGCCCCCGTTGATAGATCTTGGTTCCATAATACAAACTCGTATTAGAATACAAATTATCAAACGACACATAAGCGTATTCTTTACGTTCTTTGCCGAATTCAGAGACAGTTTTTTGCTTCGATTTATCAAGTAAATTGATTTTGGTTTCTTGAATGCTTCCCGAAATTTTTCCCTTGGGCATAGTTAAGTATGCCGTCACCAAAATGAAAGTACATAAAAAGGCAAAGAAGAGTCTGGTCGGTAAATTTTTTTTCATTTAATTCCCCCAATAATTCAAAGATAGCAAAGGTCTAGACTAATTACAATCAGTTTAGACCATTTAAATATTTAAGTATTTTTTCATAAATACGCCAATAAAAAATACTCCTAAATGCAAATTTAGGAATATTTTTTTATACATTTATTGTCTCTACTTTAATAATATTATCATTCATCGACAATCCCTCAACGATATCGACATAATCCAGACTTTTACCAAAGTCAATCGAATAGACATTTGTATAAACTTTTTCAGTATCACGTCTTGTCACACTGAAACGAACGCCTTCGACCGTAATATCATTTTTCTTAAAATAATCATCAATAAACTTTTTTGTATCAACTTTGTGCAGATATTCAATTTTTAATTTCCGCACTGGACTGATACGAATGATTTTCTTTAAAAATCCTAACACTGCGTACACCACCAAAAATCCTGCAATTGCAATAATATAATCACCCATACCAACTGCTATGCCAAGACAAGCGACGACCCACAAACTGGCTGCCGTTGTTAGTCCTCGAATTGAATGATGTTCAACTATAATCGTTCCAGCTCCCAAAAATCCAATTCCACTGACAACCTGAGCAATTAATCGGGCATCATCAGCTCGGACAACTCCTTTTAATTGCGGATATTGTCTAGCGATTTCTAAAGCATTAAACCCGATATTCTGTTGAATCATTGCAATGATACAAGCACCTAAACATACTAAGACATGTGTTCTCAATCCAGCAGGTCGATGTTTATAGGCACGATCAATACCGATAATACCGGCAAACAGAACTGACAACAACAGTCTAATTACTACTGTAAGAACACTTAATTGACTCTGCAAATAACCCCTCCAATGTCCTTGTTCATAAAGGCTACTCTGCATCCCCTCTTTCAGCAATACAGATGCAATTGTATTAAAAAATGTACTAAATTCTCCTTGAATATTGTTTCTTAAAAAAATTTAGCTCATCAAAATACCATAAACCTTTAATTCCATAACTATAAGTATACCATTATCGAAATCATTCTTAAAAAGCTCATCAAAAAAAGTGACCCCAAAAAAATAAATTTTAATTTAAATAAATAACTGGCTTATTTTTTCTGGAGCCATTGTTCGATTTAACGCTGAGATAAATCCCTTCTTAAAAAGTAACCGTGCAATACTCGACATATATGGAACGTGCGCATAATTCTTTTCCGGATCTGGAATGACCAGAGAAATAACAGTCTGGACTTCGGCACCTTCACTCCATACGATTGGTTGGGCCAATTTGACTACTAACATTGTTAATTTGGAAACCGACTCATCCTGAGCGTGAGGCATGGCGATTCCATCCCCTAAATCAGTCGAGGCATCACTTTCTCGAACTAAATACTTACCATACAAAGCTTCCACATCAATTTTAGAATCATTGGTATGGGCTAACGTGGCCAAATATTTCAGAAGCTCATTTCGCGATTTCACTTGTACATCAACGACGATATTTTTAACATCTAAAACCCGTGAAAAGTCACTCATTTGATCTTGACGAGTAACGTTAGGGTCATTAGTCGGTCGATTACTATCAGGAGTGAGAAAATCACTGATTTTTTTCCAAATAGACACAAGAATCACCCTCCTTCTGCATTAATACGCTACCTATATAGTACTATTATTTTAACGTAAGTGCCTTCATACAAAAATGGTCTCAGTAAAATTAAATTTCACTGAGACCATCATTTATTTTTCTATTATCAAATACAACATTGAATTAGCTATTACTGATACATCTAATACTCAATTAACCTAGCTGGAGGGTGCCACTAATAGAGTCAGCAGTGAAAGTGGAGTTAGGACGAGTGTACTTCTCGTTCTTACTCCACATGACGACTTTTGAGACGCGCACTACGGCTCAAAATCGAGGTTCGAGACCGAACCACAGGCTCGAACCGGTCCTCACAGCGACTCTATTAGTGGCACCCTCCAGCGGAACCTCCCCTCCTACAAAACCTACTTAAACAAATTAAGAATTTCGGCTTTAGTTTGAGCGTTTCTCAATGAATCAATAAACTCATCATGCATTAATAGTTTCGAGGTACTTGATAAATATTCGAGATGATTACTGCCGTCATCTTGATCAGGAATCAAGAATGAAATGACAATATCAACAGGTTTATTATCAAACGTCTTCCATTCAACTGGTTGTTTTAATTTTGCAATCAACATGGCAGAATTGTGAATCGTCTTATCTTGAGCATGTGGAATGGCAATACCTTTCTCCATTCCAGTAGAACTCTCTTTTTCACGAGCAAGATACTTTTCATAAACAGCATTTGAATCGGAAGCATAACCTAATTTCTTCGAAAAATCAGCTAAATATTTTAACAAATCGTCACGTGAAGAGACATCTACATCTAATGCAATATTATCTTCGTTGATAATTTCACTTAAATCATTATTACTTGTTTCTGTTTCAGCAGATTCTGATTCTGGTTCTGCATCAACAGCAATATTTCCAAGTGGAGTTGCTACCATTTCTGCATCATGTTTGCTTTGACGTCCGGCAACGATTGATAATAAGAATCCGGCAACAAGTGATCCCAGAACAATCCAAAGTACCCACAAGAATGGCTTATTTACCAATGGTAGAACAATGAAACCACCATGTGGTGCTGGAACTGAAATCTTACTTACATATGTTAAGATTGCAGCAATTGATGACCCTAACATAAAAATAGGAATATTTAATAATGGGTTCTTAGCCGCAAATGGAATTGCACCTTCGGTAATATGAGTTGAACCAAGTAAGAAGTTAACATATCCGGCACTACGTTCCTTTGATGTATAAGCTTTCTTATTGAATAAAACAGCAAAACCAGTAGCTAAAGGTGGAGCGATACAGGCGGCAGAAACACCAGCCATGAAGAAGTAATTACCTTGAGCTAACAAAGCCGTACCAGTTAAGTAAGCGGCTTTATTAATAGGGCCACCCATATCGGAGGCGGCCATGATACCAACAATCAAACCTAAAAGAATCGGACTAGAATTTTCCATACTCTTCAAGAATGACATCATACCAACGTTGATATCCTTCATAGGCACTGAAATGTACCACATGATCGTTCCAGAAATGAAGACCCCCAAAACTGGGAAAATAAAGATAGATTTCAAACCATCAAGTGATTTTGGTAATGACTTGAATAATTTCGTTAAGAGAACAGCCACATATCCGGCTAAGAAACCACCAACGATACCACCTAAAAATCCGGTACCATTAGTATATGCAATCATACCAGTAACAAATCCAAGAACCAAACCAGTTCTTTTACCAATGGCTTCAGCAATATAAGCACAGAGCACTGGTACCATTAAGTTCATGGCAAAACCACCAATTGTGTTTAACAAGGCAGCAATAGCATTATACTCAGCACTCTTTGGATCAGCAGAGTTGATGCCCCAGAAGAATGAAACAGCTGTTAAAACACCACCAGCAACAACCAATGGCAACATGTGTGAAACACCATTCATCAAGTAAACGTACATCTTGTGCCAGAATGAACCAGTTAATTCGGATTCCTCAGAACTACTTGCACTCGAATTACCTGAACTGTGATAAACAGGTACATTTTTATCATTTAAAATTTTCTCAATTAGTTCGTCTGGTTCTTTCATTCCTTTAGTAACTGAAACATTGATCAAACGTTTGCCGTCAAAACGGTCAATATCAACATCCTTGTCGGCTGCAATAATAACTCCGTCGGCCTCATTGATTTCTGTCTGCGTAAATGCATGTTCAACGCCCGATTGTCCGTGTGTCTCAACTTTGATTGAAATCCCCCGTTTCTTAGCAGCCTCTTCCAAAGCTTCTTGAGCCATATATGTGTGGGCAATTCCAGTTGGACAGCCAGTAGCAGCAATAACTGTATATTTTGCCATATCTTATCCCTCCAATTGTGAAATATGAATTTGTTTCATTAATGAGTCAACATCCTCAAAATTTGTTAACCCTGTACTAGCAGCAGTTGAACTAGCAGCCGCAATACTTCTTTGTAAATTATCAGCCAGTGACATTTTCTGCTCTAATCCTGCCAAAAAAGTCCCTAGCATCGTATCCCCTGAACAAGCCGTGTTAACAACTTTTATCTTCGGAGCGTTACCAAATAAAATTTGTTCAGAATTAATAAAGAGTGCACCTTTGGAACCCAATGATAACAAAATATTTTGGGCACCCTTCTCAAGTAATTTCTGAGCATACTTTACTAACGTATCAACATCATCTGTACTATCTTGATCAAACCACGACAAGAGTTCCTCATCATTTGGTTTAATCAAAAATGGTCGATGATCAATAGCTTTCAACACTTCGGGATAACTTGTATCAATTACTAAATCAAAACCTTGTTTCTCAGCCATTTTAGCAATTTCAACGATGATTTCTGGTGCAATTCCTTTAGAAAAGCTCCCTGAAACAACTAATTTGTCATCATTCGTCAAAGTTGTTACTTTTTGTAGAAATTCAGCCACTTTGTCAGCGCTTACTTCAGGTCCATTATTAACTTCCTTAAACTCTGTATCTGTCTCAACAACGCGCGTGAACACATTGATTCGAGAAATTCCTTCGATATGAGTAAAATCTGTTTTTATTCCCTTTTTTTGTAATGAATCCTCAATGAACTTACTTGTAAAACCACCACCAACACCCCAAGCAGTATTAGTGATCCCCAAATCATTAAGAATAAATGAAACGTTGACACCCTTACCATTTGGTTGAATATCGTAACTGTTCGTGCGATTGACAATCTCCGGTTTTAAATGCTCTGTTTCAATGAATAGATCTATTGCTGGGTTTAAAGTACACGTATAAATCATTTATTTAACCCCTTTTCGCTTTCATATTTACATCATAACTTGTGTTATCATGTAAATGTTTTCATAAACTTGATACATGACTATTATATCGAAAAAACCTTTACAAATTAGGACGGTTTTGACATGACAAATAAATTAAGCTCCTCGGAACAATATCTTTGGGATTATATTCAAGAAAACTTAGCTGACATACCCAATCTTTCTATCGTTAAATTAAGTGACGATGCTAATGTTTCCACTGCAACCATTGTCCGAACCACTAAAAAGATGGGTTATTCTGGTTACACGGATTTTCGGCAACAGTTATTAGCTCGCAACAAGAATAATTCTCAATATCAGAATCTTGAAAAAGTCGATCACGATATCAAACAAGCAATTTTTAAAAATAAATATGAAGTTGACAATACCTTACAAATGCTCAATGTTGGTTCTATTGAAGATGCCGTCCAAAAGATTCGAGAAAGTAAGGATATTTATATTTTTGCTCGTGGTTTCTCAGAATTCATTGCTCAAGAAATGCTCGTCAAATTACAACTTCTAGGTAAAAATTGTGTGATGAGTTCTGACCCAAATATCATTGTCACAATGAGTCGACGGATCAAGCGTGAGGCTCTGGTAATAATTATTACCCTCAATGGTGAAACTAAAGAGCTCGTTGCGGGAGCTAAAAATGCCTTTTCCAATGGTGTCAGTACCATTACGATTACAACAAATGAAAAGAGCCCCATCGCTGAGTATTCGGAAATGGTTTTGCTTGGTTATAAATCGCAGACCTCCTATTTTCCCGATTACGAAGTAAGATCCCGGTTACCACTTCAGGTTATCAGCCGTATCCTCCTAGATTCTTATGTCATTCGAACTAAAAAATCATCTGGGGTATAATTTTTGGGCCGTCTCCAGAGCCAAGAGTATTAACCTGCTATGCGGACCGATTCGAGCCTGTGGTTCGGTCTCGAATCTCGGTTTGAAGCCTTACCAAAGACCGGTAAGTCTCCAAACTCGCCCGGTGGTGTAACGGCTGAAGCCGTAACGCCACAACCACAGCCGGTTAATACTCTTGGCTCTTCCGACTAATTTATTTTTAAAATGGTTCATTACATTTTCATGATTATCTTTTACTGACTATTTACAATTTTCATTTTTAAATTATTAAATATAAGAAATTATCGTTAGGTAAGTACAAATCTACAGCTTGAGTGACAACTTGAGTTCTTTAATAGAAAACAAATATGACCAGTAATCCCAAATTGAATCGGATTACTGGTCATATTTATTTTTAACTGAAGGTTGAAAGGTGAAAAATTAATCTAACGATTGCTATTACAAGCCTAGAGTTAATTTATTTAAATACTCAGAAATCTTCATTTGATTATTTCTACCATCAAAAAATAAACTAGTTGGAAGAGCTGAGAGTATTCATTTGCAGCGAAAGTGGCGTTATTGCTTCAGCAATTACACCACCGGGCGCGTTGAAGACTCGCGGGTTTTGCGAGGCTTCAACCGAGGTTCGAGACCGCTTTCTGGCTCGGGCCGTTCCGCGCAGCAATTGAATACTCTCAGCTCTGGAAACGGCATACTTAACTAAACTTTCAACCTTTAGTTTTTAAAACTTAACTATATTCAATAATTTGCCAATAATTTTCTACTTGAATATAGAGAAAATATGCAGAAATATATGTATAGCGCCAGTCGATGATTAATTAGTCGGAAGAGCTGGGAAATATTTGTGTGCCGCGGAAGTGTTGTTATGGCTTTAGCCATTACAACACCGGGCGTGTTTGGAGACTTGACGAACTATGTCAAGGCTTCAAACCGAGATTCGAGACCGCTTTCCAGGCTCGAATCGTTCCGCACAGCTAGTGAATATTTCCCAGCTCTGTAGACGGCATATTTAACTAAACTTTCAACCTTCAGTTAATATCTAAAGCTTTCAACTTTTAGCTAATATTTTTTACACTATTGAATCAATCGTTTGCCAAGTCCAATGACTAATATATTTTCCTGGTATCTGGCCATCCTCATTCGATCTAAAGCCTATCTTAAGTTTTTCAACAATTTCGTCTGTGAAATCAGTTGTTTGCTGCCATTGTTTATTCTTGGGACCGCTGGTTTGACCTACTAAAATATTCTTGGAACTTACCGGTTTATCATCCCAATAAACATCATGTAGTAAGGAAACTTTTTCCTTACTTGCACGGTCAGGATCAACTGTACTATTACTATCATCCCCATCGTCGCCATCATCACCACCATTAAGATCACCTGCATCTTTATAAAATTTATCAATAGACAAGCTGACACCTAACTTGTTTGAACCTTCTTTACGAAAATCCTCTAAAACAACTTTATCACCTTTTAAATCCGGTTTGCTTGGTTTATCTTTGGCATTCGTAACAGACAATCTCCCAAAATCAATTTCTTCTGGCGCAACCAAATGGGTATTACCACTGACATGCTTGAAATAGAAAATATCTGTATCTGTCATATCTTCATCATCAGTAATCTTTATAACCAATTTATGCTTCTTAAAATCATTATATTTTTTTATATCAAGATCATCAATTCGCCAAGCTACTAATTTTCCCAACATTGAATTTTCAATATCCTTTTCAAACACCTTTTCTTCGCCGCCATCAATTGTATAACTTAAAGATTTAACCTTATTGCTCTTACGATCAGACCAATACCCTGTTAAGTCAAAATGATCATTTAATGCAATATGTGGATATTTTTTTGAACCAATCGGTGATGTTACATCAATCTGTGGCCCTTTATTAACTTCGGCCGTTTTAATCAATTTAAAATTGAACGATTTCCGTCTTCATCTTCCGCAATTAAGTAAATTTTATGAACCCCTTTTTCCAGTCCGGCAATATTGGCAGTTCGTTTAAAGTCGTGAAAATCACCATTGTTGGCTTCTTCTTTTTTCTGTTTACCACTGAATAAAATATTCTTCTGTAAGTCATCTGGTTCATCACTATCAATAGAATAATATGCCGTCACATTCTCACTATCAAAATCGTACCAGTGACCTGATAATTCCAGTTCTTTTGAGCCTAACGTTAAAACCTGTGGTTTATCATCTGTTCCTAAATTGTCATATTCCACAACTGGATTAAAGGTGGATCCTGGAATATCAGTCATCGTGCCATATTGTAAACGAACTGTTTTACCAATTTTTAAATCTATCGGTGCGGAACGCATTGTCACCCCAGCATCCCATTGTGGATCTTTTTCATTATCAGTCCCCAGACGCTTACCAGCGCCCATTAGTTTACCTTTGTCACCAAAATCTCGCTGGTTAGTAAATGCATTGTGGTAATCATGTGGTGTATATGGAAATTTATAAACATTATTTTTTTTATCAAAGAAACTGTGATCATGTCCCTTACCAACTTTCCAAGGATAGTACGTTTCCTTTTGAACTGCTAAAAGACCGAGTAAACCTGGATTATACATATAACCCTTTGTAGCCAAATATGAACGACTGGCTGATCGTGCGGCCCAAGCACCAGGACCATTTTCATGATTCATATAAATATTAGTTCTAATCTCATTATTTGGGGCTTGAATATACATTCCTCGCTCGTTGCCTAAAGCACGCATTGGAATAAAATTACCAATATTCTTCCCTTTAGCATCTGTCAACTCGGCACCATCTTTATTTAAAGATAGATCATGATTTGAAAATCCACTAAAATTATTAAACATTACTTTACCGGTATTTTTGAATGCAATATCGGTAACAACTCGACCAGTCCTTGTAAAAGACATTTTAATAGTTGTGGTTATTTCTGGATTAGTTTTACCTTTTTTATCTTCAAAAAAAGCTCGTTGCTTATATACCAAACGTTGTTCTTCAAACTTAGTGCGGGGATTGATTCGATAATACAAACTAGGATCACCAATCATTGCATAGGAACGCCCTAGTTTATTTGGTCCGGATGTTCCTGGCCTTTTCCAATCATCAGTATGCGTTACAAAATTATATAAATTATTTGACGTATAACTTGTGGGTGATCCAAATGGTAAATCCTCAAGATCTTGTAAAGCACTATTAAAGCTTCGATTCTGCCCGTCACCGTAATGAATCGTATAAATATGATTTTTCTTGGCGGTTGGTCCATCTTCAATTCGACTACCTGGCTCTGCATAAAGAATGCCACTATTTGGTGCCGTTAAACTGTTTTCTCTTGACTTACCTCGCGGAATCCAAGTAGATGACATTGACACAATACCATGTTCGGCATAAATGTAATCGCCAAAGTAAAAAATTGGTTGCGTACTGGAACCATCTTTATGTTCTAAAACTGGTCCCTTAGACACCCGAAGATTTTCTGATTTAATCCAAGTCGATTCTTCGGCCAATCCATCATCGTCATCATCCAAATTTGTATCAAGTGGCTCGACCTGATTAAATTTGTAATTAAAAAGTTCATTTTCATTTAAATCCTGAACTGATAATAAGAACACCTTTTTCTTATCTACAAACATCTTAAAATCAATTGCATCTGGACTATCTAATGTTACTTGTAATTCCTTTTTATTAGTATTTTCTTTAACATTGCTGTCACCAAGCTCTTTTTTCAAGGCTGAAACATCAATAACATTCTCCTGATCAGTTTTTAAAATTAAATCCTTTTGGTCTTCTAAAACATAACTGATTGTCACTTCAATATTATCCTTGTTTTCAACAATCGTCTCTAGACCAGCGCTAGTCATCGGGTTATTTTCTGTGGTTTCAGCGTTAACTGTGGTTGTGAAACAACTAGAAAATATTAACCATAGACATGCCAGCGTTAATGTTGGTCGCATCTCTCTCATAAAAAATAAACACCCTCTCATCAAATGATTTCGTAATCTTATCACTGGTGAAAAGGCTTTCTGTTTCAAAATTATATAAGACTCTTCTCTTGAAATGAAGTGTAAAATATTAATCTAACAATGGTTTTTATTAATCAAAAATTCATTATTTTTTAACTTATAGCTAATGAAAGGATGAAATCTATTATACCTATACCAATTCAGAAATTCTCTTAATCCTTATATATCAAGTGTTTTTTCCATAATAATTATTTTTAACTAAATGCCCAATAATTCAAGTTTGGACAAACTTTTAATCTCTCAACAATATTCTTGTAACGCACAATTATTATTAATATCCTTTTACAAACTGGTCCAACCTCTTAAACACAAAAAAAGCTGATAATTTATTTATCAGCTTGAACAATATTTTTTAACCAAAGTGGCAACAATTCCTGTAGTTGTCGATAAGTGCGATCAAATTTGTGATCATACCAAGGATCCTGAATTTCGGCATCCTTATTTAATATCTTATAAGCCAAATGTAGCTTAGATTGGTCAATCACTGGGGCCATCTGTTTCAAATCAACCAGGTTCTGCCGATCCATACCGATAATTAAATCAGCCTCTTTAAAATCTTCCGCCGTGATCTGTTTGGCAACATGTTCAACAATCCCAACACCTTGCTTTTGTAATTCCCGAATCGCTAATGGATGTGGAGGATTACCGATCTCATAGGTAGAGGTTGCCCGAGATTCAACTTGAATCTCTTTTATCAAACCTTGTTCTGCAACCAACTGTTTCATCATCATTTCTGCCATTGGTGAACGACAGATATTACCTAAACAAACAAAAATGACTCGCTTCATTTAAATCAAACCCAATCTCTTCTTAACTTCTTCAAGTTGTGCTTCCAAAACGGGATCTTTTCGACTTAAAACATTAAGCATATTAGTTTCCGATTTTGTTGATACAGACTTTGATGCTGGAACCTTTTCAGTAGTATTCTTCTTAGAAGTGTTTTTTTTCTGATACTTTCTAACCCAAGCAGCCACCTGTTGATATGAAATTTCGTATTTCTCACCCGTAGCCTTGTAATTGTTGTCATGCTCGATCGCATATTGTGCAATTTCTTTTTGTTGACTCTCTTTGTAATTCATACTAAAAACTCCTAAATCGCTTATTAATAAAAATTATACCATATAAAATTACTCTAATATTGATGTAACACAGTTTTAACAGTTTGTTGAATTTTTTTTATTCAAATAAACAATCTCTGTGTCATACTTAAATTAATTTATATGGAAAGGAATACTGATTAATGGCAAATTATATTAAAGAAATTCGTAGTCTTGTCGGCCACCGCCCCATAATCCTAAACGCCGCCGGGGCAATCCTAGTCAATAGCAAAAATGAGGTTCTTTTAAATCTGCGCACTGACACTCACAATTGGAGCCTTCCTGGAGGTTTCCTTGAATACGGCGAAACCTTTGAGCAAGCTTGTATCCGCGAATACAAAGAAGACGCAGGCATTGATGTTGAAATTATAAAACCAATTGGAATATTTGATCAAGGATTTACAGTCTATCCCAATGGCGACAAAACTCAGGTTATTTCACGTCTGTATCTTGTAAAACAAATTGGTGGACATACATTAAATGAAGCAACGAATGAAACACTTGATCTTAAATACTTTCCATTTGGTCAATTGCCTCCACTATTAAATCAACAGACAGCTGAGATGTTGAAGGCTGGTGAAAAATACTTAGATTCTTTGAATTTAAGATAAAAGACTGAAAGGTGAAAAAGTAATGTAGCCGTTGTTGTTAAATACCTAGAGTTAATTTATTTAAATAATCAGAAGTTTTCATTTTATTATTTGCCTTTATCATTTCTTCAATTAAAAAAATAAACTAGTTGGAAGAGCTGAGAGTATTCATTGCCGCGAAAGTGGCGTTAGGACTTTAGTCCTTACACCACCGGGCGTGTTGGAGACTTACCGGGGTTTGGTAAGGCTTCAACCGAGATTCGAGACCGCCTTTTGGCTCGGATCGTACCGCGCAGCAAATGAATACTCTCAGCTCTGGAAAAGGCATAATGTATCAACCTTTCAACCTTTAGTAATAGATAAAAGAAGCTGTTTTCCTCCTGATTCGGCCAGGGGAAAACAGCTTCTTTAATTCATAATTTTTTGATTTTGAATTCAATACAATAAACAAACAGTTAAATTAACCGAAGACGACAACAAAAAATGGCAGCTCAGGGAGGAACTACCATTATATCGACAATAGTTATTCAACTATTATAATCATGAAATTATCAAAGAAGGGGAAACGTAGGAATGGACTTCCCCTTCATCAATAATGATAACACAATCGTTTTTGAATTTATTATATTATCCAAAATGGACATATTTTTGTAAATTATTAATAAAAAAAGAAAGAAAACCGGTCAGACCAGCTTTCTAACTCTAAAGTGAACATTACGAAACATGCCCTATCCCTCATTTTTTCATCCATTCCAATTATAAAAAGTGATAATAATGTAATAAAAGCATAATAAAACGACTATATTGATGAAATATAATTTCCTATTAAATACAGTAACCACTAATTGTTACAAACAAATTGAAATTGGCATACTAATTGTAACGTTAATGGACTATACCTGTACACCACGTTTTATTTATAAAATATTATCATTTTTTATATATACCTTTGAAAATATGCATCAACTTGCCCAAGGTCTCATTACCAATCATGTTGTGTCGGTAAACAAAGAGAATATAAAACGATGGCAATTGAACGCCCGGTATATCAATCACTTGAATTCCGGGCACATCCTGAATTGCAGTTTCTGTGATAAAACTTATCCCTTTGTTTGCTCGAACCAAATTCAACGCTAGTTTGTAATCTTCAGTTTGAAACATTGTTTTAGGAGTGACGCTATAGTGTTCTGTCAACCGTTGAAGGACTTGACTATGGACTGATTTTTCATTCAAAGAAATAAAATCCTCTTCAAATAGCGTTTCAATTGAAGTTATCTTGGATATATCTTTCTCTGCTGAAGCAATAAATTTGAAATGATGTTCTTTAAGTAATTGGTAATCCAAATGATTTTCTTGCGGCAAAACTGTTGTTCCTAAAAATGACAGATCAATCTCTCCATTGATCAGTTTTTCCAATAAATCCTTGGAACCATCGGAAACCGGCTCTATTGCTGACAAAAGATTTTCATCCCGAAGTTCATCAAATACCTTTGGTATGACGTAATTTGTAATTATCGGTGGCCATCCCATAACAATCTTTTCTCGTTTGATCCGCTCCATATCGACATCAATCAAGTCATTCTCCTGAAGAATACGATTAATATGAATCAACAGCTGCTCACCCGCATATGTCAGTGACAGTGAATTGGCGTAACTCTTCCGTTTAACTAGCGACAAACCACAACTATCCTCCAGGCGTTTCAGCGAATAAGTAATGGTTGGTTGGCTGACACCAAAGAACGCTGCGGTATCAGAAAAGTTTTTTAATTCTGATAATTTCTTAAAATATTGATAGTCTTTTAAATTCATTTTTTCACCTATAAATTTTATTTATCAATAATAACATATTTGACTATATTTTTTATAAGGGTATATAGTACAACACGAAAGCTAATTAGGAGGCATTAATTTATGAAATATACTGGTTTAGATTTATTAAATAATCACTTCTTGAACAAAGGTACTGCCTTTACCAAAGAAGAAAGAAAAGATTACAAAATCGAAGGTTTACTTCCACCATTTGTTCAAACATTAGATCAACAAGTAGAACAAGCCTACGAAAACTACTCAAGTAAAGATACATTTTTGGCTAAGAGAATGTACCTGATGGATTTATTCAACGAAAACGTTACATTGTACTATAAATTGTTCAGTGAACATGTTAACGAATTTATGCCCGTTGTTTATGACCCAACAATCGCTGACACCATTGAAAACTACAGTCACTTCTTCTTAGACCCACAAAACGCTGCTTATCTATCAATCGACGACCAAGATGACATCAAAGCTACATTGAAGAACGTTTCAGCTGGCCGCAACATCAAATTGATTGTTGTTACTGATGGTGAAGGTATTCTTGGTATTGGTGACTGGGGTGTTCAAGGTGTTGACATCTCTGTTGGTAAATTAATGGTTTATACAGCCGCTGCCGGTGTTGATCCTAAATCTGTTCTCCCTGTTGTTCTTGATGCAGGTACAAATAGAAAAGAATTACTTGCCGACGACCTATATATGGGTAATCATCATGAACGTGTTACTGGCGAAAAGTACTACAACTTCGTTGACAAGTTTGTTGAAACTGCTGAAAGCTTATTCCCAGACATGTACTTACACTTTGAAGACTTTGGTCGTAGCAATGCTGCTAATATCTTGAACAAGTATAAAAACCAAATCTTAACATTTAACGATGATATTCAAGGTACAGGTATTATTACACTTGCTGGTATTCTTGGTGCTTTGAACATTTCTAAAGAAAAATTAACTGATCAAGTTTACCTATCATTCGGTGCTGGTACTGCAGGTGCTGGTATCACTAAGAGAATTTTCGATGCTATGGTTGAAGAAGGACTTTCAGAAGACGAAGCTAGAAAACACTTCTACTTAGTTGACAAACAAGGTTTGTTATTCGACGACACAGAAGATCTTACACCAGAACAAAAGCCTTTCACAAGACAACGTAGTGAATTCAGTAACGCTAATGAGCTAACAAACTTGGAAGCTACTATTAAAGCAGTTCACCCAACAATCTTAGTTGGTACATCAACACAACCTGGTACATTCACAGAACCAATCATCAAAGAAATGGCTGCACACACTGCACGTCCAATCATCTTCCCACTATCAAATCCTACAAAATTAGCTGAAGCTAAGGCTGAAGATCTTTTGAAGTGGACTGATGGTAAAGCCCTTATCGCAACTGGTATCCCGGTTGAACCTGTTGAATACAACGGTGTAACATATCACATTGGTCAAGCTAACAACGCTTTGGTTTATCCAGGTCTTGGTCTTGGTTCATTGGCTGTTAATGCCAAAGTATTATCAGACGGTATGATCAATAAAGCCGCCCATTCATTAGGTGGAATCGTTGATCCTACACAACCTGGTGCTGCTGTTCTTCCTCCAGTTTCAAAACTAGACGAATTCAGTATGACTGTTGCTGTTGGTGTTGCTCAACAAGCTATCGACGAAAAACTTACTGACACCAAAGATGCTAAACAAGCAGTTGCTGACAGTAAGTGGGAACCTAAATATTAATTAATTAACATATTTGTCAAATAAAGGGGATTTTTATTCATGGAAGCATTTATTACTTCACTAGAAAGTGTTGCAGAAATCGTTCTAGTCATTGCTCTAGGTTACTGGTTAAGAGGATCCGGTCGCCTAGGTGATGAGTTTAAAGGTAACATTTCCTTCATTATTATGAAGGTTGCTTTGCCAGCATCAATCTTTGTTTCAGTTCTTAAATATTTGAACAGAGACAAACTTGCAAGTTTATCTGGCGGTTTAATTTTCACATTTGCCAGTTTCACGATCGGCTATATCATTGCCTGGATCTTAACTAAAGTCTTCCGCATTCGTAAAGGCCGTCGTGGTACATTCATTAACATGTTTGTTAATGCTAATACAATCTTTATTGGTTTACCTCTAAATATGGCTTTGTTTGGTACTAAGAGTTTACCTTACTTCCTTATTTACTATGTTATGAATACAATTTCAACTTGGGCGGTCGGTATCTTCTTTATCTCAAGTGATGATCCAACTGTTGAAAAAGGTGCTAAGAAGGACTTTAACTGGAAGAAATTACTTCCTGCTCCACTTGTTGGTTTCTTAGTATCACTTGTCTTCTTGTTACTAGCCATTCCCGTTCCTGCATGGATCGATAAGACCCTTGATATGGTCGGTGGTATCGTAACACCTATGTCACTTATCTACATTGGTATCATCTTGGCCGACGCTGGTTTGAAATCAATCAGATTTGACCGCGATACTATTTTAGCTTTACTTGGTAGATTCGTCGTTGCTCCAGCCATCATGATCAGTATCATTTTGATTGGTGGTTCAATGATGGGTACTTCTCTACCAACTATTGAATCAAACTCATTCATCATCCAATCAGCTGCTCCTGGTTTAGCCGTTTTGCCTATTCTAGTTGATCAATCACACGGTGACGTTGATTACGCAACTAACTTAGTAACAACATCAACAGTTCTATTCGTCATTGTTGTTCCTATCCTTATGCAAATCGCTAACTTGATCTAGTTGAACTGATTCGACTTACCATTCACACACTCAAAATAAAACTTAGATCCTCCTCAAATACACAAACACACGTATATACATTAAAAGGTCGTCAACATCTGCGGTTGACGACCTTTTTTGTGTTTTGAAATTGTTTCGTCATTTTGTACTTTCCATTTCCAGAAACAATAATTATTTAGGAGAAATCAATATTATCAAACGATTCACCAGTGTAATAATACGTTGAGTATCAGCCTCAATATCTTCTTCAGACCGATTATTCACCATTGTATGGTTAACTTGTAACAAGCCGACTGAATCGGTCTCATCGTTGAATTCAGCGATTGGCAAATCAACTTGATGGTCATACATCGGCACCTTGCCATGTGACACTTTTACGATCTTCGTACCTTCAGGCATGCTTAAAATGTAGCTCTTAATACGTTTAAAACTAAAACTATCTTGATAAAAACCATAGATGATACCAAGTTCATCCATAATAAATTTGATTTCGTTATTCATAAGCATTTATCACCTCTTAAAATATCTCTCTAATTAAGTATCACGCAATTGACTAACAATTGACAAGAAAAACTTACTTTTTTAGTATCTTAACTAAAGGTTGAAAGTTTAGGTAAGTACGCCGTATGCCGTTTCCAGAGCTGAGAGTATTCAACTGCTGCGCGGGACGGCCCGAGCCAGAGTACGGTCTCGAACCTCGGTTGAAGCCTCGCAAAACCCGCGAGTCTTCAACGCGCCCGGTGGTGTAATTGCTAAAGCAATAACGCCACTTTCGCTGCAAATGAATACTCTCAGCTCTTCCAACTAGTTTGTTTTTTAATAGTGAGAATAAAATGAAGATTTCTGATTATTTAAATAAATTAACTCTAAGCCTGTGATAGCAATGGCTTGATTGATTTTTTACCTTTGCGAAAAATAATTGATACGAATTTTTGTAATAAAATATCAACTAGTACTAGGCGGTACCTTAAGATATGATTATTAAAAAAGGAGTTACAGCTTTGAAAATAGTTCCAGTGACTAAACGAGATACATTATTAATCGCACAATTAACTGTTATTTGGGAAAATTCAGTCCGCGCAACACACAGTTTCTTGAGTGAAAATAATATTCAAGACTTTAAAAATTCAATGCCAAAATTTTTGATGGAAGTTTCTCATTTAATCATCGCACTTGATAAAAACAATCAACCACTTGGTTTCATGGGAATCAATGGTCCAGAAATTGACATGCTTTTTATTGATAACAAAAAACGTGGTCAAGGTATCGGCAAAGCACTAATCAACTTTGGTATCACAAATTATCATGCTAAACAAATTACAGTCAACGAACAAAATCCGCAAGCCATCGGTTTTTATAAACACATGGGATTTGTTGAATATCATCGACAAATAACTGATGACCAAGGTAATCCTTTTCCAATTTTAAAAATGAGATTAAAAAAATAGAGTAATTATTCTCCCTTTACTAAAAGGTGGATGATTACTCTATTCTTTATTTTGTATTTTTGATCAAGCGACCGATATTCTCAGCAACTTGTTGAAGGTTCCTGTCTGTATTTTGAATGGCCGTCGATAGTTCTTCAACACCTGGAACACAAGTGAAGATGGCATCGATACCTAATGGATATAACTCCGAAATTTTTTCACCAACTGAACCAGCAACCGCTATCACAGTCGCATCAGGATTGACTGCTTTCGTAGCTTTAGCAACTCCAATTGGTGTTTTACCAAACTTAGTTTGAAAATCAATTTGACCTTCGCCTGTTACAACGACATCAGCATCTTTAACCTTATCTTTTAACTCAGTATAATCAACCACAATATCGACGCCAGAGCGCATTTCAGAGTCGGTAAAGGCTAATAAGCCAGCCCCTAATCCACCCGCAGCACCTGCACCAGCCACACTTTCTAGATCCTGATGCAAATCACGTTTTAAAATATCTGCATAGTGTGACAAAGCATCATCTAAAAATTCAACCATTTCTGGACTAGCACCTTTTTGTGGTCCAAATACGTGACTGGCACCATCAGGACCCGTTAAGGGATTTGTTACATCAGAAGCAATAATAACTTTGACATCTGCTAACTCAGGCATCATTTCAGAAATATCAATATGATCTAACTTCTTTAACATCGCACCACCATATTGTAATTCTTCATTTTTATCATCCAGCAAGTGTGCTCCCAAGGCTTGAGCCATACCAGCACCACCATCATTTGTTGCTGAACCTCCGATGCCAATAATAATCGTTTTGGCACCTTGTTTGATAGCAGATTTAATCAATTCACCTGTTCCAAATGTTGTAGTAATGTATGGATTTTGTGTAAATTGATTGATAAATTGAATCCCACTTGCTTCAGCCATTTCTATAACGGCGACTTTGCCATCGTTGATCAGGCCATAGTGAGCTTCTGTTTTATTACCCAACGGATTAATGACGTCTGCAGTCATTATTTGACCGTTCTTAGCATCAACAAGTGACTGCACAGTTCCCTCACCACCATCTGCCATAGGTACATTAACGTATTCAGCATCGGGATAAACTCGTTCAAACCCTTTTCGTAATGATTGAGCAACTTCCTTAGCTGTCAAAGAATTCTTATATGAATCCGGAGCTAAAACAATTTTCATTTATAGTTCACCTCTAGAACAGATTTCCATACATCAATGTTGCAACAATCGTCATTGAAAGTCCAACTAGCATTTCCCAGAAAACAACGCTCATTCTCTCTTTGAAATGCATGTTAACAGCTTTGGCAGTCACGTGGAAATAGTTACCATGTGGCAATTGGTCGATAACTGTAGCTCCGGTATGAACCATTGCGGCTGCACCAGTACCAGAAATTCCAAATGACATGATCGACTTACTAAACGAATTAGAAGCCAAGATAACACCAGTTGAAGTTGAAGCCGTAGCCGCTGCCATCAAGATTCCGGCAATTGGTGCCAAAAATGTTCCAGAAATTCCTGAAACTTGTACCAATTCAACAACCTTTTGAGGTAAGTTGGAAACTGAAACTAACCCAGCAATCGCACCCGCACCAATTAAAATCAAAACGACATCTGTCATACGAGCCAAACCTTTTTGCATATATTGCAAGAATTTCTTACTCTGACCCATGGCTATCGTTCCAATCAGACCAGCAATCGGTAGGATATACATTGCATCCAAGTTGAATGATGCTAAAGCTTTAACACCTAGAATATCCCCAACCGGTGTAATTAGTAATAAAACTACCGCAACTAAAGGTGTCACAATAGCCGCTTTTAAACTTGGTAAATCCTTTGGTTCTTTTGTTTCAAACTTTTCAGCCTCAGGAACAAACTCGCCACGATTCTTGATCAAAGTGGCCAAAATAACTGTCACGATTAAACCAACAATTGCTGGCACAAAATCGGCAATCATAACCTGTGACAAATCAACATTAAAACCCTTTGCAGCCGCAATCGTATTTGGATTAGGGGAAATAATATTCCCGGCTTTACCACCACCAGATAATGCGACTAATAATGAAAGTTTACTATAATGCATTTTTTGACCAACTTCTAAAGCAATTGGTGCAACAATCAAAACTGCAACAGGAATAAAAATACCTACACCCGTCAAAACCATTGTTGAAAGTGCCAGAGCTAAAATCGCTAGTCGATCACTGAATCGATTGACAATATTTGAAGCAATCACATTAGCTGCTCCTGACTCCATCATTACACCTGCCAGAACACCGGCAGCGATAACGCGAATTATAGTCCCCATTACTCCAGAACTACCCTTAACAATTGTATCTGTTGTCTGGGCCAGTGAAAGTCCTCCAACTAAACAACCAACAATAGCTCCAAAAATCAAAGCATAAACTGGATTAACTCGAAATAAAATCAAGCCAATCGCTAACAGCAACCCCAATAAAGCTGCCCACCATGCAATAACCATACTTATTAATACATCCTTCCTCAATATATCCCTTGGTCTTGTTAAAATTTTAACAATTGATTAACGAGTGTATAATACAGTGATATACAATCTAAATCAATGTACACATGCACAAAAGTAATTGTTGAAATACTTAAAAAATAAAAATATTCCTTGATAAATCAATGTTTTAAAATATAAAAATATTGTAAAATATTTATATGCACAATTATTTGATAAACGCTTTCACTAAACTTTGAATAATAATGAACAAGGAAGTTAATAAAATGAAATTAGACCCCCAACTGGCACAATCGATTGTCGATAAAATGATGGAGAGTATTCCATACAATATTAATATGATGAACGAAAGAGGCTACATTATAGCAAGTGGCGACAAAAAGCGAATTAACACCTTACATATCGGCGCAATTGATACAATTCAAAGTGGCAAGACCAAACCGATGGTTGAATCATTTGGTAAATTTGGTCAACCCGGTGTTAATATACCTGTTGAATTCAACGGTGAAACTATTGGTGTTATTGGTATTACCGGCGATCCTGAAAAAGTGACACCTCTAGCATCACTTTTAAAAATTTCGACTGAGTTACTAATTTCACAGATTCATAACGCTAAAATTGAAGGACAACGTAAAGAGAGTTTGAATCACTTCCTATATCAATGGGCCAATGCAGACGATCTTATTAGGAATGAAGAATTACGACTTCGTGCTCAATCATTAAAAATTGATTTAACTATTCCTCGTTATGCCATAATTGTTGTTACCAAAACTCTCTCTCAATTACAACTAAATCCAACTGACTTCACTTTCAGTAAAACACCAGAGCAACAATTGATTATTACCAAAAATGAATCCGATTTACTACACTACTTGAAATTCTGTCAAGAAAATCATCTCCAGATCGGTATAAGTGAACGATCCGATAATTTGAAAGAGGCTATCAAACAGGCTCAAGACACTATAAATGTCAGTAACGAATTAGGACTCACAGAAACGTATTACTTCAAACAAATCAGTTTTCTCAGTCATGTGCTCGAAAGTAATCTCCATTCTCATCGTGCTCTGAGTATTTTCAAGAGTTTTTTAAAGACCAAATCTGGATTAGAATTATTAGAAACATTAGATTGTTACTTTAAACATAATGGTAATGTTACTGAAACTTCCAAAGCTTTAAGAGTTCATCGAAATACTACCAATTATCGTTTAAACAATATTTCAGAATATTTTGGCTTAAATCTGCATGATTTACCAGATACCTTGCAGCTTTATGTTAATTATTTGTATTTTAAAAAATATTTATACGAACATGAGCATAAGTAGTAGTTGCGTCCCCTATTGTCAATAATCCAAAGATTGAATTAATATATCTATTGTTGTTACAATTCCAGAGCTAATTTATTCAGATATGCAGAAGTCATAGTTTTATCATTCCTTCAATTAAAAAAATAAACTAGTTGGAGGAACTGAGAGTATTCATTTGCAGCGAATGTGGCGTTATTGCTTTAGCAATTTACACCACCGGACGTGTTGAAGACTCGCGGATTTTGCGAGTCTTCAAACAATCGAGGCTCGAGACCGCTTTCTGGCTCGGGACGTTCCGCGTAGCAAATGAATACTCTCAGCTCCGGAAACGGCATACTAAACTTTCTCCCTTTAGTCAGTAATATAGTTATGTGACAAATTAGTGTGGCACCAATACTTCAAATTAACCTGTATCGTTAGACTTTTTTCCTTAAATTGATTATTATTTGATTTAATTAATAATATTGCGAGGCTTATACAATGGTGTTAATGAATCTTAATTATCGTACTAATTATTTACATACTTATTTCAAAACGACTGTTGTTGTTCCAGATACTAATGAACATGACTACACAGCGATTTGGCTACTTCATGGTTACACTGGCGATGATTCTGCTTGGATCAGACATGTGAACATTGAAAATCTTGCTCGCAAACATAATTGGGTCATCATTATGCCCGAAGGTCGGAATGCTTTTTACTCTGACTCGGACTTTATCCCTTATTACTCCTATTTTATCGATGAGTTCATCCCTAAAATGCAGAATCTTCTACCCATCTCGAAAGATCGATCCAAAAATTATATCGTTGGTTCCAGTATGGGTGGCTATGGAGCCTTAAAAATTGCTTTTCTCAACGACTCTAAATTCAGTAAAGTTGCGGCACTTTCCCCAATTACTGATATCGAACATTTCCGTGATAATCCTAATTGTCCGATGCCCAAAGTTGCCTTTAACAGTATTTTTAACAGTCCTGAAAGAATTGCCAAAAATCAATTGACTAATATCTATAACAGTCATCAACCTAAACAGCGGATTCTCACCCTCTGCGGCGATTCTGATTTCATGTATGAAGACAACGTTATGTTCAAAAACTTTCTTTCGATTCACGCTAAAGGACGCTATACTTGGATGCCCGTGATTGGTGATCATTCTTGGAAAACCTGGAGTAATAATATTGAGATTGTTTTCAATTGGCTTGAATAAAATCATCCAATTCGAATAACTTCTATTTATAAAATGTTATGATAATTTTAGATAATATATTTTATAGAAAGAAGTCAGCTTTTATGCAAAAATATCTCACTTTTGATTGTTACGGAACTTTGCTTCATGAAGAACCAACTTATGATGCCGTTGAACAAGCCGCAAAGGACATTGGCGTTGATTATAAACTCGCCCGTCAGCGTTTTTCGGATTACCAAGGCGATCGTAACAACATGCATCCCTATCAAGATTATGCAATTTTAACGCGTAATAATTTGATCCACCTTGATTATCAATTTGGACTCAATCATCAATTCGAAAAATACTATGTAGATGTTTTAACAGCCCACCATAACTTGAAACCATTTCCAGAAGTGATTTCAACATTGCAAAAATTCATCGATCAAGGTTATAAATTAATCATGATGTCCAACTCATCTTGGGATATTATTGATGCTAATGCAAAAGCATTACAAGTCCCATTTGATATTTGGACGGCAGAAGACGTTCATGCTTATAAACCTGACTTGCATTTCTTTAAAGCAGTTGATGACCATTACAACTTCACAACCGAAAATCATTGGCACATCGCTGAAGGCTATGCTTCCGACATCATTCCAGCCAATCAGATGAACTGGCCTTCTATTTGGGTCAACCGTCCACATGAACAAGCCACAAAAACCATCAAACCAACACATATGGTCGAAACGCTTAATCAAGTTCTACCCTATTTGAACTAAAAAAATCCTGTAAGCCAGCAATGGACTTAACAGGATTTTTTTTAGTCATTTTCGTGAACATCAAAAGCAGATAATAATATTTCTTTGACACCAGGTGCATCAGGATTATGTGACCCATGACCTTTATCAAGTTGGGCCATCATTGACATTTCTGATTCAGTCAATTCAAAGTCAAAAATATTCAAGTTACTCTTGATTCGAGCTGCATGGGTCGACTTTGGTAGCACAATGATACCTAATTGATTTTCGAATCTTAAAATAATTTGTCCAGCATCTTTGTGATATTTTTCAGCTAATTGTTTAATAACTGGCTCGGCAAATAAGTCTCTATTGCCTTGACCTAAGGGACCCCAAGCCTCAATTTTAATATTATTTGGTGCTAATAGTTTTCTCAATTCAGTTTGTTGAAAATAAGGATTAAATTCAACTTGATTCACTGCTGGGACACTCTTGAATTGTGGAATAAATTTTTGCCAAAGTTTAGGTGTCATATTACTGACACCAATTGATTTAATTTGACCATTAGCCTTTCCTTCTTCCAAAGCCTCCCAAGCACCAACAACGTCACCATATGGTTGATGCAATAAATAAAGATCAATATAATCTAGGCCTAGTTTTTTTAACGATGTTTCAAGGCCCTTCTTGGCAGCCTCATAACCATAATCTTGCAACCAAAGCTTACTTGTTACAAAAATATCCTTGCGGTCAACACCACTGTCAACGATAGCTCGGCCTACTTCAGCTTCATTGAAATATGCAACCGCCGTATCGATATGACGATAGCCAGCATTCAATGCTTCTAAAACGGCCTGATAAGTTGACCCATCACTTGGAATCTTAAAGACACCAAAACCGATTGCTGGAATTTTATTTCCATCGTTCAACAAAATTTGCTCCATAATTATAACCTCTTTTTTAGTAGACGTGTTTGCAAGACCTCAGTCCGATGCCATACAACTTCTAAATCGTTCCGGCCGTGCACGTTTAATTGATAGATTCATTCTAAAGCTTAGGTGGGTCTTTGAAAATTACCAAATAAGCATGCTACTATACGAATCACGTATACTAAGAAACCCCGTCAAAAAAAGCCATCGCCCAATTGCGATGACCTCTTTACCAAACAAATAAACCAACGAGTGCCGCTGACAAGAGTGAAACCAAAATACCTGACAGCAACATATACCCAACATTTTTTGAAATAATATCATTTTTTTCTTTATTAACAATTCCCTTGAAACAACCGATAATCATACCTAAAGTCGAGAAGTTGGCAAAGGATGTGATGAAAACTGTTAAGACAGCTCTAAAGTGCGGATCGAAGTCTTTAATAATACCAGTAACTTTACCCATAACAACAAATTCATTAGTAACCAACTTAGTACCCATATATTGAGCCATTTGGAATGAATCATGACTACTTAAACCTAATAACCAAGCAAATGGATACATGATAATACCTAAAATATGTTCCAAAGTTAACCATGGATTAACGAGTTGAAGAATTTTATCGATCAATGCTGCTAAGGCAACAAAGGCAATAACATTGGCAGCGATAATCAAAATCAAACGACCAGCACCCAAGATAGAATCACCTAAGAATGAGAAGAAAGGTTCTTTTTTACCACCCTCGCCTTGACCGCTCAATTTAGCAATTGTATCTTCTTCTGGTGTAACCGTAACGGGATTTAGCAAACTCGTTACAATAATTGCATTGATAATATTGATTGGAATAGCAGTCAGAATAAACCGCCCCGGCATCATTTGAATATATGAACCAATAATTGAAGCCGTGACACAACTCATTGACATCATCGCCAATGTAACATTACGTTGCGACTTGATTTGCTTCAATTGCAAACTTGAAACAGCCAAGGCCTCAGTATTACCTAGGAACATCATTTCAACCGCAAAGAATGACTCAAACTTTGGTTGGCCTGTGATAAATGACAATCCTTTACCGATCCATTTAATAATAAATGGCAAGACTCCAATGTATGTCAAAATATCAAATAATGGCACAATCAAAAGAATTGGCAAAAGTGCACTGGTCACGAAGTCCATACTTTTTACATGAACCCAACTTGGTAAGGCAAATTCAATTCCGACATAAGCCACTTGAACTAACCAGTTAAAGCCGTCAGCTGCCCCTGAAACAATCGCCCGACCAACAGCAAAACTGGTCAAAAACCAAGCTAAGAATAAGTTCAAAACTACCATGATAATGATAGACTTCCAATGGATGTTTGACCTATCCTTTGAAAAAAGGAAACCAATAGCTAGAAAAACGATGACACCTATTACGTTAACTACTAAGTACATACTCATATATACTTAACCCCTTTTTTTATTTGAAGATCCACATTGTTAAACTTTTCACTTCATTTTTAATATTACATGGGGATAAACTTTTTGTAAATATTTTTTTACAATAGAAATCAATCAAATAAAGCATTATTTCAAATTTCATAAAGTAGCTATATAATGGTATTGATAACGATTACAGAATTATTATCTAAAAGGTTGAAGGTTTGAGTAAATATGCCATTTCCAAAGCTGAGAGTATTTTTTTATGGAAGGAATAATAAAACGAAAACTCCTGACTATTTAAATGGCAAGAGATCACAGTTGGACATTCTTATTATAAAAAAACTAGTTAAGTGGTGTTAGAACTTTGCTCCTACACCACCGGGCGTGTTGGAGACTTACCGGTTCGTGATTCAGCTTCAACCGAGATTCGAGACCGCCTTTTGGCTCGAATCGTACCGCGCAGCATATGAATACTTTCAGCTCTGGAAACGGCATAATGCATCAAATTTTCAACCTTTAGTTAATAAATTAAAATCAAATCTCTTGAAAGTGAGGTATTAGTTTGAAATCTATTACATTTAATCATCAAAATACGTCCGCCATTGGTATTGGAACTTGGCACATTGGTGAAGGAAATAACGTGAGAACGGAAGATGAAATGGCAGCGATGCGCTTTGGTCTTGATCATGGTATCAATGTTATCGACACTGCCGAAATGTATGGTGAAGGAAAATCTGAGACTTTAATCGGAAATGTTTTGAAAGACTATCACCGAAATGATATTCAATTAATTTCAAAATTTTATCCTTATCATGCAACTCCAAAATTAATTGAAGAAAGTCTTAAGGCAAGCCTCAAACGACTTCAAACTGACTACTTAGATTTGTATCTATTGCATTGGCGTGGCAAGACTCCTCTTTCCGAAACAGTTTTTGGATTAGAAAAAATGGTCAAAGCAGGACTAATTAGAAATTGGGGTGTTTCAAATTTTGACCGCAGTGATCTTGAAGAACTATTCAGTGTGACTGACGGAGAAAACTGCCGTATCAATGAAGACCTATATAATATCGGCAGTCGTGGGATTGAATATTCGGTCTTACCATGGCAAAAGAAAAATCATATTTCATTTATTGGATATTCTCCATTTGGATCAGATGGTGGTGAATATCTAAAGATCAAGCCAGTACTAACTGATATGGCGCAACAAAAAGATGTGACTGTTTATCAATTACTTTTGGCTTGGGTTTTGAAGAATCATGATTTACTCAGTATTCCTAAGACCAGTTCTGTCGAACATATGCAGAGTAATTTAGAAGCGGTCGACATTGATTTCACAAAAGACGAATTGGAGCTATTGGACAAATATTACCCTAAACCAAAACATGAAGGACAACTTGAAGTTATTTAGTATTTGACGTCTCCTTAACCAGTTAATACGCCCAGCTCTTCCGACTAATTTATTGGTCTGAACAATTTCTTTAAAAATAAGATTCTTTCTCAAGTTTAGTTATAAAAGCATCCGTATGTCTATTTAATTTAGAAGTTTGTCAAAAAGAGACTGTCTTCCACTTGAAATAATCAAGTGAAGGACAGCCTCTTTTTCTCATAATCAAAATTGAAAAAGAACCCGAAATAATTGAGTGTTTAACAACTCATTTTCTTCAATTTTAATATTTAACACATTACACTTACGAATAGTCTGTTTTTAAAAATCCATTTTGCAGTTTTCATTTTATTGCCTTTAATTAACTAACGCAATATGCTAATTAACAAAGTTTCTCCGTGTCAAAAAATAGAATGGTACTGCGACTAATAAGGCACCAAAACCCCAGATCAAATTGGAAATACTTGTTTGTGCTAATAGCCATAACGATACCGTAATGGCCAAAACTGGAATAAACCAACCAAATGGAATTTTGAAACCTGACTTACGATCCTTCATTGTTTTTCTAAAGACCAATACAGCTAAACAGCTTGGAATATATTGAGCAAACCTAGAAACGGCACTGATTTGAACTAACGTATTGAAACTGCCTGAAACCGCAACTATCAATCCTAATAACGCAGAAATGATGATAGCATTGTGTGGCACTCCAAAGCGATTCTTATGAGTCAAAAATTGTGGCATCATACCATGTTCTGCCATTGCTACACCAAATCTTGGTGTAATAAAAGACGTGGAAAAGCCGACTCCCCCAATCGACATCAATGTACCAGCAGCCACTAGATATTTTCCAAAACTTCCAACCATTGTCCCAAACGCATCTTGAATCGGTGTTGTACTGACGGCTAATGACTTGCCCAATACTCCGATACAAACAGTTTGAACCAGAATATAAAAGGTTGCGACCGCTAAAATCACGATAATTAAAACTCGTGGTAAATCTTTCTTGGGATTCTTCATCTCACCCGCAGCCACAACCGAACTTTCAATTCCTGTAAAGACAAAAAACATTGTCATAGCAGCTTTTGCGAACGAACCTTTGCTGGCAATTGAAGCTGGAATCATCGGCGTAAAGTTGCTACCTTTAATGAACCAAATTCCTATAGCAATAAAAACTACTAATGGTAACAATTTTGAAACTGTAACGGCATTATTTAAAATAGCTGCGACTTTGATGCCAAAGAGATTTACAGTCATCAATGTCAAAGCCATAATTGTAACAATAATATCTTTATCAATTGAATTATTCAATTCTGGAAAAACACCTGCAACTGCTGTCGCAAAACCGACATACAAAGTTCCTTCAGCAATGATCCGAATCGTCCAAGTTACGAAACCAACTTCATAACCAACGAAGTTTCCAAAAGCAGCTTTGGCATAAACATATGCCCCACCGGTTTCATCGAATAAGCTGGAGTCTTCGGCAAAACATAAACCAATCGTTAAAACTAAAACTGCATCGAAGGCTAGAACAAAAATACTAGCGGGTCCAAAAAGTCGCATACCTTCATTTGGCAATAAGAAAATTCCCGAGCCAATAATACTATTGATTCCAAATAATAGGACTGTCCAAAAGCCCATCTTTTGTGATTTAACGGCTGCTTTGACAGTTGGTGCGTTAGTTAGAGTTATCGCTTGCTTCATGATTTTTACCTTCTATATAGTGTCAGAATTTTTTGATTAGGATAGCTTAAAAATATTTGTTCCGGCTGCTGGATCTGCTGGACCTGTTCAAGAAATTCGGACTGTAGAAGTTCATTAACTGAAAATACACCACGTTCTAATCCACGAACAACCATAGACAATTTTTCCATTGTCTTATTTGCTCCAATTAGAATATTTTCGGCGAATCCAGTTAATTTACTCATAAATGCTTTACCTCTTCTTTTTATTTTAATGTTTAGATTAGCACTCTCATGTAGATTGTCAATTTCTTATAATGAAATTAGTTAAATTTTAATGTAGGAATTGTTTGGTATTAAAAAGGCTAATATCAATCATTTTGTATAAATCAAAAAAGCCAATTCATTACTACTAAATTGACTAGATTTTGAACTATATATTTTAATTCTGAAGGTTGAAAGGCAAAAGTTTAATACATCAATTGGTGTTACCGGCCTGGAAACGACATACTTACTCAGACTTTCAACCTTTAGTCATGATTGCTGTCGTTATGCGCGATTGATAAAGTCTTGAAACAATTCTAATTGTCGCGAATCATGTTGCCACATATTCTCAGGATGCCACTGAACCCCTTGAATTGAAGCGTCAGAATTTTCAATCCCCTCAATCACGCCATCTGGGGCCTCCGCAACAATCTTTAACCCAGTTGCAACATCTTTGATTGCTTGATGGTGTCGAGAATTGACAAAAACATTATCACTGATTGTCTTAAATAGTTGTGATTCATGATTAACAGAAATAAAGTGTGTCGGTTGGTCTCCTGGTGCCTCCTGATGATGTTTTAGAACCTTACTTGGGAATTGACTATTTAAGTCCTGATAGACGGTTCCACCTAAGGCAACGTTAATAATTTGAGAACCACGACAGATTCCAAGAATCGGAATTTTCTTAGCCACGGCGGTTCTGATCAAAGCGATTTCAAAAATATCACGATTACGATTCGTCGCCCCTAATTGTGGAATCGGTTCTTCACCCATAAATGTGGGATCAATATCTGGGCCCCCGGTAAAAATTATTCCGTCCAACCGTTCTACTAGCCCATTAATTTGTTCTTTAGGGATATATGGCAAACTAACGGGAATTCCACCAGCGGCCACCACTCCATCAACTGCCGGGCGAGGTACAAAATCCATTAGTTTTTGATTGATCACTGACGTGGCGCCAGTATATATATCTGCAGTAATACCGATTACCTTGCTCATATGTTAATTCCCCGTTTCCATTTTCAATTTAATCCGATGGATAATTTATTAACATTATTAAATATTTTCTAATCTAAGTCTAGTGTTATGGCAATATTTTTTAATAAATTTCATTTTCTCTAATAAATAAATATTTTGGATATAAAAAAAGATATATTTTTTTATATTAATTGCCTTTAAAAATATATCTTCATTTATTGGGCACCATTCAAGCCATCCTCTTGCGTAATCCTTTGAATATGAATGATAAAATATAATAATTCTTTATTATTTAATTCGACACCACGCGCAGATTTTATTTCAGCAGAAACCTGTTTAGCAATCGACGTTGATCCGGGATAATCCCGTTCCATTTCTAATTCAATTTTTTGATCAAAATTTGTGTCAGCTGATATATTATTCAACCGCTGTTCTAAATACTGCAAATGTATCATGAATCGGTCATAGTAGCTGCTGTTACTCTTGGTACGAAAAATATTATTTTGTAACAGAACTCTTTTTATTAGCTTGGTAAAATCAACTTTTGCTGTTATATCAAGACTATTACTACTATCAGAGGTTGTTTGAGCATTAATAAAATGCAATGCCAAATTTCTAATCTCTGACATTGGTAGATCAATGTTGAGATTCTGATTAATTATTTTCAAACCTTCGCTAGAAATCAGATACTCTTCAATATACTTATCACTCATATCGGGAATATGACTAGGCTTATACTCACCATTTATGTATCGCTTATAAGCGCCATGAATGTGATCACTCAAAGTAATATAAATATAATCTAAAGCATGGTAATTGAAATTTTTTCTAGCGTAAGCAACGATTTCATAAGTGGTAGTTACTACATCGATGGGAATGTCCTTTAACAAGAAATAGAGATTTTTCTGGGAATCCACAGTATCTAGATAAAAGATTTTTTCAATCTTCACGCTGTCTAATGTCTCTCCCTTTGATTTATGAAAGGCAATCCCTTTGCCTTTAACAATTGCTTGTTGATCATCTTCTAAATCAACAACGGCTGTATTATTATTAAATATTTGTTTGATAATTAATTGCATAGCTCACCTCATACAATTAATTATAAATGAAAATGAATGTTCTTTTCGGCTATAGAACAAATTTTTCAATTGCCAATCCCACTCCACTGTGATTATTGTCTGCCGTAACGTAATCAGCTGCTGCCTTTACATCAGTTAAGGCATTGTCCATAGCAACCCCTTTGCCGACAATCCTCAACATTGGAATATCATTATCTCGGTCTCCCATTGCGATTACCTCAGAAAGATCAAAGCCCAAATTTTCAGCCAAAACTTTAATGGCTTTACCCTTATTAACGTGTTGTGGGAAGATTTCTAGGAAACCTATTCCGGTACGAACTACAAAATAATCTTGATCAAACTTTTCATGAACCATTTTAGAAACATCATCTAGCTCGGATTCACTACCGTTGATAATTGCTTTAACAATTTTGAATTCGGCGGGTAAATCATCGGGCTCCTTTAAATATAATCCATTGGCATTTTCAAAAGCCTGCATAATTGTATACTTATCCAACCAATCGCCACTGCTAGTATAGGTATTACCATGATTATCCACGACGTTGTAGTGCAAATTATTGTTATGAACAAATCTTATAAATTCTCGATAAAATTTATTGCTTAACATTTCTTGATACATAATTTTGCCATTCATATCTTCAATGATTGCCCCACCATTGGTAATCATATATTGATCAGAACCACTAATATCTAATTGATCAGCAAATTTTATAACGGCGTTATGTGTCCTTCCAGAACATAAAACAACCTTGATACCTTTGGCTAACGCCTGTTTTATCGCCAACTTATTCTGGTCAGAAATTGTCTTTTGGCTAGTTAACAAAGTGTCATCCAAATCTAAAGCAATCATTTTGTAATCCATAATTATCTCCTTATTTGTCTTTATATATATTGTAACGAAAAAGAACTCCGAGATGTTGATATCTCAGAGTTCTTTAAATTTCTTCAACGGTTAACTGTTTTCAATACCTAGGGGAGACGGAAATGACGTCTCATATTAAAAACAAACATTTTTCAGGTAGTTTTGTTGCAAGATTAATTTCAATTCGAGGAAAATTGAAATTAATCTTCTATTTCGTGTGTTTCACTGAGATTCTTGAACCAATAAGCGCTCTTCTTAACATAGCGCTTTTGTGTTGGAAAATCGACGAAGAATAATCCATAACGTTTGCTGTAGCCATTAGTCCATGAGAATTGATCCTGCAAGGACCAGATAAAATACCCTTTGACATTGGCGCCATCGTTAATGGCATCAGCAATTGCACTGATATATTTCTTCAAATAATCGATTCTCTTGGGGTCATCAATGATTGTATCATCGGTAGCACCCTCTGGTAGGCTTTCCTTTAATCCGATACCATTTTCAGTTACATAAGTAGCTGGTACCAATGGATAGTCGTTGTGAATTCTCATAAGGGTATCATGCATCCCTTTTGGATAAATAGCCCAATCCCAGTCAGTAGTTTCAATATTATCTGGTTTTCTTTCTTCACCGATCCCGTGCAGACGAGAAACTGAAGTTCCTTTTGCACCAGTACCATTGTGAATGGTCTCAGAAGCACCATCGTATGCTCTCATCCATACACTAAAGTAATTATTTACTCCTACAAAATCTAATTGGTGGGCAGCCTTGCTTAATTCCTCCATTTCCTTTGGTGTAGATTTAAACATTGGCTGATTATTTGCGTCCAATATTTCTTTAATCAGTGAAAGAGTCTCAGGACTATATTCACCAGCCAAGGTACCATCTAGGTAAAAACGGTCTTCAAAGGCATCCTTCAAAGCAGCTGCATGACGGTCTCCTTGACTATCACTATATGGGTAAACTGTTTGAATGGCATGAACAATTCCAATTTCGCCACCTAAATTCATTTCCTTATAAGCATTAACAATTCTAGCATGGGCAACATTTTGATTATGCTCAGCCTGAACTGCATTGTCGAATCTACCCTTTTCACCAGGTGGAAATGTTCCGGAAACATGTTGTTGAATCGCCATAGATGTTGGTTCATTAATAGTGATCCAATATTTAACTTCAGGAAATTCTTTGAAACAGTATTTTGCATAATCGACAAATGAATCTAACATAACTGGGCTCATCCAATCACCCATATCATGTAATTTTTTAGGAGTATCAAAATGATGTAGTGTTACGAACGGAATAATATGGTGCTTTGCACATGAGGCAAATAATTTGTGATAATACTCAACTCCACGTGGCTCCAACTTATCCGTTGTTCCCTCAGGAAAAATTCTTGACCATGCGATAGAAACTCGAATCGTTTGAACGCCATATTTCTCAGATAGTGCCAAATCATCGTCATAACGATGATAAAAGTCGGCGGCTGGATCAGGGCTAAATCGACCTTGTTTCTCTAAATAGTCATCCCAAAGAACCTTTCCTTTTCCATCTTCTTTAGTAGCACCTTCGACTTGATAAGCCGCTGTGGCACCACCCATCAAAAAATCTTTTGGTAATTTAAGCATCAATCAAACCTCCTATGCTAGATTTGCTTTTACAAATTGTAATGATTTTTCTGGATTTCTAGTTAATTCAATGTATTCTTTACCAGAAGTTGTAGCTAATTTAACACCGTACTTATCAGTAATCTTTTGTACATTACCTTTCATACTTTCCATTTGTGGAGCTAAAATAACTAGATCCATATCTTGAATCATATTCATATCTTGACCATAAGCACGAGCAGCAGCTGATAATTTCAAATCACGTTCCTTAGCCGTCTTGTTTAAAGCATTGGCCAAAATACCACTGGTACCACCACCAGCACAGATAACCATAACGGCCGTATCTTTACTAAATACTTCATCATTCGTTTTATCATCAACCTCTGGCGTAGCTTCATCTCCAGCCGTTGAAGCCATAACCGTTCCATCAGATGTTGTGTCAGTGTCGTCTGTAGATACATTACCTGCACCATCTGCTACAAGTCCTTCAGCAATAGCATTTTTATTTTCTTGTGAAAGAAGATCATTGTCATAAACTCTCATGAATGGGAGCCAAATGAAGACATCAAGAATCAAACTCAAAGCAACGAATACAAATGCTAATGGAGCAAAACCGGTACTAATTAAAATACCAATTGGAGCTGGGATAACCCAAGGCATGGTATACATCATACCGTTCATCCCTAAAACATCGATAAAGAACTTGAACAAACAGATATTAACCATTGGTGTTACAACAAAAGGTACAAAGAAAATTGGATTCATGATAATTGGAGCACCGAACAAAATAGGCTCATTAACAGAGAAACTGACAGGAATAAATGCTGCTTTCCCCAAAGCTCTCAATTGCTTAGAACGAGCTAGGAACAAGAACAAGAATACTAGTACAAGTGTTGATCCAGTACCACCCATGTTCATAACATAATCTTGAGCATTTTGAGCTAAAACGTGAGTAGCTTGGTGACCAGCTTGAATCAATTTCAAGTTATCTGCAGTATTAGTAACTTCAATGGCAGCAACAGCAGGTGCAACGATTGAAGGACCTTGAACACCAACAAACCAGAAGAAACCCATCGCTCCAGCGATAATTGCTAATCCTAAATAGGAATCACTGGCTGAGAAAATTGGAGCTAGTAAGGAGATAATCAATTGAGCCAAATTCTTACCAGTAAATGTAGCTAATACTAATGAGAATGCCCAAAAAGCAGTAACTGATAAGAACATTGGAATAACGTCTTTAAATGTTTGTGAAATATTCTGTGGTACCTGTGGAGGCATCTTAATTGTGACGTTATTCTTGATACATACATAATAGATATTTGGGACAATCAAACCAACAACATATGAAGCAACTAATCCTTGTGTACCAAGGTAAGTTAAATCAGCTCCACCTTTGTTTTGAACAATAGCACTAATTATAAAGGCAATTTCAGCAGCAAGGATAACTGACACTGCATTCATTTGATTAGTCTTAGGTAAATCTAGGTTCTTTGTATCAGTTAAATTCTTTGCGGTTGTAGCTGTAACAAACAATGCAAGTAGTCCCATTGAGTAGTTATAGGCAATCATAATATTATTTTCAATATTAACTGGCCAATGATAACCCCAAGCATTTGGTACATAAGCAACCAGGATAAACAATGACGAGAATAAGATGATAGGCATTGATGCAATGAATCCATCACGAATGGCGGAAACATAGGCATTAGATGCAATTTTTTCAAATCCTGGTTTCATTTTTTCAATTCTACTAGTAATGACATCCATCTTTCAGATCTCCTTTTTGACTTAATTTTTCATATCTAATTTTTCTTCAATTTTATTAATTCTTTCATATTCATCAATAAAGAACTCACATTGATCCATCAACATCATTGTTGTCATTAAAGTATCCTGACCATGAACCATAATGAATGTAACGTCCATGTCCATGCCGCCAGCTTCGTTAGCTAGTAACTTGGTTTGTTCATTATGAGCCTCAACGATTGATTGATTAGCCTCTTCAACTAATTTTCTTGCTTCTGCAATTTTACCAACACGGGCATTCTCTAAAGCCTTCATTAAGGCTGTTTTGGCATCCCCTGAATATGCTACGATTGCGAATCCTGTCATTGAAATTTCTTCTTTTGTAACTGCCATAATAATTACCTCATTTTTTTGTTTTTTCTTGTGTTAATCGTTGAATGTGAATTATGAAATATAATAGTTCATTACTATTGAGCGTCGTTGATAATTTGGATTGTAAACTTGTATAAATTTCTTTGGCAATTTTTGATGAACGTGGATACTCCTTTTTCATCTCTAATTCCAATTTATCGCTGAAGTCGCGATCTTCACTGTCGTCATTATCAAGACGTCCTGCTAAATACTGTAAATGAATCATGAAACGGTCGAAATAATTACCATTTCCTTCAATTCGATAAATCTTATTTTCGTTCAAAATCGTTGTCACAATGTCATTGACCTCTTTGGACGTATCTTCCTTTAGGTCACTGGCTTTAGATTCTTCACCTTTGGCATTGATGAAATGTAGAGCTATACTTTTAATTTCCGACTTTGGAAAATTAACATGCAGATTCTGATTGATTACCTCTAATCCATGACTGGCAATTTCATATTCATCCGGATACTGCTCACTCATATCGGGAATCAAACTTTCTTGATATGTGTGAGCCAACAATCTTTGATAGGAACCGAATATATGGTCACTCAAAGTGATATAGACATAATCCAAAATGTTATAATCAAATTTCTTTTTTGCATAATCAATAATTTCATAAGTAGTAGTAACAACATCAATTGGAATATCTTTAATCAAAAAATATAAATTATCCTGTGATGTTTTTGTATTTAAATAAAAGATATTCTCAATCTTACTCGAATCAACTTGTCCACCCTTAGTCTTCTTAAAAGCGATTCCTTTGCCCTTTACAATTGCTTGGCGATTATCTCCTAGGTTGACTAACGCACTGTTATTGTTAAAGACTTGGGCAATCTCTACCATCTCACTTCCCCCTTTCTGGCAACAAAAAAGAGACCACCAACGTTTTTCATCATGATAGTCTTTGGACTAAACAATGAAGAAAATACGTTGAGTGATCTCGCCTAATTTAATAGTAACAATTCACTGAAAATATATTCATCTTTCAACAACGCTTAGTATATGCTAGTAATTTCTTTTTGTAAACGGTTTCATTGAATTATTTTTTGAATCATATATTTCTAGTATTTGACTTTGTTTCAAAAAGCCTTTGTGACGGTAATCTGAGTTATATTTTAAAACAATAATTTTTTTATCTGATTATTGATAATTAGCACATACTGTCAGATCATCTGGATTTTTTCCAGTACATTATCGGCAATTAAAATTCATTAACTTTATTTTTATAAATCACTTTTATCATCAAGACAAATATCAAATACTTTTAATAGGGCGGTTAAAGCGGATACAAAGAAAATAAAATCCCAAAAAAATGAACGTTAAGTTTATTTTTAACACGATTTTTTTGACATTCAAGTAAAATGCGAACTATTTACTATTTATTTACATAATCATTCATGTTATCCTTACTATATAAAATTTAAGGAAGTGTTAGATTATCACCTATCAAATAGTTTTTGAGGGAAGTTACTTTTCTTCAGCAACGTTTGACAAGGCGGATTTCACACCAGATTCACTTATATGTGTAGACCAGTCAGGAATTATTGACCGTGTTATATCCGCTTCTGATAGTGATTATCAGATTGTCAAACAAGCTGCATTGGATAACGATATCCTCAAACAAATACCTAAGGGAAGTTATCTTTTACCAGGATTCACTGATTTACATATTCACGCACCACAATGGCCTCAGGCCGGTTTAGCTTTGGACAAGCCGTTGAACGAATGGCTCAACACTTATACTTTTCCACTTGAGGCTAAATTCAAAGATCTACAGTATGCTAAAAAAGTTTACCAAAGCTTGATCAAAGAATTATTGGCCAACGGTACTACTACTGGTTTGTTCTTTGGATCAGTTCACACGGATGCCAATTTAGTTTTGGCTCAGATTTGTGCTCAACTTGGACAACGTGCCTTTATTGGTAAAGTTGTGATGGATAATCCAGAACAAACTCCGGACTATTATCGTGATGCCTCTTCCAAAGTAGCTTTGGAAGAGACTGAAACATTCATTCTCAAAATGCTTAAGCTTCAAGGACAAACCGGTTCCGACATAACGCCAGTTATCACGCCCCGCTTTGTTCCTAGTTGTACCGATGAGACGTTACAAGGTCTGGGTGGCTTAGCTAAAAAGTATGACTTACCCATTCAATCACACTGTAGTGAAAGTGTTTGGGAAGATCAATATGCAATCGACCGTTTCAACTTACGTGACGCTGAAGTACTTAATAAATTTGGCTTGTTAACTGACAAATCAATTATGGCTCACGGTACCCAACTCAGTGACAGTGATTTAGATTTGTTTGAAAAAACGCAATCATCTATCGCCCATTGTCCTATCTCCAACGCGTTCTTTGGCAATTCGGTCATGCGTGTTAATGATGCTCACCAAAAAAACGTTAAAATCGGTTTAGGAACCGATATCTCCGGAGGATTTTCTCCTAGTATTTATCGAAATATGCAACAAGCTATTATGTCATCACAGATGTTACAAGACTCTAGTCATAAACCGGCACGTCTTTCAGCCAGCAATGCCTTTTATCTTGCAACAGTTGGTGGTGCTAGTGCCTTACATATCAAATCTGGACAAATTAAAGTCGGTTTTAAAGGCGACTTTCAAATTGTTCAAGATCAATACTTCGAACTCTCATCAAATGAATCAGACGATATATTTGAGAGACTTGTGTACCACACAAATAAAGAAAATATCAAACAAGTTTATGTAGCTGGTAAATTAGTACATGACAACCGAGGAGAAAATAATGGAAAATAACAACAAGAGCAGTCTTTTAGTCGGCCCTGATGACAAAATTGGCATGGGCGAAGCTGGTTTCTTAGGTCTTCAACACGTCTTAGCGATGGATATCTATGTTCCACCAATTATTCTAGCTGGCATGATGGCAATGGGCCTCAGTGATCAAATGGGACTTTTGCAATCAACTTTCTTAGCTGCTGGTATTGGAACAATTTTACAAACATTTGTCTTCATGAAGATGCCCGTTTCTCAGGGTCCTTCATTTGTTCCTCTTGGTGCCGCTGCCGGTGTTGTACTAGCATCTGGTGGTTTGAAAGGTAATGGTATGGGAACACTGATTGGTGCTTTATTAATTGGCTCACTTATACTAATCGTCTTAGGTGTCACTGGTGTTTTCCAAAAAATCATCAACCGTCTAGTTCCTGCTTTAGTCGGTGGTACGATTATCACTTGTGTTGGTTTATCTTTGATTCCAACTGCTCTAAACAGTAATATTTTCAACGCTCCTGGTAAGATTGACAATAATATCATCTTAGCTTCTGTAACTGCTTTAACATTGTTAGTCTCAGTTGGTATTAGTTTGAAATTTCCTAGCGTTCGTCGTTTCTTCAGAACTAGTTCAATTATTTTGGCTTTAGGTGTTGGAACGATTGTTTCAACTATGATGGGCATGTTCAACTGGAAAGCAGTTTCTGAAGCTGCTTGGTTCGGACTTCCCCAAAGAACAATTTTCCACTGGGGTATCAACTTCAGTCCTTCAGCTATTATTACTTTCATAATCATTTACGCAGTTATCACAACTGAAACAACTGGTACTTGGTTTGCCATGGGTGCCGTTACAAACCACGAAATCACTGACAAACAATGGAATCACGGTATTATCGGTGAAGGTTTAAGTTGTTTGGTAGCTGCCCTACTTGGAACAACACCAGTTACCGGTTATTCAACAAATGCCGGAGTTATCTCAATCACTGGTGTTGCAAGTAAAAGAGTTTTCTTATTTGCTGGAATCTGGTTCTCAATCTTAGGTTTCTTCAGTAAACTATCAGCCTTTTTAGCCGCTATCCCTGCCCCAGTTATCGGTGGCGTCTTTGCAATCATTACTGTTACCATCATGCTTAACGGTCTAAACGTTATCCGCGGATTAGAAACAACAGATCGTGACCTTTACATAATTGGTATTCCAATCATTTTGACATTAGCCTTAGTACTACTACCAGCTGATGTCACAAAGAATGCTCCCCAAATCTTACAATATTTATTAGGTTCACCAATTGCCATGGCTGCTATTGCTGCTATTATTCTTAACTTAGTAATGCCTAAAGCAAAGAAAGCAACCGTTAAAACGATTTAATTAATTTGAAATAAATCAAAGAAGCACTGTAATCCAAAATAGGATTACAGTGCTTCTTTGATAAAAAAAATAGTCATCAACATTATTTCTACAACAAAGATTTTATTTTCGTAAGTATAAATTAATTGTTCATTGACTCATTATAAATAAATTGGTCAGAAAGACTGAGAACCACGTTTTATTTGGCCGTAATTTGCATCCGACCATTTTTCTTGGAGTGATACAGATTACCATCAACACGTGAATAAAAATCATTTGGTTCTAAATCTGTTTGAGCAATTGTTGAAACGCCAACTGAAACTGTAATTGAAATTGACTTGTCATTTAATTCAACATCCAAATGATTCAGCGCCATAAAAATTTGTCGAACTATTGGTTCAGTAGATGACAAATCATAGTTTGGAAAGATAACATTAAATTCTTCGCCACCAGTCCGATATAGTTTAACATTCGGATCATTTTCAGCTATTACCGTTTCTACAACATCAGCCGTATGACGCAATACCTTATCCCCTGCTAAGTGACCATAAGTATCATTTACCTGCTTAAAATGGTCAATATCAAACATCATCATCGAGAGTGACAAGTTATTTTCAAAACTGGTATCAAATAAATTTCTAATTTCAGTAACATAAGCAGCGTAATTCTCAGTCTTAGTCAAAGCATCATGATTGGCAAACTCCAATAGATGAACTTTCAAATTAGTATCACGTAAAATCATTCCAACATAGCTGTACAGCAGCATCTCAAAGATAATTAGATAAGCCCACTCTTCAAAATACGTTTGCCAAGTAAAACCAAACTTTTCCCTCATAAAGAACCACAACAGACCTCCAAAAATTACTCCAGACAGGATATAAAAAATAAACGGATGATCATTATGTTGCTTACGACGAAGATAATTAAGTGTTTCATAGAAAGTAAGCAGTACAATACTGTGGCACCACGATTCCCAATATCCAAAGGAGCCATTAATAAACATATAGGAAATTATTAATGGATATAGATAATAATATGGAACATGAATATTTAAAAAATAGGCACAGAAAATCAAGGCAATCAACTGAAAATTCATAAATTGCCAAGAAATCGATGTATGAACAAGCGTCATCTGCATACTTATGATGAAAATCCCCATATAGCCGACACCAAGCCAGGAATTTAGAAGATCCTCATCAAAATGAATACCTTTTGAATTCAGCATTGTTTTTAATCCATCATATAAAACCTGATACAGAGTAAAAACGCCTAAAACAAAAAAAAACACTTGTGATAAATGGCGTCACACGCCAAACTGACCATGTCAAAAACCAAACCCCCTGTTAGGCTACTTTTTATTTAACGTCTCAGAACAATTAAATATGCCGGCTATAGACCTGTTAAAATCCATTTTTAAGCATATTATTAACCGCTACTATACATCATTTATAATTTTTTTTATATAAACATCTATGCAATTCTAGCACAAAAAAATCCCACTGTTCCACCCGTTTGTAGAATAGCGAGAATTAATCATTCAGACACTGCCTAAACAGTGATAAATCAAATTTTCTAGATAAAGACAATATGTTAAAAGTATCTTTTTAACATATCTACCTAATGGTTAAAATGTTAAGTAAATATGCCATTTACATAGTTAAGAGTATTAATCTGCTCTGCGGGCCGGTTAATACTCACAGCGCTTCAAACTAGTTTATTTTTTTGCAGGAACAATAAACTTCTAATTATTTAGACAACGGCCGAAAGGTTAATAATTAATATAACCAATGTTGTTACAAGCTTAGAGCTAATTTATTTAAATAATCAGAAACTTTCATTTTATTTGTTCCTGCCATGAAAAAATAAATTAGTTGGAGGAGCTGAGAGTATTCATTTGCAGCGAAAGTGGCGTTATTGCTTCAAACAACCGAGGTTCGAGACCGCTTCCCAGGCTCGGGCCGTTCCGCGCAGCAATTGAATACTCTCAGCTCTGGAAACGGTATACTTAACTAAACCTTAGTTATTTACAAATTAGTTCTAGGACTATGACAACAATATTTATATTAAGATTTAAAAAAATTGTAATTGTAATTTTCAAAGAATTGGGAAATATTTAACTTGCAGTAATCTGCATTCGACCATTTTTCTTAGAATGATAAAGATTATTATCAACTCTTTTATAGAAATCATCTGGATTATCATCTGATGACGACATGCTAGAAACACCTACAGAAATAGTGATTTTGATTTGTTTTTCTCCATCTTGAATGTCCAAATTATTCAAAGCCGTAAAAATCTGTCTGACAATTGGTTCAGTTGAAGGCAAATCATAGCCCGGAAAGACAACGTTAAACTCTTCGCCACCAGTTCGATATAACCTCACATTGGGATCATTACCATCAATTACCTGCTGTGCAACTGTCACGGCCTTCTGTAGAACCTTATCTCCTGCTAAATGACCATAGGTATCATTAACTTGCTTAAAGTGATCAATATCGAACATCATCATCGACAAATTAAGTTTATTACGCAAACTATTGGGGAAAAGTAGCTTCATTTCAGAGACGTATGCAGCATAATTCTCAGTCTTAGTCAAAGCATCATGATTGGCAAAAGCAACTAATCGTCCTTTTAAATCGTTTTCACGAAGTAACATTCGCATATAACTGTATAATAAGACTTCAAAAATCAATAGATAACTCCACTCCTGTAAAAAGACCCGTTGACTCAGATTAAATTTCACAGCAACGAAGAACCACATAACTGCACCCCAAGTGACGCCGACAACCATATAGCCAACAAAAGGATGCTTTCTGACTGGTCTTCTACGGATATAATTAAATGACCAGTATGTGAGCATGACACTCAATGCATGTAACCAAGATTCCCAATAGCCAAGGGAATTATTAAACAACATATAAATTAAAATAATTGGTACGAAGAAATACAGTGGAACACGAATATTGAGAAAGTATGCACAAAAAATCAAAGCAATGATAATAAAATTCATAAATTCCCACGAAATACTTTTGCCAACGATTGTAGATTGCATACTAAATATAAAAACCAGCATATAAATCACACCAAACGATGATCTCAATATATCGTCATTAATTGAAAACTTTTTTTCATGTACAATATTTCTCAGCCAATCAAAAGCAACTTGATAGAGCGTGAATACACCCAAGATGAAAAAAATACTCGTAATAACGGGTGCAACATGCCAGACATCCCATGTCATAAAGTGCTGTCTCCCTTCACATCTCAATAACTTTTGTTAAAACGTTTGCGTCTTTAGATTACACTATAATTTATTTAATTCAATTCAAATTTTTCTATTATTTTTATGAAATTTTAAATATATAAAATATTGTAAAGAAGACATTGTGTTGTTTAATTGTAAAAATTAGTCTGAAAATCTGAGAAATATTTAACTAATACAACACCTAACCCAAATTAAATGTCACAAATAAAAAAAGACGTTTGAGTTTTACTCAAACGTCTGATTTGACCTAGAAATAATCAATTAACTGGGGCTTTTCTTTAACAAAAACCTCATTTAGCTGATCCACTTTTTCGGAATCACCAGTAATATAGCCGTATTCAAACAGCGAATCCAAGGAACGATAACCAAACATTGCTTTAGTTAAAGTCTGAATCGTCAACTCCATGTCAGGGGTTTCGTCGTCAGCAATTTCAAAACTAACGACTCCATTTTCGATTGAAAGTCGCCAGGTATGGTTATTCCAATCCAAATCATCATTAACTTTAAAATAAACTTTCGACATAACTAGTGTTTGAACAGGATAGCGTTTGACAAAATCACTCAAATCTACGATTCGAGCCATCATATAGGGTGTAACTGAAATTTGAGCTGAATAAGGATTCTCTAACAAGTCGGCTTTAACATCAGGATCAGGAGATTCATAAACAAAATGTTGAAAAATCGATTGATGTTTCGTAACAAACTTGCTTAATAATTGACGGCTGAGTGGATTCTGATTAAGCCATTCATGAATATAGAAGGTTGTTCCTTCACTGTAATAAATTAGATATCCAATTAATTTGTCCGCATCATCATAGGCCGTGGCAACTTGATAATCTTCATGCTTATCAATCATGTGATCCCACCACCACTTGGGGCGAACTACCCCTCCATGATAATTGTTACTCAAATACATAATTTTAATATCATCATTTAAATCTCTGATATCGTCACGTTCTACATGTCCGACATTGCTATTTTTAATACGGGGCAGTTGATCATTTTCCATCGTTATAACGCTATGATCAAAGACTTGTTCAAAACCAAATTGACGATAATATCCGTATGAAAATGGTGCTAAATACGATAAAGTAATCTGGTTATGATACATATCGGTCAAAGCTGCCTTTAATAAGGTACCCGCACCACCACGACCACCAAACTCTGGTGCACTCATAACGTCGCCGATACCATTCATCTTGTAATCAACACCATGGAAATTTACATCAAAAGGAATACTAAAAAGCCCACTACCTAGTTTATTATGATTCATTAATCCATAAACCATTGAGTGATCAAAACGTTCTTTTAAGACATCCTTACGATGCTTGGAATCCTCACGATTAAATGAATACAAATATAAATTATAAAACTCATTAAATTTATCTTCATCGAGTAAATATTTATTCATATTTCGCTCCCTATAAAAAAATACTATTCAACTGAGAATAGTATTTCTTCATTTTTTATTTTGCTAGTTTGAAACTACTCCAAGGTTCGATGTAATTCAACAAGAAAGCCTCATTAGAATTCAAGTGTCCAACAACATTCCGACGACCGTCATTCTTTATATCACAAAGTGCGATTTGCGTCTCACCTTTATATTGACCATAGTTTTCATTAACAATGATGATATCACCGCGTTTGATATCTTGAGTATCGTGTGCGGGAAAATCGCCATTCTTATAAACAACTCTTGTCATTGTACTACGTAACAAGTAGTCAGATGCATCACCACGATAGACATGGGTAGTATTCAAAATAACTTCTTTTTCGAGATCAGTCGCATTATCTGAGAAATCAACCTTCAATACTGGATATGGTGCATAGAAAGCTTCAGAAGCTTCTTTTAATTCTTCATCAGATGCATAAGTGTTACCGATGATGACATCATCAACGACTCCACTCAATAGCAAATGCTTAACTTGTGTCGCAATTGGTAAATCACGATCATCTTCAAGCGTTGGCAAACCGTCCTGAACAGGCCAAGGGCCAAATGTTGCACTATGTGAGCTAATGAAGGCAGCTGAGTGAACATTGCGTTCCTTGAAAAAGTTTGACCATTTAATGAAGAAGTCCTCACCTAAGCCAGTATATCTTTGAGGATAAAAGTTATGACAACCAAGAAGATTATTGGTATCAGGATGATATGAAATAATATTATCCAAGTAGTGTGTCCCAGAACTCATATTAATTTCAATCTTTAATCCATAAGGATTATGAGTCATCTTAGCCTCTTCCATGCCAGAGAAACCTTCGTCAAGTCTAACACCAGCAGCACCAAGATCATGGAAAAATGATAAGTCATCGTAACTAATATCAAGTGCCTTAAATAATCCAGGGTTCATGTCAACAATCGTAACAAAGCCTAACTTATTTCCATAAGCAATCGTCTCTTTAAAACGGTTGATAGTTTTATCCTTGTCATCGCCTAATTCGAGTAATGAAGCAAAGATACGTGAATAGCCTAACTTACTAGCAGTATCAAGATATTTTTTATCATCCTCTAAAGTTGAATGCTCTGGATATAGTGATAATCCAAGTCTTCTCAAAACATGACCTCCAAAAATTTAAATATTATTTGCTAATTTTAGCTGAATCTAATTCTTCAGCCAATTTTTCTCTATCCATTGACTTGAAGAAGTAGAAGTAAATCAAAGTATCGATCACGATATTAACGATTTGTAGAACTGAACCGGAAATGTGACCAGTTGCAATAAATCCTGATAGGATTGGTGGAGTTGTCCATGGAATATAGACACCCATTGGTCTAGCAACCCAGTTAGCTGCCATTGAAACATATGTTGTTGTTACGTTAACAAGTGGAGTCAAGATAAATGGAACAGCCATCTTGTAGTTCATAACAATAGGTAGACCGAAGACGATAGGTTCGTTAATGTTGAACAATGCAGGTCCAGCAACAAGTTTACCTAATGTCTTAAGTTCCTTACTCTTAGCAGCGAATGCTAGTAGCATAGCCAAACCGATTGTGGCACCAGAACCACCCATGTGAACGAAGTTATCGAAGAATGATGTTGTAACGATATTTGGTAGAGCTTTACCAGCAGTAAAGGCTGCGTGGTTTTGGTTCAAAGCTGTTAACCAGATAGGCATCATAACACCAGAAACAACGTTGGCACCGTGAATACCGAATAACCATAGGAATGAAACAAGGAATTCAGCAACTAAAGCACCAGGCAATGTGTTACTCAAGTGGCCAAGTGGTGTTGCCAAGAAGAAGGAAATGATATTTGGAATACTTTGCATTGGTGTTGCTTCAACACCGATACGGATTACCCAAACAAGAGCTAAAATAATGAATCCTGGGAACAAAGCAGCAAATGAGTTACTTACTGCAGGTGGAACTGTATCAGGCATCTTGATTGTCCAGTTCTTGTGAACCATCCAAACATAGAAGTCAGTGATAAATAGACCAACAATAATAGCTGTAAATAGACCTGCTGAATCCAATTGTGTAAGTGGAACCCACAAAGCTCCAGCTTTATCTGTCTTCAATGGAATAGTAAGTACAAAAGCACCTAATGAAACAATTGAAGCAGAGATTGGATCAACCTTATAACTCTTAGCCAAGTTATAAGAAATACCGATAACGGCAATCAATCCCATGATATGGAATGATGCGTTAGTTGGATATTGTAAAACGGTTGCCCAGTTCTTACCAAAGATACCAGCCATAAAGTCTAGATAGGCTTGAATTGGAAATTGTGCGATGATCATGAACAATGAACCAATGATGATCATTGGAACAGCCAATGTCATACCATCACGCAAAGCAATCAAATGACGAGAAGAAGCAAGCTTGCCGGCAAGAGGAATTAACTTATCTTGGACAAAGCCGCCAGATTTCTTTTCAGCCATGTGTAAAACCCCCTCAAATGAAATAAAATATGTTTCACAGCAGAAACACGAATCTGCTTACAAGAACCATTGTAACCCTTTTCATTAAAAAGTATATGCATTTATAAGGAAAATAATAAGTTATCATATAAAAAACATGTTACTAATCCGTAACACGTTCCGTAAACCTATTATCCATTTGGTCTACCATCTTGTGGTATGCACAATTAGACATTTGCTCAAGCGTATATACGATAGGCACTTGAGTCGTGACATTAATGTGTCCCTTACGATTCTGTGGCGTGTCATATGAGATTGAAAAGTCAGTTATTTGATTCAATACTGAATATGAATTGGCCGTCAGAGCAATCGTTTCTGCCCCATTCTTCTTGTAGTAACGTGCTTGTTCCAAGACTTGGTCTGTTTCCCCTGAAATAGATATGAGAATCAACAGCGTTTTTGAGAAATCCCTATCTGAGAAGGGTTCCGGTTGGAAAGGATCAATAATCGGTAATGAGTATATCCCGTAGCTAGATAAAATGCTTGCTCCAAACTGAGCGATGCGACCACTGTTACCGACCCCAAAAAACAAAACTAGATCCGAGGCATTGATCATGTCAGCTGCCTGTTTAATTTTATTATCAAATGGCTCCTCATCAGCAACAAGTTGAAAGAAGTTCTTGATAGGCTCCATACTGGGATTCTGTTGTGATTTTGTAGGTTGCTTAAGACTTTGCTTAAGTGCAAATTTAAACTCTGAGAAGCCGCTATAATCCATCTTCTTGAGGAATCTTAGAATCGTAGTCGTCGAGACATGTGCTGCATCAGCCATCTCCCGAATAGTCATATTTTGAACTTCTTTAGTATGGCCAATAATATATTTGTAAACTATTAATTCCAAACGATTGAGTTCATGAACTTTTTGATATGGAAACATATTTTAACCTCCTTGTGAATGGTCTATATCATTTTTACTGAAACATAATTATATTATATATGTAACAAATTACATCCGCTAGGTGCCGCCTCCAGTTGTCAGTAAGATAGTCCCTGCTGTGGGGACCGGCCCGAACCAACGGTTTACCTCTGCCTTGACCTAAAGCTTGGCAAGGCTACGAGTCGTAAAGTTCGTCTCACACTGTATAAGTTAAAAACCTGACATCACCTTAACTGCAACGACTTATATTACCGACGACTTCTGATTAAGGATTGTTTTTTTCATGTTAACTGATACTTCAAAACACACAATGTGTATTTAATTAACCAAACTAATAACAATTATAAAAACATCCTTCAATACATTAGCCACTGGATGCTAGGGATTCTACCAGCAGTGCAAGTGGCGTTAGAGCAGCGCTTTTCTGCTCTTACCCCACTGACGTATTTTGAGATTCGCGGTCTTTGCGAAGCTCAAAATCGAGGCGCGAGACGATGCTGCTGAAAAACTAAATTAGAGAAATTTAATCCACCATTTTCGTTTTATTTGAAGCACTATTTTGGGTAATTTCACCCACTTTTGTACTCAATAATAACTGTTTTATGGGAATTGATTTTTTAAAATTAAAAATTCAGGAGTTTTTCAGCAGCCTTGCGCGAGACCTTGGCTCGCACCGGTCACACCACAGGTAGAATCCCTAGCATCCGGTGGCGGCCCAAACCCTAAAACAAAAGAAGCTAAGACAAAATAATATGACTTTGTCTCAGCTTCTTTTTAATTGATTCAGTCTAATTGTGATCCGTTAGTACGGATTACCTTTTGATACCAATAGAATGAATCTTTCTTTGAACGTTCAAGTGTTCCGTTACCTTCATCATCTTTATCAACATAAATGAAACCGTAACGTTTGGACATTTGACCTGTTCCAGCAGAAACCAAATCAATGCAGCCCCAAGGTGTGTAACCTAAGAGATCTACTCCATCCTCGTTAACCGCTGTTATCATTTGTTGAACATGAGCTCTGAGATAGTCAACTCGATAATCATCATGAACACTGCCGTCAGACTCAACTTTATCATAAGCACCGAAACCATTTTCAACGATCATTACTGGCTTGTGATAATGTTCTGTCAACCAGTTCATTGAATAACGTAGTCCAATAGGATCAACTGGCCAGCCCCAGTCATTATACTTAAGATTAGGGTTCTTAACTGCTTCACGATCACCAATAAACTTAAATTCAGGATTGTCATCGCTATATTTAACAGTCATTGAGTTGTAATAACTGAATCCAACATAATCAACTGTTCCTTCACGTAATACAACGCGGTCTTCAGCTGTAATGTCTGGTCTCAAGTCGTGATTCTTAAAGTAAGCTTCCATACCAACTGGATATTCACCCAAGGCTTGAACATCGGCCCACCAGTAACGTCTTTGCATGGCCTTTTCAGCTAACAAGATATCACGTGGATCTGATGAAGCTGGATAAACGGGTGTAAAGTTGACCATATTACCAATTTCAAAGTCAGGATTGATCTTGTGACCAATCTTAACTGCCAAGGCACTAGCAACAACTTCATAGTGTGATGCTTGATACATCAATGCTTCACGTTCATCCTCTGACTCGTTATCTCTAAAAATCAAACCGGAATCAGTTGCAATTGAAAAGTCATTTGTAAAAGTAGTTTGATTATTGATTTCGTTGAAAGTCATCCAATACTTAACTTTGTTCTTGTAACGTTTGAAACAAACTGTAGCAAATTTAACAAAGAAATCAATAACTTTCCGATTTCTCCAGCCACCGTACTCTTCAACCAAGTGATATGGCATTTCAAAATGTGACAGTGTGATAACTGGTTCAATACCATATTTCAAGCATTCATCAAATAAGTCATCATAAAATTTCAAACCTGCTTCGTTAGGTTCATCTTCATCTCCGTTTGGAAAAATTCTTGTCCAAGCAATTGATGTTCTGAAACATTTGAAACCCATTTCAGCAAATAATTTAATGTCACCTTTATATTGGTGATAAAAATCAATCGCCTCATGATTAGGATAGTTTTTACCGGCGATGATGCCATCTGTAATTTCACGTGACTTTTGGTAAGCACCAGCAGTCATAATATCTGACACACTGACACCTTTGCCATCAACATTCCAAGCACCTTCGAGTTGGTTAGCCGCAACAGCTCCACCCCATAGGAAATCTTTTCTTAAACCACTTTTTGTTATTTCAGTCATATAAAAACCTCTCTCCTTTTATATGTCTATTCTTTTAAATCTTTACCATTCGAAGCGATAACTTTTTTATACCAAGCAAATGAATCTTTCTTATAGCGTTTCAAACTACCGTTACCTTCATCATCTTGATCAACATAAATCATGCCGTAACGTTTCTTCATTTCACCAGTACTTGCTGAAATCAGATCAATGTGACCCCATGGTGTGTAACCGATCAATTGCACGCCGTCTTCTTTAACTGCCTTTTCCATTTGTAAAATATGGTCATGGAAGTAAGAAATACGGTATGGATCATGGATACTGCCATCGTCTTCTAATTTATCGTAGGCACCAAAACCATTTTCAACAATGAATAGTGGTTTGTGCCAACGTGTTGTCATCCAGTTCATGGCATAACGAAGTCCAACAGGATCAATTTGCCAACCCCAATCAGACTTTTCAACGTAGGGATTTGAAACTAAATCTTCATGTTCGTTGTAATCAAAATGAGTTTCATTTTCATGAGCTTTAGTTGTGAAGGACATGTAATAGCTAAATCCAACATAATCGACTGTTCCAGCCTTCAAAGTCGCCAAATCGCTAGCAGTGACGTCAATGTCATAACCCTTACGACTCCAATACTTTTCCATCCATTCTGGATAATAACCAAGTGCTTGAACATCACCAAAGTAATAACGATATTGCATGGCACGCTCAGCCTTCATTATATCCTCAGGCTTTGAAGTTAGTGGGTAAACTGGGCACATTGCAATCATTGAACCGACTTGTAAACTTGGGTCAATTTTATGTGCAATTTGAACCGCATGAGCACTAGCAACAAATTCATAATGAGCAGCTTGGAACATTTCTTTTTCCCAGTTGTCATCCTTACCTAATTCCAACCCAGAATCTTGTAGTAATGGATGTGGATCACTCCACTCAGCTTGATTGTTGATTTCGTTGAAAGTCATCCAATACTTAACTTTGTTCTTGTAACGTCTAAAGCAAACCTCAGCAAAACGATCAAAGAATCCAATCAACTTACGATTACTCCAACCACCATATTCTTTAACTAAGTGATATGGCATTTCGAAATGTGACAAAGTAATTACTGGTTGAATTCCATACTTGAGACATTCGTCAAACAAATCGTCATAAAATTTCAAACCTGCTTCATTAGGTTCAGTTTCGTCACCATTTGGAAAAATTCTTGTCCAGGCGATTGATGTTCTGAAACATTTCAAACCTAAGTCAGCAAACATTTTGATGTCTTCAGGATATTTGTGATAGAAGTCATTACCCCAATGATTAGGATAAATTTCTCCATCCTTGACACCATCTGTTACTTTGCGAGCTACTCCCTTAGAACCAGCAGTCATGACATCGGCAATACTTACTCCCTTGCCGCCTTCATTCCAGCCACCTTCTAGTTGATGAGCAGCTACAGCGCCACCCCAAAGGAAACCTTCGGGCATTTGAATTCCTTCACTCATTGAAATTATTTCCCTTCTTCATCAAGTCTCTTGTACAAATCAACAATTTCTCCAGCAAGGTCTCTAAATGTAATAGCATTCATGATGTGATCTTGTGAGTGAACCATCAACAAAGTAACTTTAGCATGTTCGCCATTAGCTTCTTTAGTAAGCATGTCAGTTTGTGAATTGTGAGCATCAACTAAAAATTTGTCAGATTCCTTTAATTTTTGATCAGCAATTGTAAAGTGACCTTTCTTAGCAGCGTTAATTGCTTCAAAAGCAGAACTCTTAGCATTACCACCGTTAATAATTAATCCCATTACTGTTTGTAATTCTTCATCATGTTGTTCTTCAGCCATTTTTATAAATCTCCCTCAATTTTTTAAGCGCTTACTGTCGCTTTAAATAACAAAAGGGGTGTATATTTACGCCCCTTTGTTTGTTTTTTATTAATGATAAACGATTAACCGATTAGTTTTACAGCCTCTTGTAGAACCTTTTCACCGTTCATCATTCCGTAGTCTTGCATGTTGATTACTTCAACAGGAATGCTCAACTTATCTTTGAATTGTCCTTCAAGATATCTTACTTGAGGTCCAAGCATCAATACATCTGGATGTTTTTCTTCTAATTTTGCATCTGCATCTGCAGCAGCAGTAGCAAAGATTTCTGTGTCAATGCCATCACTTTCAGCAGCCTTTTGCATTTTTGATACTAACAAACTTGTTGACATACCAGCAGCACAAACCAACATAATTGTCTTTTCAGCCATAATCAAATACCCCTCTTGATCCATTATTTTATTTATTTGTTTTTTTGCTAAAACGTTTACTAAAAACGCTTTCATAGAACAATTAGATTGTATAACGTCTCTGAAATTTTATCAAGATGTTTTTAACAAAAAACAAATATTAGTTTCAAATTTAACCTGATTTAGTTATTTATTGATAATCGTGGAGATATTCCTTGTATTAGTTATAAAACGTTTGTTGCCGTTTACAGAGCTAAAAGTATTCATATGCTGCGCGGTGCGATTCAAGCAACAAGGTGGTCTCGAATCTCGGTTGAAGCTGAACCTCGAACCGGTAAGTCCCCACACGCCCAGTGGTGTAAGAGTAAAGTTCTAACGCCACTTTCGCGGCAAGTGAATACTTTCAGCTCTTCCAACTAGTTTTTTTATAATAGGACTATCCAATTGTGATCTTTTGATATTTAAATAAATTAACTCTGGGTCTGTAACAACAAGGTTATATTAATTTTTCAACCTTTATTTATGATGGCAAAAAATTTACTGTCGCGTCATGGTTAGACTAGAGGTCAAAAAAGGAAGTTATTCCTTCACTTTAAAATTTCTCAAAGTAAGAAACAGCTTCCCTTTTTATTATCATTATATTTTTAAACAACTGAGTTGCACAAAACTGGGCGAATCTGAGTTTAATAATCAAAGCTCCAAAGGCGGTCCTAATCGAATTCCTTATTCAATACTCTATCTAACATCTTTGCAACGCCATCTTGATTGTTATTGGCAGTTGTTTCCCAAGCAACGTCCTTAACGCGATCAATTGCATTATCCATCGCAACGCCATAGCCTACTTCTTTGATCATATCTAAATCATTTCCATAATCTCCAAAACACATGAAATGTGTCATTGGGATTTTAGAAAGTTCTGAAATATGTTGCAAGGCAGATAATTTTGTTACATCTTGGCCGTTAATTTCAAAATAATAACTGCCTGAACGACTAATTGTCACTGGTAATGCCGTAAATGATTCTAGTTTCTTTTGTAATTCGGGTAATTTGGACGGTGTACAGCTGAAACAAACTTTATAAATATCTAAATCCGTGCGGTCATTAAGCTTCTTTAAATCTTCCATCGAATGGGCCTTGATATGATGACGACTCATTCCCTCAAAGTAAGTCGTCCAACCGTGATTGGGATCGTAGATATAGACGTCATTCAAGCCATCCAAAACTACTTTGAATTTACTAAATTCAGCTCGTTTTAAAATTTCTGCGACAATCTTATGGTCTAGAGGTTGGTCAAAGACTTTTTTGCCATCAGAATCAACTATGACCGCCCCGTTCAAAACAACTCGATAGCCCGGAACTTTTAAATCATTCTCAAAGTATTTATTGACGGAATGTAACGTTCTCCCTGAACAAATGGCAAATTTTCGCCCCGAATTGACCACATTACGAATAGCTTGGACATTTACGGATGATATTTTACTGTAACTATTCAGTAACGTTCCATCTAAGTCAGTTCCTATAAATTCAATCATTAATAACGTAACCCCTTACATCGTTGCAATTTATTATAATCATACGACACTGTTTGAAAAAAAAGAAGTCCCTTTCACAATTACTTAGCGACAAGGACTTTGTTTAAGTCAGCAATGAATCCCGGATAAGAGACGTCGATTGCTTCAATATTCTTTATTTTAAAAGGCGTCTCTGTAAGAATTGAAGCGATACAGAGCATCATCGCAATACGATGATCATTGTGACTGTCAACATCATCCTTAACATTAATTTCTTGATTACCGTTAATTACAATCTGATCCTCATGAACTTGCATAATAATGCCCAATTTAGCTAATTCTGTTCGCATATTAATCAAACGATCACTGATCTGTAAGTAAACATCATGAATACCATCAATTACCGTCCGACCATTTGCCTGAGAAGCCATCAGCGCAATTAGTGGAATTTCATCAATGATAAATGGCACTTGCTGTGCAGATATCGTTGTTCCATGTAGCTTTTGAGATTTAATTATCAAATCCCCAAAAGGTTCGACGCTATTGATCGAATGCTGATTGAGGAAAATATGTGCTCCCATCTGTTTAGCAACATTTAATAATCCAATTCTAGTTTTATTTAGACCAACGCCTGGTAGAGTAATTTCACTACCATCTGAAAGCAATGCTCCAACGATATACATAGCTGCCGAAGAAAAGTCTCCAGGTATTATTAAACTTTGACCTTCTAATTGACTGTGACCCGGGTGGACCACAATAATATCGGGTTTTACTTCAATATCAGCGCCAAAGTAATTTGCGAGGACCTCAGTGTGATTTCGAGTCGGCAACTTACGAATGATCCGCGTCTCACTATTAGCATATATCCCCGCCAAAATCAGACTACTTTTAATCTGAGCGTTAGAAATGTCTTGATGGTATGTAATCCCTTGCAAATCATTACTACCAGTTATTCTCATCGGTAAAGCATTTTCAGTTGTTTGCTGGTAACTGGCACCCATTTCCTGCAAAAGACTCACTAAGTGGCTTGTAGGACGTTTTTGAAGATAATCTCCACCAATTACCTCATATTGATTGGGACTACTAGCTAAAACACCAAACAACAGGCTTCTCAAAGTACCCACGTTATCAATTTGCAATGGATGATCCAACGGCTTTAGCTGATGGTCAATACCTTTAATGATCATATCTTTATTACTAATTTCAGTATGAATCTTAGCGCCCAGTTCTTTGAAGATCCGAACAGTAACGGCTAAATCATCAGCATACATAAAGTTGCTAATTTGGGTGACGCCATTAGCCAACGCACCAAAAATAATAGCACGATGAGCAATACTTTTATCACCAGGTACCGTTATTTCGCCTTGAAAACTGAATTTGCGTGGTTGCGTATTAAAGTTAAACATGTTTCTACACCTCAAGTATTTTTAAAAGCTGGGAATAATTACGGAATAAATATCTATTCAACAGATAGGTTCAAGATTGGTCCGCACTGCCAGTCCATATTTTCCAGCTCTGGAGACGGTAGGTCTTAATCCTTTACTGCTACGCTACCGAATTTTGAAATATAAAACAAATTTTTAGTCTTGAGATAAAAAAAAATAGGACCTCAGCCCTATTTTCATTAATTATTGGAATTTTTAAACGCAAAGACGATAGAGAGCTTCAGCAAAAATTTCCATAGCTTTTCTCATATCAGCCTTACTCCAGTTCTCATTAGCTTGGTGCATGAAATCAGGAGTTGTTGGTAACATCCCACCAAAGGCTACACAATTATTCATAGTTCTAGCAAATGTTGCACCACCTGAGATAGCTGGTTGAGATTTGGTATCACCAGTTAAGTCTTGGTATGTCTGCATCAATGTTTTAACAAGTTCACTGTCAGTTGGAACATACAATGGTGCTACGTAATCAAAGTTTTCATACTTCATATCAAACTTAGCAACGGCATCTGAAACTTGTTGAATCAATTGATCATGGTCAATCTTTACGGGAATACGCATATCAATTTGCATTCTTGATTCTTCTGGTGTGATCTTCAAACTCGAAATATTGAAAGTCAACTTACCAGACACATCATCCGAAACATCACCTAACAAGTTAGTAGCATTAGCATCCTCACCAAATGCCTTCAAGAATTTCAAAACAGCAATATCTGGGAACACGTCTGCCAAAGCAATCGCTAATCTGACAACAGCATTAGTACCTTCCGGAGCGTTCATTGCATGAACTGATTTACCGTGAACTTCAATTTCACCATCTTTTTGATCTGCGTCGAAATTGTGTTTTTGTAAAGCAGCAAATACTTCTGCCTGCTTTGGACCGTCATAGATAGCTTTACCAGGAACTGCATTAAAGGCATTCTCAAGGTCAAGGTTCAATTCAGTGGACCCAGGACCTGTTAAATATGATTGTTGCAATCCTTTTTCAGCATAAATCAATGGGAATTCTGCATCCGGAGCAATACCCATGTCAATTGGGTCTTCTTTTTTATTATATTCAGCCAAACATCTCCAAAGAATCTCTTCATCAGTACCAAAGATTACACGGATCTTTTTGTTAAATTTGTAGCCTTTGTCTAAGATTGACTTGATAGCATAAATAGCTGAAATTGTAGGACCTTTGTCATCTTGAGTACCACGACCGTACAACTTGCCATCTTTGATAGTTAGTTTGTATGGTTCAACATCCCAAGCTTCCAAATTTCCAGCAGGAACTTCATCCAAGTGACCTACTATACCAAATGTTTGATCACCCTCACCAATATCAGCATAGCCATAATAGCCATCTGGATCTTCGTGAGTCTTAAAGCCCAATTTGTCCATCAATTCCATTGTCTTATCAAGTGCGGCTTTAGGTCCCTTACCAAAGGGTGCATTAGGCTCTGCTTCACTATTAAATGAGGCAATGCCAACCAACTCACCCAAGTCTTTGATAGCTGCATCTTGAATTTCATCTGTAATAAATTGTTCCATTATTCAAACCCCCAGAATTATTTCCAAATATTATTTAAACATCGAAACAACAACTAAGAATACTGCGATTACCACGAATAAAATGGCGACCAATTTCCACATGTACTTCCACCATTTAACAATATCAACATGACCAATTGCCAAAGCACCCATAACGATACCTGAAGTTGGTGTAATCAAGTTAACTAATCCAGAAGCCGATTGATAAGCTGTGATAACAAGTGAGCCATCAACGCCTGAGAATTTACCAAGTGGTCCCATGATTCCCATTGTAGCAGCAGCAAGGCCGGAAGTTGAAGGAATCAAGAATGACATTGGAATATAGAAAATATATGTTAAGACGATGAATACACCTGCAGAAAGGTTTTGCAAGCCAGTTTCACCAGCATGCAAGACTGTAGCAGTGATGTAACCATTGTTCATGATAACTTGAATACCACGGGCAACAGCAACGATAATAGCAACACTGATAAATTCTGTCATACCACCCATGAAAGCGCTAATATAATCAGATTCCTTCATGTGGAAGACAAACATGATAACAACTGACATCATGAAGAATAGTGTTGTGATTTCTGTAAAGTACCATGTTCCTAATGGTGCCAGATCCTTACCAATTAAAGCACCAAGGAAAGGTAGATTTGTGAGCCACTTCGTAAAGTTTTCAAAGAATGTCCAACCAGGATTCAAACTTGTCCAAGGAATCAAACTGCTGATCATAATAACGAACGTTAAGGCAAAGAGCCAAAGAACACTCTTTTGCTTCTTAGTTAATTTTTCTCCAACAGATCTTTCTTCCATGTTAAATTCTTCAAGATCTTTTTGACGGCGCTCAAAAACAACTGACTGTGACGGATCTTTTTTAACCTTTTCAGCATAGTGCATAACGTATGCAATACTGATACCGGTTACAATAATTAATAAAATAAACCGTGAAATCAAACCATCACCAGGTGAAATATTAATTGTCTGTGAAGCAACACCTGTTGCAAATGGATTAACTGTTGAAGCCAAACATCCAACTTGTGAACCGATCAATGCCAAAGAAATTGCGGTAATCGAATCGTAACCAACACTGATCATAACAGGAATTAAAATTGGATAGAAAGCAATCGTTTCTTCACCCATACCGTAAGTTGAACCACCGATTGCAAATAAGGTCATTAAAATTGGGATAAGTGCTTTTTCTTTACCATGATACTTACGGACAGTTGAACTAATACCATCATCCAACGCCTTAGTTTTATTGACGACCCCTAAGAAACCACCAATAACCAAAATAAAGAGTGAAACTGAGATAGAACCTTCAGTTATATCAGTACCAACCATCCCGTTGATTGGTGCTAAGAATACATCCCAGATACCTTGAGGACTACTTGCTCGTGCCTTGTAGGTACCTGCAATGATATTTCCCGCTTTGGTAGTTGCATACTCACCAGCAGGTATAATCCAAGTCAAAATTGCGACTACGATTATCAAGAAGAACAAAATTGTATAAGCGGATGGCATTTGCCATTTTTTTGCTTTCTTTTCCATTAAATCAACCCTCCTATATTTATAATATAGTCTCAGGATATACGATAAAATAAACTATTACAATGCTTTATAGCGAAATATTTTTAAATAAAATTTCCTTTGACATCAGTTGTGTAAACGGTTGCAAAATATTACAATATTATTAGATTCAAGAGGGAGATATTAGAATGATCGATACGATCGAGTTTGGAAAAAGGATCAATCATCGTCCAATAATTGTAAGTTTTTTAGTCAGCTTTTTGGCTGGTGGCCTTGGATTAATCGCTAACATAAAGGTATCTATATTATCATTTTTGTTAGTTTTATTTTTGCTACTTTGCATTTATTTTCCAATTCTTTTGCCAAAACTATTCGGCCATTGGCAACTAGAAAAACATGGTATTTCTTACTATAAAATGACTACTTATCGTGACAAATTAAAAATGATTTTCTTCCCAGATCAAGCAGAATTTCAATTTATCAGCTTTTCTCAAATTAAAAACTTTCAAGTTCATGAGGAAAATCAACAATATTCTGTAACTGACATTTTAACAATAAAACCTGCAAAGCAGTCAATTTTCCCTGAATTTAGAAAACCATTTTTTCTCGAATTGAAACTTAATCAAGCTTCGGCTGATTTAGATCTCTCATTTGATCAATTACACGATCCGCAACATACAATGTACCGACTGGCAAACGTCCTCCAGATTCTTTCAAATAAAATAAACTAAAAAAACTGAGATGAAATTCTAATTTTCATCTCAGTTTTTTTTAATTTACTTTAATTGTGCCTGAATTTGCTTTGGCAGTTAGCTTATATTGAGGACCAGTCCCAACCCTACCTTCCTTCAGACTTAGAACGTCATGTTTATAATTAGCCGCCTGGTTCATTTTGACTACTCCACTGCGAGCTTCAAGATCAAAATCATAAGAATCGTGTTCAGGCATCATTAATTTTATCGTTCCGCTGTTGTTAGAAACCTTAACATCCGAGGTGATTTTTTCAAATTCTATTTTAATTGTACCTGATTTAGCAGTTATCGAACCAGCGCCACTGAGGTCAAGTCCTCTAATTGTGCCACTATTAGCCTGAATATTGTAATCTGGGCTGAAAACATCATCTAATTTAATAATACCGCTCTTAGCATTGACTGATAATGAATTCTTAACATCAACGTCTTCCAAAACAATCTTTCCAGAAGTTGACTGAATCAGCAGTTGATTGATCGAAATATTTCTAATATTGACCAAACCACTGTGGACATTAATCAGTGCTTGATCAATATTATCCATATTTTGAAGTAGCAGACTGCCACTACGATTGGTAATTCTTAATTTTCCTGTGAATTCCTTAGGAATCAAAATTTGAGTTTTTATACGTAAAGGTAAGAAATGAGGAACTCGTCCCTGCTTAACTACTAGAGTATCATCGACAATCTCAGCTTTAACCTGATAATCGGGATTAGACCGTGACATGTATTCTCTGATAACAATTTTTTGTCCATTAGTTGGCAAAATCTTTAAATAGGCGTTTTCAGAAAAAATATCCATTTTTTTAATATCCGTCGTAGAAAACTCACTTTCATCCGTCAAGGGCATTGATTCAACATGTACTTCAGTATCAAAATCAGTATCCTTGAAATTTGCATTGACTTCATCAAATGATTCTTTAGATTTTTTTCCATTAAAATTGATGCCGTCTTCATTGATAACCATGTTTCCTAACTTAACGCCTTCAGAATTGATACTGATAGTTTTCCCATTGTTGATTGTAATACCATCATCATTGATATTGAGTAATTTCCCATTATCTATTCTGATTCCATCATCATCTAAATCAATGTGATGCTCCTGAATCGTTTTACGATAATGATTATCTTTGTCCTGATTTTCATCCAAAACTTGATCAATTACCTCATCAATATCGCCGAATTCTTTAAATGCTGCGGCTACTGCAGCTTCTTCTGTCACGTCAACGGTCTTTTTGTCTTCAGACGAAGCAATCAAATCAGATTCCAATTCCTCTTGTAATTCTTGTAAGTCCGCGGTATCTGGATAGTCCGCAAAAATTTTATTTAATTTTTCATCTACTAATTTATTTATCATTTCACTCATAATCTTGTATCCTTCCTAAAATCAAATCATCTATTACATCCTTGGCAAATTTCCAAGCTTCAATATTATCTTCCAAAGTCTGTTTGCCTTGCGTCGTTATTTGATAATACTTGCGACGACCGCCCTGGCTTTCATCGCCCCAATAACTGACAATATCGTTATTTTTTTCAAGACGTCGAAAAACTGTATAAAGTGTTGCCTCGTTCAGTTCATATTTATCGTGACTCAAATTTTTAACCATTTTAGCAATCTCATAACCATAACTGTCACCTTGGCTGAGAATGTTCAAAACAATCGTGGCTGTGTGTCCACGAATTATATCTTTAGAAATTTGTGGTTTCATAATCCATCCCTACCTTTTATTTCTATGTAGATAATGTATCACCAATTACTGTGTGTGTCAAAGTAATTTACTTGAAATAGTATTTTGATATAAAAAAAGAGTTAGTCATAAGTTTCAACTAACTCTAATTACTCGATATTTAAATGACTCAAAAATTCATCTCTCTGCCTGTAATCTGCACGTCTTCCCGCCAGTCGTTTTCTAAAACCCGCACAGAGATACTTTTCCTCTGGTGTCTCTGGAACTATTTCTGGTAGCTCGACTGCCTGTAAAACCACTAGTGTACAGAAACTAGAAAAGGCTATCTCTCTCTCATCAGTTTTTAAATCATGACTAATAATCTTCGTAAAAACTTCAATTTGTCGACCTGATACTCCCGTTACAAAGGATTCAAATTTAATATATTTATCAGTTGTAATTGGTTTCCAAAAATTAACATGATCATAACTAGCAGTTGCAATCTTAGCTTTTATCACTTTAAAACTGGCTAATCCAGCATTCTCATCCAATAAACTGAGCGTTTTACCACCAAAAAGTGTTCCTTTGTCGTTCAGGTCCCCATCAAAAATAACTCTTTCACTGATTGTGCGCGTTTCCTGACATGTAATTTGTTTCATAATTTTCCCCATTTTTAACGAACGATTTCTATTTAAATTGTAACTTGTCAGCCAGCACTTGCATACTAATTTTCTAAAATAACCGTCTGCTAATTGATTAATCTCATCTAAAATATTATATGATAAGAGTAAGAAAATTCTGGAGGAATATTATGGCATTTCAACTTTGGTATACAAATTATTTTGTCGACATTGATTCTGAGAATCCCGTTGATCCTAAGACTATTGAAGGCATCAATGGATTGGGGGAAGTTTCAGCTAATGGAAACTTATCAGCTTGGCACGTAAAATCACAATTACAAGAAGATGACTTCAAGCATCATTTGAATAAATTATTAACCGATCAAACCAAAATCAATCCAACTGACGTTACGGTCACTAAAGGTATCAATGGTGGTCCATTATCAATGCTTTAGTTCATTTTTTTAAAAACATTTTTGCAAATTCTATTCACAACCATAAGCTAAAAATTATATAATATATAAAATTGGTTTAAGAGGGAGTTATTTTATGATTCTAATTGCACTATCTGCGGTCATCTTGCCACTAGTTTTATTAGGCATTCTCAACTTGCCTGCCACTAAAGGTATGTCGATCAGTGCATTTATTGTTCTGTTGGAAGGTTATTTCTTTTGGAAAATGCCTACCAAAGTTTTACTAGCTTCAATTTTTCAATCGATCCACAAATCGTTACCAATTCTGTGGATTTTGTTTGGGGCTTTGATGATGTTAAACATGTTGCAACACACGGGAGCTATTGATCGAATCAACGCTGGGTTTCACACAATTTCAGCTGACATGCGGTTGCAAGTTCTATTGGTTGCTTTTTTATTCGGTGGTCTGATCGAAGGTGTTTCAGGATTCGGTACCCCCGCCATGGTTACAGCACCACTAATGATTGCTTTAGGTTTTTCGCCCATGGCTGCCGTAACATTAGCATTAGTCGCTGACTCAACTCCGGCATCCTTCGGGGCAGTCGGAACTCCGTTAACAGTTGGTTTGAGTAACGTCAGTGAAAAGGCTGATTTTCTTAATGCTATCGGTCAAAAAATTACACAAATAGATTTGTTTGCTGGAACATTCATGCCATTGATTTTAATCTTTATGCTGACATTTCTTTTTGGTAAAAAAGAGGGCAATCCTAAAAAGGATTTCTTAGCCCTTGTTCCTTGGTCACTTTTCATCGGTATAGTATACAGTCTCTTCGCTATCCTAGTTTCATTCGTTGTAACTTATGAATTTGTAGCAATTTTGGCACCCTTTGCCACAATTATTATTGCCATTATTTCAATCAAATTTAAGTTTCTATTACCTAAGTCAGTCTTTGAAAAGCCTTGGACAACTTCGACTAAGACAGTTACAAACACAAATAAAATGTCTTTATTAACTGCTTGGTCACCTTATATTGTGGTTATATTGCTGTTACTAGCAACCCGGACAATTAATCCTCTCAAGCAACTTTTGGTAAACAACATTAATTTATCTTGGCGAAATATCTTAGGATTCACTCAAATCAGCTCTGATTGGGAATTTCTCTATTCACCAGGAACTTTGTTAACAATCGCCGTTCTGATTGGACTATTAATTCAAGTTAAATCACTCAAGAGTTTCTTACCAACTGCTAAAAAAGTTGTTCTATCAATGAAATCAACCGCCTTAGCTTTGATAGTTACCTTGATAATGGTTCAAATATTTACTAATTCAGAATTAAATGGTGCAAACTTTCCAAGCATGCCAATGTACATCGCTAAAATAATTTCCAAATATCTATCATCAGTCTGGATCATTATTGCTCCTTTCCTTGGTCAACTAGGATCATTTGTGACCGGAAGTACGACCGTTTCCACTTTGACATTTGGTCAAATTCAGGCCGATATCGCTACAAAAGCTGGTGTCGGTAAAGAATTAGTTTTGGCAGCTCAATTAATTGGTGCCGCCGCCGGAAATATGATTTGCGTACATAATATTGTGTCAGTCAGTTCAGTTGTTGGATTGTCTGGACAAGAAGGAAATATCTTACGTAAAACAGTGGTTCCAGCTTTGATCTATAGTTTACTGGTCGGGATCGTTGGTTTCATCTTCACATTATTTATGTAAAACGAAAGTCTGGGAATATTCCTAGGCTTTTTTGCGTTGAAAAAAGAAAAGTTTAGTACTATCAGTTCTAGAAATGATATACCTAAAATGTGGACGTGCTAGTTAATCGTTATTAATTGAATGTAAAATATTCAATTGCTTTTATTTCCAGACTATTTTAAATTCTAAAATAAACATAAGGTTAAAAACTGAAGGTTGAAAGGTGAAAAAGTGATATAAACAGCGCTCTGATAGTCCTAAAGTAAATTTATTTATCTATTTATTTAAATAGCAAAAGATAACAATTAGACATTCGTATTATTAAAAAACTAGTTGGAAGAGCTGAGAGTATTCATTTGCAGCGAAAGTGGCGTTAGGACTTTAGTCCTTACACCACCGGGCGTGTTGGAGACTTACCGTTTTTTGGTAAGGCTTCAAACAACCTAAGATTCGAGACCGCCTTTTGGCTCGGATCGTACCGCGCAGCATATGAATGCTTTCAGCTCTGGAAACGGCAAACTTAATTAAACTTTCAACCTTTAGCTATGAATAAAAAAATGCTCAATTAACCGAGTAATTGAACATTTCTTCAAATAATATTTTTTGATTTCCATAATCTATTATAATTAAATATGTGCAAACATGTTCAAAAGACGCACCATTTGACTCGTAAAACTATATTCATTATCATACCAAGCAACCGTCTTAACCAGAGTCGTATCACCCACTGAAGTAACTTCAGTCTGTGTTGGATCAAAAATTGAACCATAGGATGAATTTATAATATCGGTTGAAACAATATTACGGTCGTCATAGCCAAATGAAGGATTATTCTCTGTGTGATTCTTCATTGATTGATTAACTTCCTCAACAGTCACTGCCTTGTCAACAACTGATACTAATTCTGTAAGTGAGCCATCACTTACAGGTACTCTTTGAGCGTGTCCTTTTAGCTTCCCATTCAATTCAGGAATTACTAATCCAATCGCTTTGGCAGCACCTGATGAATGTGGAATGATATTAACAGCTGCTGTTCGTGCTGCACGAGGATTATTGCCACGAACTGGTCCATCCAAAATCATCTGTGTTGAAGTATAAGCATGAACAGTTGTCATTGTTCCGACTTTAATACCATAATCTTGGTTTAAAAAATATGCCATTGGTGCTAAACAATTAGTGGTACATGAACCAGCTGAAATAATTTTGTCGTCCTTATTTAAAATATCGTCATTTACATTAACAACGATTGTCTTCATTGAACCAGCTGGAGCTGAAACAATAACTTTCTTAACACCTGCATCAAGATGTGCTTGAGATTTCTCAGTCGAGGTATAAAATCCGGTACATTCCAGTACAATATCAACACCATCATTTTTAACCCATGGTATTTTACGTGCATCCGGTTGAGCGTATACCTGAATCTTTTTCCCATCAACAATAATGGCTCCATCTTCTGATGTAACCTGTTTTTGATATGTTCCATGTGCCGAATCGAATTGTAACAATTGTGCCAACATCCCGGCATCCGTTAAATCATTAATCGCAACAACTTCGATGTCTGAATCAATTTCACTAATCCGGCGAAATGCCAAACGTCCGATTCTTCCAAATCCATTAATACCTACTTTTACTGTCATCTTTCTGACCTCCATGTCTTTATTACATGAATAATCATAATTTGAAACAGTCATCAAAAAAATGGTATAAATGAAACAGTTAACTATACTATTTGTCAGGAGAAAAGCATGCCTCAAGTAGATCGTCATAAAAATCGCCAAGTTGAAATTGAATTTAATCCTACACAAAATCTTGCCGAACCACCATACAAAAAACGTTATAGCTTAATATTAATCACACAGGGACAAGTCTCATTACAATTAAATGATTATCCACTTAAATTACAGTCGCCATGTATTATCTGTCTGAAAGACGGAGATAATATAATTATTAATGAATCCAAGGATTTGGTAGCCTCCTCTTTTTCTTTTAATCCTGATTTTTTGAACACAGTTCGATTATCACACACCAAAGATGTTAAAGTTCCTAATACTCCAAGAATCAAAGAAGGGCTTTCTTTGTTTGAAAACAATTTACAACACATTGGCACAATCAACTTAACAAGTGATATTTATCCAAAGTTTTTACAATGGTTCTTCACCTTGGGCATGGAGGTCAATGCTCAAAGTGATGACTTGTGGGTGTGCCGTATTAAACAATACTTGATTCAAATTTTTAACCTTTTACTCCGTTTAGAACAAGATACTCAAAATTCAACCATTGAGCAGGCATTAAAATATATCCACTTAAATTATTCAACACCAATTCGTTCTGAGGATTTAACCGAACTAACCCATCTCAATCGTGTCTCATTGAACAATCAATTCAAACAACGTACTAAACAAACAGCTTTACAATATTTATTATCATACCGACTAACAATCGCCGAACAAATGTTGACACACACTGGAATGACTTTAAATGATATTGCCTTGGCAACTGGCTTCGAATATGACACTTACTTCATGAGGCAATTTAAGCAACGTATCGGAATGTCCCCAACGCAGTATCGTAATCTAACACGAGAGCTGGCCGCAGCCCAATAATGTATCTTGAATTGCTTAATTAAGAACCATAGAAAAAATGACCGAAAACTTCATCATTGCCGATGGAGTTTTTTTATACTTCTTTTCTAGAGAAGAAGAACAATCCAATTGCCATAAATAAAATAATATATATGATATTTCCCATTAACATCTGATCATTATTTAAATGCGTCAGTTCAGAAAGAGTTGATTCTCTAACCAATTGTCCAGGATAGTTTAGAAAATTAAGTGGATTCCACTTTAAAAAGTCCCATTTGCTAATTAAAACAAACATTAATGAACTGATGATTTCCAAAGCAAAATATCCGACGACACCAACAACAACAGCCAAAGCACCTTTTTTCATCACTGCTGCCAACAAGAAAACAATACTCAAGATTAACCAGAGTGTAATAAAAGTTGCACCATTACTAATCAACCAACTTTGCCAAACTAAATAAGTGCCACCCTCTGACTTATCGACCAATGAAAATGTATTATTAAAAAAAATGAATTTATCAAATAAACTCAAAATCATAGAAAACAAATAGATCCCTACTGAATATGTTAAAACGGTTAACCATTTGCTAATTAAAATTTGGTTACGTGAATATTGTTGCATCACAACGTTTTTAATCGTATTGTACTCAAATTCTGTCGAAATAATCGTAGCGCTAGTGGCAATCAGGATCAAAGAGATGAATGCAGGTGATACGAAATCATATTGAAACAAAAATTTTGGTTGTAAAAATTTAGAATATGACTGACTAAAAATTGCTACCCCTATATTTTGTAACGCAATAAATAACAGACAAAACCAGAAGCTCCGCTTCTTCAGCAACTTAAAAATTTCTTGTTTATATAAATAACCCATAATCTTCTCCTACTCCGCAATTAATTTCAAAATCGATTCTTCTAAGTCCGCATCTTCGTGCTGCATATCATTCACGGTAATTTGTTGTTTCATCAAAATATTCATCAATCGTTCAACTGTATTTTCCTTTGTTAACGTTAAGCGCAATGGTGACTGTGATACAACTTGAAATCCAACAATCTCTAACAACTTTTGAGCTTCAACATCATCACTGGTTTTAATTACAACAAAATGCTGATTACTGGCTAATAATTCATTCATGGTTGTTTTCTTAATAACTTTTCCATGATCAATCACGATTAAATCTTCAGCTAATTTTTGCAACTCTCCTAAAATATGGCTCGAAATCAAGACAGTCATCCCTTGATCTCTGCGCTTTAAGATCAGCTCCCGTAAATCTTTTGTCGCTTGCGGATCTAACCCATTCATTGGTTCGTCTAAAATAACTAGGTCAGGTTGATTAACCAAAGCCATCGCAATACCTAATTTTTGTTTCATCCCCAATGAATATAGCTTAGCTTTTTGGTCAATATAATTATTTAATTTTAAGTCATTAATAATCTTTTGGATACGTTCTTTGCTGTCATTTGAATCAGTCACAAATAATTTGAGATGGTCTCTTCCACTTAAATATGGATAAATCCCTGGATACTCAACTAATGCTCCAACCCTTTTCAGGATGGGATGGTGATTGAAGGTGCTTTTTTGCCCATCAATAGTTACCTGACCTTCGCTTTTGATTAGACTTAAAATTGCCTTCATGATTGTAGTTTTACCTGCACCATTGGCGCCAACTAATCCAATGATATGACCTTTTTGACATTCAAAATTAATATCAAATAACGTCTGTCTATTCCCGAATGATTTATTCAAATTTTTAACTGATAAAATTGTTTCTTCCAAAACACTACCTCCATCTGAATTTCCCTTAAAATTTCCCATTTAATCCGATAATTAAAGTTTAGCGAAGTATTAATTTTCAAGATATTCAAATAAGCAATCTCTTTCAAAAATTAATTAAATGCAAAAAAAAATCCACTATCTAGTATAGATAGTGGATTTTCTAGCTATTCCTCGTGAAATGAAGCACCTGAATTAGCATCTAATTCAATTTTTTTATCATTATTAATATCGGTAACGATAATATCTTCATTATCTCGAACTGGAGTTTCGGAAATCTTAGGGGAGTAAGTTAACTTTTGTAAAACGTTGTTCTTAGACAAATAGTTATTTATTTGATTGATCATTGTTGGACCATTATAAATAAATCCTGTATAAACTTGCACTAAACTGGCTCCTGCCAATAATGCAGCTCTTGCATCTTCAGGCGTGAAAACACCACCAGAAAACATTATTGGTAAATCTGGAAATACCTGATGAATTGCTTTAGTTAAACTCAATGACTTTTTAAAAATTGGCTTACCACTGAGACCGCCACCTTCATTTTTATGCTCAGACCTCAAATTATCATGAATCGGGCTAGGGTTGGCGGCTGTATTAGTTAAAATGATTCCGTCCATTAAGCTGCCCACTTCATTGAGCAATTCAATTAATTTTTCAGGGGTAATATCATTACCAAACTTACAAAAAACCGGTTCCTTGATATGTAAATTATGGATTTTTTGAAGTAGCTTTTTAGCGACTGGAATTTCTTGTAAAGTTGTCACACCTTTTTGATTAGGACAACTTTGATTTAGGGCTATATAATCACCAAACGAATGAATCTGCGCAATATTATCAACCATTTCATCAATCATACTGTCACTGTCCAAACCATGCCCAGGTGCGACGCTGATACCAATTTTAACGTGTTTGGGAGTGTTTGCTAGATGTTTCCTAGTTTCTTCAACACCAAGATTATTTAAACCCATGCGATTGATTATTGCTTGATCAGCTGGTAAACGAAAAATTCTCTTTTTCTTATTTCCTGGTTGACCATTTTTAGTAATACTACCAATTTCTACAAACCCAGCCCCTAAGGCGCCAAGACTATTGTAAAATTCAGCTTTCTTATCAAAACCTGCTGCAATACCAATTGGTGAATCAAAAGTTACGCCTTTAACCGTTAATCCCAAATTAGAATGTTGTTTTGTTTGAAACATTGTCCGTAAGACCTGCGGTGTCTGATTAAATATTTTTAATCCAGTAGCTACAATATGATGATCAATTTCAGGGTCGACTTTAAAAATTACGGGACGAACTAATTTGTATAAATCCATCATTTACCCCAGCTTTCGGGGTTCTGATACCACTGTTGTAACAATTCCATATCTGTTTCTTCAACGTAATTTTGCTTTTGAGCAACCTCAATCATTGTTGGAAAATCAGTCAATGTGAATAATTTGGTGTCATAATCAGCAAAGTTCTTCGTGCTTTCTGGTAGTCCATAAGAGAAGATGGCAACAGTTCCAATAACATCCCCACCTTCTTCACGAACAGCTTTGACAGCCTTTAAAATACTACCACCAGTTGAAATTAAATCATCGATCAAAACAACTTTGTCACCCCTTTGGCAACGACCTTCGATTTGACTCTTTTTACCATGATCCTTTTTCTGAGGGCGAACGTAATTCAAAGGTAAATTCAAAATGTTAGAAACTCCAGTAGCATGTGGAATTCCGGCTGTAGCAACTCCACCGATAACTTCAACTTCCGGATAATGCTCCTTGATTAAATCTGCTAAGTCGTGAGCAATTGTTTGGCGAAAATCTGGATAAGCAATCGTTAAGCGATTGTCAGTGTAAATCGGTGATTTGATACCACTTGCCCATATGAAAGGCTCCTTGGGACTCAACGTCACTGCCTTAATTTTTAATAATTGCCCTGCAATGTTGTTAGCAACTGCTAATTTATCCATTATTTATTCCACTCCTTACAAATATTCACATATGCTTGATGGCCATCTTGAGCCTGAGTAATCGGACGACCAACGACGATAGCATCACTGCCAAGCTCTCTAGCATGAGCTGGTGTTGCAACACGCTTTTGATCACCTACTTGAGATGACTTGGGTCTGATACCTGGGGTAACACACAAGAAATCAGTACTAGTAGCGGTTTTGATTACTGGAACTTCAAGTGCAGAAGATATAACCCCGTCAGCTCCATTTTGATAAGCCAATTTTGCCAAATGCGTTACATAATCTTGCGAATCCAACGGTACTTGTAATTCATTCGCCAATTCCGTTTGACCAAGGGATGTTAACTGCGTTACTGCTAATAATTTGGTCGACGAGCCGGCAAGGCCCTCCTTAGCAGCAGCTATCATCTCAGAACCACCTGTCGCATGAACTGTCAGCATTTGAACATCCCACTGAGCAATCATCTCACACGTTCTTTTAACCGTATTAGGAATATCATGCAATTTCAAATCCAAGAAAATATTATAACCACGTTCTCTTAAATTTCTCACAAATGGATAGCCAAATTGACAAAACATTTCTAAACCAATTTTTAAAAATAATTTTTCTTCATCTTTGGGAAATTGATTTAAAAAGTTGATACATTCAAAATCATCTGCAAAATCTAGCGCTACTATTACTGGCTTGTTCATCATTACCCTCACTCTTTATTTTGAATAAATACATGTTCCATTAACGTATGTCTGTTCCACCTCACCGTAAACTTTTTGACCGATAAAGGGACTATTCTTGCCTTTTGAAAGAAAATCCTTTGATTTAATCGCATATTCATCATCTAAATTTATAATTGTAAAATCTGCTCTTTGACCAAGCTTAATTGTCCCAGCTACTTTTATTTTAAATATTTCAGCCGGATTATTAGTCATAAGTTTCAATAACTTTTCCAAACTAATGATATTTGTTTTGACTAAGCGACTGTACATGAGAGGAAATGACGTTTCAATTCCGGTAATACCAAAGACACTCTTAGCAAATCCTTGATTCTTTTCATCTTCAGCATGAGGCGCATGGTCGGTTGCAATCATGTCGATCGTGCCATCCTGCAAACCAGCAACCAAAGCTTGACGATCCTCTTCACTGCGTAATGGTGGATTCATCTTAAAATTGGCATCATCATTTAAAATATCTTGATCACTGAGCAGTAAATGGTGTGGAGAAACTTCACAAGTCACATTAATTCCAGCATCTTTAGCCATTCTAACCAACTGCACACCGTCTTTTGTCGAAATGTGACAAACGTGATAGTGAACCCCAGTCTCCTTAGCCAAAACTAAATCTCGTGCTAATTGAGATGTCTCTGCCACTCTTTGAATTCCTGGTAAACCTAAACGTTGTGACGCCGTTCCAAAATTAATAACACCATGATTGAATAGATTCTTGTCTTCCACATGAGCGGCCAAGTGACTGTCAATTGCAGCAATTCTTTCCATTGCCATAAACATTGACCGTGCATTCATGATTCCATGTCCATCGTTAGAAAAGGCAAAGGCCCCTAATTTGGAAAGCTCTTCTATATCGACTAGTTTGTCACTAGTTTCATCTACGGTAACTGGTGCATATTGCAATGTGTGAATCAAAGAATTTTGTTCATTTAACGCTATTTGTTGACCGAATTTCTCAGCGTTATCAGGCACAGGGATAACATTTGGCATTGCTCCAACCGTTGTAAATCCACCATGTGCAGCGGCCAAAGTTCCTGTTTTGATTGTCTCCTTATGAACTTGACCAGGTTCTCTAAAATGCACGTGTACGTCTACTAATCCAGGCGTTACTAGTTGAAATTTTGCATCAATGATTTTGGCATCTGTTGCAACAATATTCTCAGCAATCTGCTTAAACTTACCATCTTCAATCAGAAGATCACAGTTAATTAATTTATTAAGGTAAAACAACTTGGCGTTTTTGATCAGTAACTTCATCGTGGATATGATCTCCTTCCAAAACAGCTTCAATCATTGCCATTCTCATGAATACTCCATTAGCCATCTGTGGGAAGATATATGACTTGTCGCACTCAACCACATCGTCAGCAATTTCGGCACCACGATTGATTGGGGCGGGATGCATGATCATCGCGTCAGCTTTCATCATATTGACACGTTCCTTATTTAACCCATATTTGTTAAAGTAATCTGTCTTAGAAAAGCTCTTGTTCTCTTCTTCAGAAAGACGTTCGTGTTGGACTCTCAATAACATTACAACATCCATTTCTTGGCAAAGGTCATCAACATCCATGTGAGGTCCCATTTCAGCAAACTCTGGCGTGTACCAAGCGTCCAAACCACCGAAACATACTTGAGCACCTAATCGTGTCAAAATTTCTGCATTTGAGTGGGCAACTCTAGAATGACTTAAGTCACCGATAATTCCAATTTTCAAACCATCAAATTTCCCAAAATGTTCAAAAATCGTCATCAGATCTAAAAGTGATTGTGAAGGATGTTGGCCAGTGCCATCACCACCGTTGATAATGTGAATATTTAAGTCATGGTTATTAACTAAATCTTCGTAATATTTATCTTTACTATGACGAATAATTGCAACCGAAGCGCCGATACTCTCTTCAGTTTTGATTGTGTCATAAAGGCTTTCACCTTTAGTCGTTGATGATGTTGAAGCTTCAAATTCAATTTCTTTCATCCCTAGTTTCATTTCAGCAACTTGGAAACTAGATTTAGTTCTCGTACTGTTTTCGAAGAAGAGATTGATAGCAAATTTATCTGTACCGATCACTGACTTTTTACCAGCTTTGAACTTTTCCGCAGAGTCTATTAGGCTATAGACCTCTTCGTTTGATAATTGTGACATAGAAAGTATGTTTTTCATTGTTTTCCTCCAAATTAAAAAGGGTTAGCTTTCATCCAGCTAGCCCCTAAAAGTTTGGTTTTATCCGACCTTTTAGACCTCACTGGATCCATTTAAAAGTTCCCTGATTTTTCTTTAAGTAAACAAAAAACTTCCTATCCCACAAGGAAAGGAAGTTTACACTTTTTCTGTCTCTACGTGTAATGAACCTTCCAAGCCTCACAGGACTTGATTAAAAGTTTTCGTTGAAAATAATATAAACGATTTCACGCATTCAGTCAACAGTTTTATTTAAATATTTGAAATATACCGTCTCCAATTGCCAGACGATTTGTCTGCTATAAAAACAGTCAAAACACTTATTAACTCAGACTTAACACTGATTTAAAAAGTAAATCAAAATCTATTTTACAGTAGCTAAGAAATACTTCTTCTTACCTCGACGAATAACGATATATTTACCATCAAATGAATCTTTTGGCTCGATTTCAGTAGTTGTATCTGTTAACTTTTCACCATTAATTCTGATAGCACCATTTTGAATATCTTCACGCGCTTGACGTTTTGACTTATCGACGTTTGTGGCAATTAATAGGTCAACTAAATTGATTGAATCAGATGAAATTTCGGCACTTGGTACACCATGGAATGCTTCAGCGACTTCTTCAGTTGTCAATTCTTGAATTTCACCAGAGAACAAGACATCCGTAATCTTTTCAGCTGTCTTCAAAGCTTCTTCACCATGAACAAATTTAGTAACTTCTTGAGCCAAAGTCTTCTGGGCCAAGCGTTTTTCTGGAGCGGTCTTAACAGATTCTTCTAAATCATCGATTTGATCTTTTGTTAGGAATGTAAATTTCTTTAACAAATTGACAACATCTTTGTCATCTTGATTAAACCAGAATTGATAAAATTCATATGGTGAAGTCTTTTTAGGATCAAGCCAAACAGCACCACCGGCAGTTTTACCAAATTTTGTACCATCGGATTTCAACAATAATGGAATTGTCAAAGCATAAACTTTGGCTTCTTGCCCTTCAGCCTTGTGAATCAAATCAAGACCAGCAGTTAAGTTACCCCATTGATCGCCACCACCGACTTGCAATTGCACATTGTGTTGACGGTATAGTGTTAAGAAATCTAATGATTGAAGAATTTGGTAAGTAAATTCAGTAAATGAAATTCCAACTTCCAAACGACTTGAGATAATTTCTTTATTAAGCATTGTATTAACGTTGAACAATTTACCATAATCACGTAAGAAATCTAGAATACCAATAGGTTCAGTCCAATCAAAGTTGTTGACCATCGTAAAACCATTGAAAATCTTGTTAGCTTGATTGCTTAAAGCCTCAACGTTGTGATTAACCTGATCCATAGTTTGCATTGGACGTTCAGCCTTTTTACCACTTGGATCACCAATCGACCCAGTTGCACCACCAATAACGATATAAGGATGGTGACCAAATTTGCCAAATCTTTCCAAAGTCATAAATGGCAACAGGTGACCGATATGCATAGAATCACCGGTTGGATCCATACCACAGTATAGTGAAATATCCTTAGAATCAACTAAATCACGAAGGCCCTCTTCGTCAGATTGTTGATTGATCAAACCACGCCATGATAATTCGTCAATAATATTCATAAAACTTCCTCCTAATTGTTGTCCTCGTTAAAGGGATAAAAAAAGGCATCCCTGCAATTTATGCAGGGACGCCTTTTTGCGCGGTACCACCCAAATTCAAGCTTATTAGCTTGCTCTTTACTCCTATAACGTAGGATCCGAATTTTAGTCTAGTATTTCACAATTTACCCTGCTTGACTCGCACCAACCGTCAATTCTCTGGACACTGAAGTAAATTCCTACTTGGATTAAAACTAAAACATTACTTATAATTAGAATGATACACACCACTTAAACAATTTTCAAGGTATTTTTTAGTGTTATTGTATAATTAAGTTACTTTCTAAGGGGGATAATTTTGACAAAAACACTCTACATCATGCGCCATGGACAAACATTATTTAATATTCAACATCGAATTCAAGGCTGGTGTGATTCACCATTGACAGAAATTGGTATCCAACAAGCCAAAATTGCAAGTCAATATTTTAAAGATAACAAGATTAAATTTGACGCTTGTTATTGTTCCACAACTGAACGAGCCAGCGACACATTGGAACTTGTAACTGATATGCCATATAAACGCTTAAAGGGCCTGAGAGAGCTCTCATTTGGAAAATTTGAAGGTGCTCCTGAATATTTACATCCACAAGATGATCCTAAAAAGCATTTTGGTGATTACTATGTACAATTTGGTGGTGAGGACAATCAAGTCGCCCAACAACGAGTTAATAAAACACTGACAGCAATTATGCAAGAAGATGATCAGACAGTTTTGGTCGTCAGTCACGCAGGTGCCATAATGATGTTTTCTGACTTGTATACCGACATGAAAAAATTACGTAACAGTGGCTTTACTAATTGTAGTATTTTGAAATTTACCTACGATGACAATAAATTCACTTTCGAGAAGATTATTAATTTTGAAGGATAACAAATCAATATTTTATTTTTAGAAGTTCATATCAATGATAAACAAAAATGAGTTGTATCACACCTAATTATTTGGTTCTTTAAGTGTGATACAACTCATTTTTCATACAATTAAAAATTTGGATTTATAAAAACATTTTTTATTTCATATGATCTTCAATCCAAGTCCAAACTTCATCCTTACCCTTTTTTGTTGCAGCACTGAACAATTGTAAGGAATCTGTTTGATTGATCTCCATCGATTTTTTAACTTGGCTAATCGTCTTATTCCACTGGTTACCCTTGACTTTATCCATCTTTGTTGCAACAACCAGCGTTGGAATATGATAATAGCTGACAAATTGATACATTGAAATATCGTCTTCACTAGGCTCATGACGTCCGTCAACTAAAATAACAACACCACGTAAGGGACTTCTGGTAGTCAAATATTCTTCGATCATGATACCAAATTCTTCACGTTGTTTCTTGGAAACTTTGGCAAAACCATAACCAGGTACATCAACTAAATATAGCTGGTCTTCAATATTATAGAAATTCAAAGTTTGGGTCTTACCAGGCGTACTAGACGTTCTAGCAAAGCTTTTACGGTTGATCAACGTATTTATCAATGATGACTTACCGACGTTTGAGCGACCTAATAGAGCAATCTCCGGATAACCTTCATCTGGATATTGTCTTGAACTGACGGCGCTTAAATTCATAGTTACATTATTTACCTGCATAATTCACCTCAATGAAACAATTTTACCATATAAAAAAAAAGCTGCCAATTAGGCAACTTCTCCATTTTTCAAAATAAGCTCTGGCTTTTTAACTTTTCTGACAGCATCTTTAGTAACCTTGATACTCTCAACATCATCACGTCCAGGAATTTCAAACATCGTATCAAGCATTGTTTCTTCAACGATAGATCTCAAACCACGGGCACCAGTATCTCTTTCGATTGACAAACGAACAATTTCTCTCAAAGCACCATCAGTAAATTGTAATTCAACTCCATCAAGAGCCATCAATTCCTTATATTGCTTGATTAAGGCATTTTTTGGCTTTGTAAGGATATTAACCAAATCATCCTCAGTGAGCTTCTCAAGAGCCGTAACAATAGGAATACGGCCAATGAATTCAGGTATAATACCAAACTTCATCAAGTCTTCAGGGATAATTTGTTGCATTAAACTTTTCTCTTCGGCAATATTGATCTTTTGTTCAGCACCAAAACCGATTGTCTTATCGCCAAGACGATTCTTAACAATTGTTTCAATCCCATCAAAAGCACCACCAACAATAAAGAGGATGTTAGTTGTGTCAATTTGAATAAGTTCCTGTTGAGGATGCTTTCTTCCGCCCTGTGGTGGAACACTAGCAATTGTTCCTTCAAGAATCTTCAAAAGTGCTTGTTGAACACCTTCACCAGAAACATCACGAGTAATTGAGACATTCTCACTCTTCTTAGCAATTTTGTCGATTTCATCAATATAAACGATACCGTGTTCGGCCTTGTCAACATCAAAATCGGCATTCTGCAAAAGTTTCAAAAGAATGTTTTCAACATCTTCACCAACATATCCAGCTTCAGTAAGTGTTGTAGCATCAGCAATTGCAAATGGAACTTTCAAGATACGAGCCAAAGTTTGAGCAAGGAAGGTCTTACCCGAACCAGTAGGTCCGATTAAGGCAATGTTACTCTTTTGCAATTCAGTTTCGCCCTCTTTTAGGTGTTCCATTTTATTAATTCTCTTATAGTGATTATAAACAGCAACTGACAATGCCCTCTTAGCGTCAGTTTGACCAATCACGTAATCATCAAGAATTTTTTTGATTTCAATAGGTGTAGGGATGTTGTCCAAATCTAATGGTGTAGCTTCATTTAATTCTTCGTCTATGATTTCTTTGCATAAATCAATACATTCATTACAAATATAGACACCGGGTCCGGCAACTATTTTTTTAACTTGATCTTGTGTTTTACCACAAAATGAACAGCTAATTGTGCCAGTATTTTCTGTACTATCAAACATATGCGATTTCTCCTTCAATAGTTCCAATGCTTTAGAAAGTCTAGCATTGTCATAATTAAGAGTAAAGTAATTAGTTTTACACGTCGTTCTTATAAAAAAAGGAAGCCTTCCGGCTTCCTAGATTTTAATAACAGAATTGCTTATTTTTCAACGGCTGAGTCAACAATCAATTCGATTGCTTTCTTAGCAGCGATGTCATGAGCCAACATTTCGTCAGAAAGTGCATTTCTAACAGCTGATTCTTCCATCTTGTATTCGTCAGAAAGTGATTTGATTTCTGCTTTAATTTCGTCTTCTGAAGGTTTGATACCTTCTTTAGCAACGATTGCTTCGATAACTAAGTCAGTCTTAACACGTTCTTCAGCGTCTTTAGCAAATTGTTGTTTCAAAGTATCTTCAGTTGTTCCTGTCATTTGATAGTACAACTTAGGATCGATACCTTGACGACGTAAGTTAGCTAGGTATTGGTTCAATTGGTTTTCAACTTCTGTATCAATCATAGGTTGAGGAATTGAATCAAGTTTAGCATTCTTTACTGCACCAGCAATTGCTTCTTCTTGAATATTTTCTTCAGCAGTTTCTTTCTTTGAATCTTTGATTTCATCGTGAAGCTTTGTCTTCAACTCTTCAAGAGTATCAACATCTTCATCAACGTCCTTAGCAAAGTCATCATCTAATGCAGGCAATTCTTTTGTCTTAACTTCGTGAAGTTTTGTAGCAAAGACAGCATCTTTACCAGCTAATTCTTTAGCTTGATAATCTTCTGGGAAAGTAACCTTAACGTCAATATCTTCGCCGGCAGCGTGACCAACTAATTGATCTTCAAATCCAGGAATGAATGAACCTGAACCTAGTTCTAGTGAGTAGTTTTGTGCGCTACCACCATCGAATTCTTCGCCATCAACAGTTCCAACGTAATCAATGATAACTGTATCGCCGTTTTCAGCTTTACCATCTTTAAGAACTAATTCAGCTTGTTGCTTTTGTAATTCGGCAATACGATCTTCAACATCAGCCTTCATAACATTACGTTTTTGCTTTGAAACTTCGATACCCTTGTAATCACCAAGTTCAACACCAGGTTTTACAGTAATAGTTGCTGTAATAGCCCATGGTTGATCTTTTTCCATTGATTCAACGGAAATTTGTGGTTGATCAACAGGTTCTACCTTTGTATCATCAACAGCTTTTTGGTAAGCATCTGGTAAAACAGCGTTAAGAGCATCTTCGTACAATGCTTCTTCACCGTACATACGGTTGAAGATTTGGCGAGGTACGCGGCCTTTTCTGAAACCAGGAACATTTAAGCTCTTCTTTACACGGTTGAATGCAGTATCCAACCCTTTCTTGATAGTGTCTTGGTCAATTTCAAACTTCAATTCACCAGTATTGTTTTCTTTTTTTGTAAATTCAGCCTTAGCAGACATTTATATTATCCCTCCGGTATTTCAACGATCTCATACTTTGTAATATTACCTTAAAAAGGTGATATTGTAAACATTTGACGTGATTTATAGGTACTTTAAGACATCATGTTATCCATTATAAAATACTTTGACGTATTTTTGAACATTTTTCAATAAAAAAAAGAGCTGGATTTATTCCAACTCTTTTTTAATTATCATCACGACTTAGAAATTAGTCTAAGATTTCTGTAACAACTCCGGCACCAACAGTACGGCCACCTTCACGAACAGTAAATCTTGTACCATTTTCAATAGCAACTGGAGCAATCAAGTCAACTTCAAAAGTAACTTGATCACCAGGCATAACCATTTCTACACCTTCTGGCAATTCAATAACACCAGTAACATCAGTTGTATGGAAGTAGAATTGTGGACGATAGTTTGAGAAGAATGGAGTATGACGTCCACCTTCTTCTTTACTCATAATATAAACTTCACCCTTGAACTTGTTATGAGTCTTGATTGAACCTGGTTTAGCAAGAACTTGTCCACGTTCGATTTGGTCACGGTTAATACCACGAAGAAGAACACCAACGTTATCTCCGGCTTCACCGATATCCAATGTCTTACGGAACATTTCAAGACCAGTAACAGTTGACTTCAATGTTTCTGGCTTCAAACCAACGATTTCAACTTCGTCACCAATCTTAACTTCACCACGATCGATACGACCAGATGCAACAGTACCACGACCAGTGATAGTGAAGACATCTTCAACAGGCATCATGAATGGTTTTGTATTATCACGTTCTGGTGTTGGGATGTATTCATCAACAACATCAAGTAATTCTTCAACGTGTTTAACTTCCTCTGGGTCACCTTGAAGAGCTTTCAAAGCTGAACCACGGATAACAGGAATGTCATCCCCTGGGAAATCGTATTCTGATAGAAGTTCACGAACTTCCATCTCAACTAGATCAACTAGTTCTGGGTCATCAACAAGGTCAGTCTTGTTCAAGAAGACAACGATGTAACCAACACCAACTTGGCGAGCAAGCAAGATATGTTCCCGTGTTTGTGGCATAGGACCATCAGTTGCAGCAACAACAAGGATGGCACCATCCATTTGTGCAGCACCAGTGATCATATTCTTAACGTAATCAGCATGTCCTGGAGCATCAATATGTGCATAGTGACGCTTTTCAGTTTCATACTCAACGTGAGCAGTGTTGATAGTAATCCCACGTTCTTTTTCTTCTGGGGCTTTATCAATATCAGCGTAATCTTCAGCCTTAGCTAAACCTTTGTCAGCCAATACCTTAGTGATTGCTGCTGTTAAAGTAGTCTTACCGTGGTCAACGTGACCAATTGTCCCAATATTTACATGGGGCTTTGTTCTCTCATAATGTTCTTTTTCTGCCATTACAAAGAATCCTCCTAAAATTTCATTTCATAAGATTGATCCAAAGAAAATGTTCTTTAGACGACTCTTTACTGAAAAATTATACTACTTTCAGAGGTGAAAGCAAATTAATTCATAGCAAATCACCGACTAAAAATATACTCTTTGGAGTATACAGGCCGTAAACGTAATTGTAAATACTCAAAGTGAAAAAAATTTAAAAAATTCACTCCTGAAAGGTATTTATCAGCTCATCGAACCTCTTTAACCAAGTTTTCACATCGTCTAAACCTTGATTATCACTTACTTCTGAATCATCTACTAAACCATACCTTAAAAGCATTGCTTTTGTCCAGAGTTCCGGCGTTTTTATTATTTCATTACCAAAAGGATAGACAAATGCGGCATATAGAGACAATTCACCTTTGAAGTTCTCGATCTGAGTTTCGTTTTCATCGGTCAGTAATTTTTCCAGTTCGTCACACATTTTCAAATAGACATCAGTTGACATAATAGGCATTAGCTTGCTTGGAATGCAAGTTTTATTTTCACCATAGAACGAAATATCAACCTTTTCACTAATACCTAACTTCAATAAATTTTCCAAAGCTTCACTCTTTAAAAGCGGATGCAGCAAGGGATTGCCTAATAATATCTTGGCATTTTTGACGTAATCAGCCTTATTAAATTCCCGCAATTTTCGCAATAATTGAATTTGCTCAGCGGTCGGCTCAGTTACAATTGAAAGTAGTCGTGCTGATATTTTATCCTTCTCAGGTTTAAACGAACGTTCATGACGATCTTCAGCAATTCTGATACGTTTGACAAAATCAGCAATAATTTCCGTCTTAACATGTGGTGATGGATTGGCATCGTAGTAATTTAACATTTGATTAGCCAGCAAAAAATCGTTGTTTTCCAGCACGATATCTAATGCCAATTCTGCCGTCTGAGGTTCGCTGAGGTAATAGTTAAAATAATCTAAAATGACTGCCTCTGCGTCGCCTGGTCTTTTTTGATTCAATAAAGAAGCAGCAAGCCCCTTGTTAATATCAAAGGATTGCTGCATCGAATATGCTTGTGTGTATAAATCAGTTGCTTCGACCCAATTACCTTGGTCAAAGGCCTCATCAGCCTGATCAATAATTTTTTTTAGATTATCTGAATCGTCCATACAATACCTCGACAATATCCGAATAGATTAAATCAATCTAATTCTTTGCTTTTCTGTGTCTGTTTTGATTAACTTCCATGATCACAGGCAAAATAACTGGATGTCTGTTGGTCTGTTCATACAAGAAATGATTTAGTTTATCACGAACTCCTTGTTTTAAGTCCGACCAATCGAAATCTTTGTTATCTTGCATGTAATCGGTGATCGTATCAACGATAATATCTGAACTTTCACTCAATAAGTCACGACTAGCTCGCATATAAACGAAGCCACGTGCCGTTATTTTAGGCTTAGCGACGACTTTCTTCTTTTTACGGTCAATTGTAGCTACCGCAATAAAGACCCCGTCTTCGGCCAATAATTCACGATCACGAAGGACAATACTACCAATATCGCCAACTCCAATACCATCAATCATGGTATCTCCAGCATCAACGCCCTTACCTTGATAAAATTGACCGTTTTCGTAATTTAGAACATCCCCCTTTTTTGTTAGGAAGATATTTTGATATGGAATACCTGTTTCATTGGCAATTCTAGCATGGGCGTCTAAAAGACGATATTCACCTTGAATTGGAATAACGTTCTCAGGATTCAATAAATTGATCATCAATTGTAAGTCAGACTTATTTGCATGACCTGACGAATGCTTGTCATCACTAAGAGCTTTGACCTCGGCACCAGTACGATAAATGGCATCTCTAGCCTTAGCAACAGTTGTATCCATAGCGTGTGAAGGTGTAGTAGCGATAAATACTAAGTCGCCTTCTTCAATTTGGAACTTCGTCTTAGCAGCAGGATTAGCCATCTTTTGAAGCAACTTAACTGGCTCACCCATTTTACCTGTTTCGATGACAACTAATTTATTCTTGTCAACATTCTTTAATTCCTTAGGCTTGATTAATAGTTCTTTGTTATTGATCTTCAAATAGCCCAAACTCATAGCAGTTTTTAAGATTTTTTCAGCGTCAGTTCCGGAAAGAAAGACACGACGGCCTGTTTTATCAGCGGCATCAACAACTTGTTGCATTCTTTGAATATTTGAAGCAACTTGGGCTACGATGATCCGACCATTATGATAACTAAATGTATCTAAGATATATTCATAAATATCTTTTTCACTTGAATTTTCATATGGAGACTCAGCGTTTGCAGAGTCACTTAACAGTGCTATGACACGTTCACTACCAATTTTGGCAATTCGACCATAATCTGTTTTATATGTTGGTGCAGCTGCTTGATCAAATTTAAAGTCCCCCGTATAAACGATTTGACCTTCAGTAGTACTGATAACTGTTCCTAATGATCCAGGAATCGAATGTGTTGTCTTGAAGAATGAAATTGATGCTTCCTCAAAATCAATAGCAGTGTTTTCGTCAATAACGTGGAAATTGTTGAATTTCTTACTACGACGATCATTTGAACAAACAATTTTAGCCAATTCAATAGTCATTTCTGAACCAAAAACTGGAATATCAAATTCACTGATTAAGTATGGCAAAGCGCCGATAGCATCAGCATGTCCATGTGATAGAAATACTCCGACTACTTTATCAATATTTTTCTTGATGTAAGTCATATCTGGAACAACTACATCAATTCCGTAGAGATCATTGTCAGGGTATTGTAAACCAATATCTAAGATATAAATCTCATCATTTACTTCGACAGCGTACATATTTTTTCCGTTTTCACGTACACCACTTAACAAAATTATTTTAATTTTTTTGCTCATTTTCATCTCTCATTTCATTTAAATAGCATAGATCATAATATTCTATTGTGATTCTTAAGTCTTTTAAGACTATTTAAGCTATACCTATTTTTCATTTTACCATATCAAAGGCAATTTAGAGAAAATATGCAAAAAAAATAGGAGCCTCCAACAAAGGAAGTTCCTAAAATTATTATTAACGACGTAGACCCAATGACTTGATTAGTTCATGGTAACGATTAATATCTTTTCCACGTAGGTAACCTAATAGATTACGACGGTGACCAATCTTCTTAAGTAGACCAACATATGAATGGTGATCTTTCTTGTTAACTTTCAAGTGATCGTTAAGTGCATTAATATCAGCAGTTAAAACCGCGATTTGTACTTCTGGAGAACCAGTGTCTCCATCTTTACGTGCATATTGTTTAATAATTTCGTTTTTCTTTGCTTTTGAAATAGCCATTTCAATTCACCTTTTCCTTATATATTTAGCCAAACTATGCTTGCGTTGGTGATTCGTCAAACAGAGCATGGTTAACACAACTAAATAATTTACTACATAATCGAAGATATTGCAAGACTTAAAGCTAAGGATCAACCTGTACAACGAGTGCAGTTTTTATATCTAACACACTGTGAGTCTGGAACATAACTATTATTGTCATTAAGCACATGAATCTGGAGATGGTCTATTTAACTTCCACTGCAGTTCTCATTTTGAAGTCTGACATTTACTTAATTGAGAATTCTTTAACTATAATTCTTAAAAGTGATTTCAAAAACATATAACTTGCAGTAATATAATATGGTTAGTATTCATATTCAATAGATTGATTTAATAGGTACCACGGTAATTTAATTACCATTAAACTATAGATACTGAAAAAAAATCGACATTTCATTGCATTGTGAAAATTAATTATGTATAATTCTATGTATTGAGTTTTAAGCTTACTAGGTAATCGGAGGTGAAATTAATGCCACAAATTAAATCAGCTATGAAACGTGTAAAGACTGCACAAAGCGCAGGCCTTCGCAATAATGCACAAAGAAGTTCAATGCGTTCAGCAATTAAGAACTTCGAAGCATCAGCTGCTAACAACGCTGACAACAAGGATGACTTGTTTAGATCAGCTGTTCGTGCAATTGATATGGCTAAGTCAAAAGGCCTAATCAAGGCTAACAAGGCTGCTCGTGATAAGTCAAGACTTGCAAAATTGAATTAATGATAAGCAGCCAATTGGTTGCTTTTTTATTTTGTCAAAATAAGAATATGTTTTAACTAAAGGTTGAAAGTTTTGGCAAGTATGCCGTTTCCAAGTCAGTATAATTTCTTATGAATTCGGATTTATAATTATATCAAAAAGAGTTGTATCACATTTAATTTTCTTAAAGTGTGATACAACTCTTTTTGGTTAACTAAAGGTTGAAAGGTGAAAAATTAATCTAACAATTGCTATTACAGGACTGAAGCTAATTTATTTAAATACTCAGAAATCTTCATTTTATTGTTCCGCCCATAAAAAAAACTAGTTGGAAGAGCTGAGAGTATTCATTTGCAGCGAAAGTGGCGTTATTGCTTCAGCAATTACACCACCGGGCGCGTTGAAGACTCGCGGGTTTTGCGAGGCTTCAACCGAGGTTCGAGACCGTTTTATGGCTCGGGCCGTTCCGCGCAGCAAATGAATACTCTCAGCTCTGGAAACGGCATACTTAACTAAACTTTCAACCTTTAGTTGGTTAATTTTAAAATTTAATGATTGAAACAAAATTTCAAAAAATAATTACCGGGATACTTTTATAATCAAAATTTAAGAAAGAAACTCTAATCAAATTACTGACCTTATTTATTATTGAAATTTGATAATATTTTACACTATCCTTCTATGCATATTTAGCGATAAAAAGATCAAAGAGTAGTTCTTTATCTCCTTGCCCCGATTTAATTTGATAATCTAAATTAACAATATCATCATACATAACTTGTAGTCTAGGCCGATTCAATGTTTTAGCCTGACGATGGGCATACTTAACCCGATATGGATTCAATCGTAAACTTTTGGCAATGGTCGACTCTGACAAGCCTCTTTCCGACAAAACCTTAACCTGAATCAGCAGTCTCAGTTGTGAAATGATAATTGCGACCAATAAAATCGGATCAATTTTTTGTAGTAAAAACTGATTGTAAAGCTCTTCAGCCTTATAGACATTCTTATTCAGAATTTCTGTCATCAGATCAAAAACATTATCTTCTAATGATTGTGGCACTAATTCTGAGACTGCTGCCTGATCGATTTGTTTCGAATTCAAAGCATACATCTTTAATTTTTCAAGTTGATTAGTAATCAGCGAATAATTACCTTTTGTTTTGTTGACCAATAATTCTAAGGCAGCTGGTTCAATCTGATAACCTGCATTTTTTAAATCACTATTGATGGTTCGATTTAATATTGGACCTTCCATTTGACCAGCATCAACGATTGTCGCTGATTTCTTTAGTTCTTTAACGATCTTCTTCCTGGAATCCAATTTATCGTAGGATGCAAAAATAACTAGAATCGTCGAAGGCGTAGGATTTTGAATATATCGTAATAATAAATCAGGATTCTGTTCGACTGTATTCTTAGTCCGCTCGCCTGTTAAAAAAAAGGGATGTTCTGCAAAAACTAACCGACGTTCACCAAAAAAAGGTGCAGAAATGGCCTCGTTGATCACATCTGCTAGCGATACTTCCTCCAAATCAAAATTAGAGAAATTCATCTCACGCTCTTCCGGTGACATTATTTCTTTAAACGACTTTTGAATATCCTTGATAAAAACTTGTTCTTTACCAGTAATCAGATAAACATTGTCTAAATTACCTTTTTTTAAATTATTTTTTAGTTCTATTATTTTCAAGCAAGTCACCCTTTAAGAAAGTTGTTATCTTTTCCTCATCATTATAGGAAAAATAATACCAATTAATCATACCATAATCAGCTGTATTAAAATATTGCACTCGATGCTTCTGTAACCGCTGCAATGTTTCCTGATTGGGATGACCATAGCGATTATTAACTCCGGCAGAAATAAATCCCAATTTAGGTTTAGTTTTCTCTAGCAAATCGTTACTAGTGGCAGTTTTAGATCCATGATGCCCAAGTTTCAAATAATCAATCTGAAAATTCTTATCATTTAAAATTGACTTCTCACCAGCACTATCAAGATCCCCTGGAAAAAGCCATTTTTTATTCTTGATTTTGGCGAATAACGTTAAAGAATCACCATTTTCGCCAATGCCTTTTTTCTTAGGCCACAATACTTGCCACTTGATAACCCCGGTATCAACAATATCGCCTTGTCGTAAATTCTTAAATTTTATCTCTGGATGTTGCTTGATTGCCCGTTTAATACGGGGATTATCTTCTAATCCAATACCAAAATTAACTTCCTTCACTGGAAATTTATTTAACATTATATCCAAATTACCAATATGATCGACATCCTTGTGCGAAATAAATATTTTATCAATGTAGCTGATTCCCTGAGATTTCAAAAAAGGAATCGTACTATTCTCAACTTGATTACTGCTAGTTCTCTTGGCCCATGGTTTACTTGGAAAGCTCGATTTTCCTGCAACGTCGATTAAAAAGGTCTTTCGCTGCAACGGAGTCGTAACTAAAATGCTGTCCCCTTGACCAACATCTATCAGACTGACTGAACCGAACAAAGGAAACTTATTTAAAATAACACAACCAACAAATATAACCGTATATTGCCACAAGTATTTATTCCAAAATGTTTTGCTTTCGATATAAAACAGCACGATTACCACTAAAATAATTACAATTGCGATTGGAAATTTACCAGTAATAAATGTATTAGTAGGATTCATCGTTAACATCTCAAGAAAACTATAGAATTTTTCAAAAAAATAATTTGGAATCTGCCAAAATTTCCAATCGACCGTTAGTGAAGAAACCAATGTTACCGGCAAGATGATATAGGTAAATAGTGGAATGAACATTACATTTGCTAATAATGTCAACCAATTGAATTGAAACGTATAAAAACTAATCAGGGGCAGACTAACTAGATTCATTTTAAATACGGTCAGCAAAAAATTAGATTCTTTGTACAAATAAAGAATTGCAAAAGATAGCAAAAAGCTCAATTGACCTCCCATTTCAATTATTGCAAAGGGATAAATCATTAAACAGATCATCATTGTCAAACTAAAAACATCCAATTTACTCCACGAAACTTTAAACCTGCCTAATATGATTCCTACCATGGCTAAAACAATTGCACGCCAAATACCACTCTTAGAACCTACCAAAATTCCATAGCATGGCAGTAAAATCAGCATAATATCATTGATCCACTCAACTGGGATTCTAAGGTATGATGTAATTTTTTTGATGATCGTCAACAAAATTAATACGTGAAGCCCTGATAAACTGAACAGATGAATCACACCCAAGACGCTGAGTATTTTGAGGAAATTTTTATCTGGATTTGCCGTGTATCCAACGATAAGACTTTGAGCGTGAATCCTGAGCCACTTAGGTAAATGCGTCAAATGTTGAATAATATGTATTCGTAAAACATTTATTTTATCTAAAACTGTTTTTGCATGATATGTACTTACTTTTCCAATTTGATTCAATTCCACTGTATAGTGAATATTTTTATGATAAGCATATTTTTTAAAGTTAAATTCACCGATATTACGTGGTCCAGTAATTGCAGTCACTTTTTTAATTTTTACTGGTGCCTCGACAATATCAGTCTGCTGTTCCCAAGCAGCCTGTTCTTGCTTGGATTTCAATTTATAAACGAATCTGACCGTTTGCTCATCATTACGTAGTTGTCCGCTTAGCAGATCGCCATTAATCGAAAAGGTATCAGGTGAAAAAATTGCGTTCGAAAAATGTGGCATCATTGGTCGTAAACTTTGTTCTAATAACTGACAACGTATCAAAAATATCCCGGCAACTAACCCGACAACTATCAGTAAACGCCCATTCCTCAACCAAAAAATTCTCAATAAAACTATTACTAAAAAAAATACTAGCCAACTTGATTCAAAATAAATAGTTATCAATAGAATGACCACTATGGTGGGAAATATTAGTAATCCTTTCATCGATTAAACAGTCAATTGATCTTTCAAGGAGTCCAAACTTTTGTCACCAATACCTGAAACTTTTGTTAAATCGTGCAATTGTTTAAATTCACCATTTTTCTCCCGAAATGCAATAATTTTTTCAGCTTTTTTTGGTCCGATACCCGAAACACCCTTAAAGTCGTCAACTGTAGCTGTATTGATATTGACTACTTTCTTATCACCACTATTGTTTTCCCCACCATTTTTGGCTGCACTAGCACCTTTTTCACCCACTACTGGAACGTAAATCTGCATTTGATCAGTTAATTTTTTAGCCTGATTTAATTGCTTTACATCAGCATTAGAGCCCGCTCCACCAGCCATCTTCAGAGCATCTTGAACAATGGCACCATTTTGCAGTCGATAAACTCCAGGTGTCTTAACCGCCCCCTGAATATCGACCACGACAATTTTATTTTTAGTTACCTTGGGATTTTTTTCTTCTTTTTTTGACGCTGAGACCTTAGTTTCCGTTTTAAGATCATTTTTAACCATTGATGTTTTATGACCTTGAAGTACCAAATAACCTGTTCCTAAGGCAATTATTACCACTCCAAGTAAAACCAACATCTTATTACGTTTCAAATAATTCAAAATATTTTCCATCTCTATCACCTCAAAAAAAATTACGAAAAAAAACAGCCCTTATTTGGACTGTTTCGTTTTTTCTAGATAATTAATGGCATCATTCAAGTTTTTCACTGGAACAATTTTCATCTTGGTATGCAGTTTCTTAGCAGCACTGAGTGCCAAATGATAGTTATTTACATAGCCAGGTTCATATTTCTTAATTTCTTTAGTAACCGGATCGTCTGGAGCAAAGAAAATCGTAGCACCTTCCTCAGAAGCAGCATAGACCTTTTTCTCAATCCCGCCGATTGGTCCAACAGTTCCATCAGGAGCAATCGTTCCAGTACCAGCAATTGTCCGGCCAGCTTTCAAATCTTTATTGGCGACTTGCGAATAAACCTGCAGCGTAAACATTAAGCCCGCTGAAGGTCCTCCAATTTGCCCAGCATTAATTTTAGTTGGGGGATTTCCCTCAGCTTCAGTATCATCAGTTAAAGTGATTCCAAGGCCAAATCGTTTCGTATCGGCCAGTTTAACTAACTTACCCGAAGCAGTCTTTTTCTTGCCATCTCGTAAGAAACTTATTTTCACTGTCGAATGCTTATCTTGTTTTCGAACATACTTGATAAATTGATCAGCATTGGTGAAGTGATAACCATTGATAGAAGTGATTGTATCACCCATTTCCAGCTTCTTCTTGAAGTCAGAATTACTCATGATATCCATCACATATACGCCTAAATATTTCTTAGTAAATGGTTTGTCAGCCTTAGAATACGCCGCCTGCACAGCACTATTTTGGGCTGATTTCATATAAAACTGTTGAACTTTAAAATATTCTTGACTATTTTCATCGCCCATTAAATCTTTTTGCGAATAAATTGTTTCAAAATTATTTCCTAATGATTTTAACAAAGTAAACGGCGTCCCTTGAATAATCCCCACGGTCGTCAAAAGCAAATTCCCTTTTTTCTTATCGTGTTTGCCATCCACTTTGACAAATTGTGAGGTATCTTCTGCAGTTCCAGGCACTTCCAAATAATAACCCGTAGGGGTCAAGAAAAATGCTGCCACCACAATAATTATGAAGATTGCACTTAAAACTTTGTTTCTGGTTTTATTAAATTTCAAAATAGGCTAGTCCTTCCTATACTTCTCTATCAACGCCTGAGCCACTGCTGGAGGAACAAACCCTGAAATATCCCCGCCAAAACTAGCGACCTCCTTCATCATTGATGAAGATATCGTAGCATATCTATTATCTGCTAGCAGGAATATTGTTTCAATTTTTTTATCTAAAATTTTATTGATAGCCGAAATGCCCGACTCATACTTGAAATCGTCAGCAGTCCGCATTGAACGTACTAAAAAATTAGCTCCCAAATCCTGAGCCAACTTAACCGTCAATTCACCTTTTGAATTGACAATTTCAACATTTTCCAAATCTTTTATCTCTGCTTCAATAAAAGCTTTCTTTTCTTCATAAGTGAATAAATACTTTTTGGAAGTATTTGTCATTGGCGCCACGTACAATTTATCAAACAGTTTGGCAGACCGATGAATAATATCTAAATGACCATATGTAATTGGGTCAAAGCTTCCAACAAAGAGTCCAATTTTTTGAGACATGCTATCCTCCAAATTGATACAATGCAACCTTTGTATCTTTATAACGTTTTTCTTTAATTAAATCTATTCGACCAAAGTCATTCAAATCAATATCGTAATCCGTCTCATCAACAATAATGGCATCCGGATTCAAAAGATCCTGCTCAACCAAATCCTTGATTATTTGTTCAGTGATTTTCATTCGATATGGTGGATCTAAAAAAACTAAATCGAATTTCACACCGTCAGCTGCAAACTTCTGTAAAGCCTCTGTAGCTGCGGTCTTCATAACTACAAAACTTTCTTCAGCATGGGTCTTTTCAATGTTTTCTTTAATGGTATTGATAGCCTTATAGGCCTTGTCGACCAAATAAGCTTGTCCATACCCACGAGAGACAGCTTCAATGCCTAAACTACCTGTACCGGCAAATAAGTCCAAAGCAACCCCATCAACCATGTAAGGGGACAACATGCTAAAAACAGCCTCTTTAACTTTGGACGAAGTAGGACGAGTATTATCTGTTGGTACCGCCTTTAAATTTAAACCACGGAACTTTCCTGAAACAACTTTCATAAGACTAATCTTCCTCTTCAGTACTCTTGGATTTTAAAACAAAATGTTCATCAAGTTCTTTACGATGGCCCAAAGATACCCTCTTAACATAATTTTTTGAAGTTAATTCTTTTCTTATTTCCGGTAACTTACTTGAATTAACATAAATCATTACATATTTCATCTTAGGAGAAGTGTAGTAAATTGTGCCATAACGTTGCAATTTCTTTCTCCATTTTAATGAGTAGACCCAGACATAAAGTGCCTGGCGCTCTACTTTTTTATACATAGGATCACCCTTTTTTAATTTTTTCAAATTTAGCAGTTGCCTCAAGATTCAAGACCACTCCTAACGCTACTGACAAGATTAAGAGACTTGAGCCACCATAACTAATAAATGGCAGAGTAACACCAGTCAATGGAATCAAACCTAGCAGTCCCCCAACATTCAAAATGATTTGAATCAAAATCATCGTTGCCACACCATAATAAATCAATGAATTATAAGTCTTTTTTGATCTGAAACCTAAAGAAATCATTCGCATAATAATAATAAACAATAGACTTAAAATAAATGCTACACCGACAAAGCCCAATTCTTCACTAACAATCGACATAATAAAATCAGTATGTGGTTCAGGTAAATAGCCACGCTTTTGAATACTATTCCCTAACCCAACACCGAATACACCACCATTACTGATGGCGTAAAAAGAGTTGACCAATTGTGCTCCAGATTTTTGTTCCAATTGGAATGGATGTTGCATTGCTAAAAATCGTTGATAGGCATAATTATGCTTTACAAACATGGGAGGAAACTTGGTAATAATAACCACCATACCGGTAAAGACAACTAATAACACTCCACTCAATTCTGCAATGAGTCGCCCTGGAATAGTTGATGCCGACAGTAGAACTAGTGTAATCAATGACAGGATCAATGCCCCACCAATATCAGGTTGTAAGAAAACCATCACGATCATTACAATAACAATTATCAAAGGCTGCAATACTTCCAGAAATACTTCTTTCCAACCCTGCTTACTCAATAAACGATTTTGCTTATTGGTTAAGAATAACGCTAAATACATTATAAAAAATAATTTAGCTAATTCCAAAGGCTGAAAATTTATCAGTCCCAGATTAATCCAGGCCGACGCACCATTGATACGACTACTGGGAACAAATTTGGCTCGCAGCAATAAATAAAGCAATGAAATTCCTGTTACCAACATGACGATACTCAAGATTCGCTGACTTTTAAAAATCTTTTCTTTCAACATGAATGTCACATAACAAAGAAAGAGCCCCATGACGGCATACGTTGACTGTTTGATCAAGTACTGATCAGTTTTACCGCCAACCACTAATGCATTGTAAAAACTGGCGGAATAAACCATCACAATGCCAATGCCCAAAAGCAAGATGTATGGAATGACTATCCATAAGTCTATTTTCCTTAATTTTTTCACATTTTATCTCCTAAAATCTGATAATAAGATTATACCACCAAACAAATGGAGAAAAAAACTGACTCGATTGGTATTGAAATTTGCTGGTCTTCTGAACTGAAAATGATTAATTCGCGAATTAATCAATTAAAGTTTGAAACGTTTGAAAGACGAAACAATAATATAATTATTATTTTTACAGGCCTAGAGCTAATTTATATATATAACTGAAGGTTGAAAAGCGAGAAATTAATATAGGCGTTGTTATTACAGACCTAAAGTTAATTTATTTGCATAATTAGGAGTTTTCGCTTTATTATTCCTTTCATAAAAAAGTCAAACTAGTTGGAAGAGCTGAGAGTATTCATTTGCAGCGAAAGTGGCGTTATTGCTTCAGCAATTACACCACCGGGCGCGTTGAAGACTCGCGGGTTTTGCGAGGCTTCAACCGAGGCTTGAGACCGTTCCCCAGGCTCGAGCCGTTCCGCGCAGCAAATGCATACTCTCAGCTCTGGAAACGGCATACTTAACCTTATAAAATTAATTAAACCAAAGAAAAAAGAGGTTAGGACAATTGTCCCAAACCCCTTAAAATATTAATTATTTTGAATTCTTCTTTGATTTATCAAACTTCTTACGTTCGTTTGTGCTCAAAATCTTCTTACGTAATCTAACACTTTCAGGTGTTACTTCACAAAGTTCGTCTTCGTTTAAGAATTCGATTGATTGTTCTAGTGACATATCTTTAGGTGTCTTGATAGCGGCAGCATGATCTTTACCAGCGGCACGAGTATTTGTAAGGTTCTTACCTTTAGTAACAGTAACAGCGATGTCTTGATCACGGCTACTTTCACCAACAATCATACCCTCATAAACGTCAACAGCGGCACCGATAAATAATGTACCACGATCTTCAACTGATTGTAGTGAATATGTAGTTGATGGACCTTGGTTGATTGAAACCAAAGCACCAGTTCTTCTACCTGGGTTCCAGTTCTTAACAACTGGCTTGTATTCTGAGAATGTATGGTTCAAAATACCGTAACCACCAGTCATTGAAAGGAATTCTGTTGAATAACCGATCAATCCACGTGAAGGTGCTGAGAAAATAAGTCTTGTTTGACCATTTCCAGTACTTTCCATGTTAACCATGTCACCTTTTCTTTGAGACATTGAATCGATAACTGAACCAACGTATTCGTCAGGTGTATCGATAGTTACCTCTTCAAAAGGTTCGCACTTCTTGTTGTCGATATTCTTGTAGATAACTTCTGGACGTGATAGTTGTAATTCGAAACCTTCACGACGCATTTCTTCAACAAGGATTGACAAGTGAAGTTCACCACGACCTGAAACCATCCAAGCACCGGCTTGATCAGTATCTTCAACCTTCAATGAAACATCTGTATGTAGTTGCTTTCTTAAACGGTCTTCGATCTTTCTAGCAGTAACTTGTGTACCTTCACGACCAGCAAACGGAGAGTTGTTTTGTAAGAACATCATCTTCAATGTTGGTTCATCGATACGTAGCAATGGAAGTGCTTCTTGATGGTCAACTGGTGTAACAGTTTCACCAACGAAAATGTCTTCCATACCAGAAACAGCAATTAAGTCTCCGGCCTTAGCTTCGTCAATTTCAACACGGTTTAGACCCATGAAACCAAATAATTTAGTAACACGGAAATTCTTTGTTGAACCGTCAAGTTTCATAACGGTAACATTGTCACCAACTTTGATCTTTCCACGGAAAATACGTCCGATACCGATACGACCAAGGTAATCGTTGTAATCCAACAATGCAACTTGGAATTGTAGAGGTTCGTCTGAATTATCTATTGGAGCTGGAATAGTCTTCAAAATTGTGTCGAACAATGGGTTCATAGTATGTTCTTGATCGGCTGGATCATCTGAGTAACTTGAAGTACCGTTAATAGCTGAAGCGTAAATAACTGGGAAATCAAGTTGTGTATCATCAGCACCTAATTCGATAAATAGTTCAAGAACTTCGTCAACTACTTCTGCAGGACGAGCACCTGGTCTATCGATTTTGTTGATAACAACGATAGGTGTTAAATGTTGTTCCAAAGCTTTTTTCAAGACAAAACGTGTTTGAGGCATTGTACCTTCATATGCATCAACAACTAGAAGTACACCATCAACCATCTTCATGATACGTTCAACTTCACCACCGAAGTCAGCATGTCCTGGTGTATCCAAAATGTTGATTTTCTTACCTTGGTAATCAACAGCTGTATTCTTAGAAAGGATTGTGATACCACGTTCTCTTTCAATAGCATTTGAATCAAGGGCACGATCTTGAATTTCGTAGTGCTTTCCTAGTGTGTCTGATTGTTTTAACATTTCGTTAACTAATGTAGTCTTACCGTGGTCAACGTGAGCGATGATCGCAATGTTTCTAATATCTTCTCTTCTCTTAGTCAAGTTAGTTCTTCCTTCCGTAAATACGTGTTTAAATTACTTGCAATAAAAAAACTGTGAATGACTGTCACAGTTCACTAACGCGTTTTAAGTGTCATTAGTGCTTCAGAAACAACTTTCTGAGTACCAACTATTACGACTTGTGATTCTAACATATTTATTGGGGCACCGTCAATACTTACGACACTCATCCCTGCTGCCTCACACATAACGCGTCCAGCGGCTAAATCCCAAGGAGCTAAGTATGACATATACATGACTTCTTTGCCAGTCAGAAGGTGACCGAAAATAATTCCGGCACTTCCATAAACTCGAAAACCACTGCTCTTTTTAATGACATCTTGAACGGCAAATTTATTTGCCAAGGCCATTGGAGCGGATACATCAACTAAACCTTCTACCAAGGGAAGATTCTTTGGATTATCGATCTTTTGATTATTAACAAACAATCCAATTTCTTTACCACCGTGATAAATTTTATTATCCATAACGTCTATAATAGCACCATTTAATGGTTCACCGTCAATGTAAGCGCCAATCATAGATGCAAAATTATCTCCGCGCTTAACAAAATTCATTGTTCCATCGATTGGATCAACAAAGAAAACTAGCCCTGACATATCCTTAACAAGGTCGCCATAGCCTTCCTCACTGACAATTGTTGCATCTGGATAAGCTTTTTTTATTTCACTATTAACAAACTGTTCAGTCTTTTTATCAAAATTAGTTACCAAGTCGTTGCGATTTTTTTTCGTTGCGACTGACATCTTCTTGATTGAATCTTCGCGCAACTTCTCGCCAACTTGGTTGAGTAGTTTTACTAAAAAAGCATCAATTTCCTTGCTATCTACTTTCATTTCTAATCCTGACTTTCTCACTGTTTTTTGCTTGTTGGCACTGTTTGAAAACTTGATAGATCGAATAGCCTGATTCTAATTCAAATTCCTTGCCTAACCTCTTTTGTTCCATCTTCATTGGAACAACTTGTTGAAACGAACGATATTTCTGTAAAAATTCATCACGTTTAACACCGGATTCGTAAGCCTTTTCTACTGCATTGTATAGTGCAATCACAGTCACGATATCTGCCTGTGTCCAAGCTTCATCAAGTGGATAACTATAGTTATCTTGCATAGAATTTACTCCTTCTAGTTTCTTCTTAAAAACTGCTATTTCCAGTTTCAAGGGACATGCACCACCTCTGGAGACGACATATTTAATAAATAGCACAATGCGTTTTAAATTTCTATAATTAGTCAATCCAAAGAAACCTTGAGTCTACTATACAAAAAAAGCGATGTAATTGCATCGCTTTTTTGATTAATTAATTTATTTAGTATACGAAACGAAACTATTTCGGTTTCTAAATAAGCATAGCTTAAATATGTGTTGGGTATCCGATTAAAATATCGGCTGCCTCTTGAATTGGTTCACCTAATGTTGGATGTGGATGAATTGTTAATGCAATATCTTCCGCGTTCAATTGACAATTTACGGCAACACTCAATTCAGAAATCAAATCACTGGCACCTGGTCCAACAATTTGACCACCCAATAAGGTTCCAGTTTCCTTGTCAGCTACCAATTTAACGAATCCTTCAGCAGCATCTAATGAAACAGCACGTGCATTACCAGCAAATGGGAACTTGGCTACTTTAACATCAATATTCTTATCCTTAGCATCTTTTTCGGTTAAACCAACAGTTGCTAACTCAGGATCAGTAAAGCAGACGGCAGGAACGCTGATATAGTCGTTTGCTGTGTGTTTACCAGAAATTGCTCCAGCAACCGTCTTACCCTCAAAGAATGCCTTGTGAGCCAAAGCAGGACCTGGGGTAATATCACCAATCGCATAGATATGATCAACTGAAGTTTTACCTTGCTCATCAACTTCGACTAGACCACGATCAGTTGTCTTAACATTAGTCATTTCCAAACCAAAATTATCAGTGTTGGGACGACGACCAACAGTTACCATACAGAAATCAGCGTTTAGAGTAGTTGGTTTTCCATCAACTTCATAAGTAACATCAACAGAATCACCCTTATTCTCGCTCTTCTTAGCCATAGCATTAGTAATAATTGTTACGCCCTTTTTCTCAAGGTTCTTCTTAACGATTGAAACCATATCTTTTTCAAAATTAGGAATAATGCTTGGTGAGCCTTCCAAAATTGTTACATGTGAACCAAGGTCGGCATAAGCACCAGCTAATTCTGTTCCAACGTAACCACCACCGATAATGATGAATTCCTTAGGAACTTCTTTCAGGTTCAAGCCGCCGGTCGAATCAATTACACGATCAGCAAACTTGAATCCGCGAATTTCGATTGGACGACTACCAGTTGCCAAAATCAAATTCTTGAACTTGATAGTTTGACCACCACCGTTGTCCATGAATTGTCTTGGACCACTTGGCATAATACGAAGTTGCGTGTCGCTGTCCAAATATGCTTCACCATTGATCAATTCAACATGATGTTTTTTCAAAAGCATTTGCACACCGTTTGTCATTCTGGCAACAACTTTTTCATCTTTCCAAGCTTGAGTTTTCGTGAAATCAATTGTGGCATCACTAGTTGTAATTCCGTAAGTTTCTGAATCCTTAGCCTGTTGAAGTCTGTGACCAGCAGTAATCAAAGCTTTTGAAGGAACACAGCCAATATTTAAACAAACGCCACCAACGGTATCAGATTTTTCAATTACAGTTACATCTTGTCCCAATTCTGAAGCTCTGATTGCTGCAACGTAACCACCAGGGCCGGAACCAATAATAACGGTATCTTTTTCTATTACGTTTTCTGCCATTTTAATTTAGCCCTCCATTAATAACATATCTGGATCATGCAACAACTTCTTCAAGAGGTTCAAAGCATTTTGTGCCAAAGCACCATCAATCAATCTGTGATCATAACTCAATGATAACTTCAACATATTACCTACTTGAATATTGCCATCCTCATCAACATATGGTTCTTTGGCAATCTTACCAACACCTAGAATTGCAACTTCCGGATAGTTGATAACTGGAGTAAACCAGCCACCACCAATAGAACCAACGTTACTAATTGTGATGGAACCACCGCTCATTTTATCCATGCTTAATTTATTATCATAAGCCGCTTGACTGTTCTCGGTGATTTCTTTAGCAATTTCGAACATCCCTTTAGAATCGACATTCTTAACATTTGGAACGTAAAGTCCATGTTCAGTATTAGTTGCAATACCAACATTGTAATAATGTTTGTAAACAATTTCTTCTGTTGAATCATCAATTGAGGCATTCAATTCTGGATAAGCCTTCATAACCGCAACTAATGCCTTAACAATATATGGCAAGAATGTTAAATGAACCCCCTTGTCAGCAGCAATTGCCTTGTACTTCTTTCTGTTAGCCATCAAAGCTGACACTTCAACATCATCAAAACTTGTGACATGTGGAGCGGTATGTTTACTTGTTAACATTGCCTTTGCAATAGCTTTTCTAGTAAGTGACATCTTTTCACGAGTTTCAAGTTCTGGTGTAGCTGATTTATACGGTGTAATTGGTTGAGCTGGAGCACTAGCAGTATTGGCTGAAGCCGTTGCTGTTACTGGTGTAGCAGCACTAGCTGGATTACCATTCTTATATGAATCAACGTCTGATTTGGTTATTTGACCATGTTTTCCACTTGGAGTAACCGATGCTAAATCAACACCTTGATCACGAGCATACTGACGAACTGATGGCATTGCTAAATAATGCGTATTGGCTGAACCAGTTGCTGCAGCAGCTGGAACACTGGCAGTACTACTTTCACTAGCAGCGGGCACGGCTTTTTCTGCTGCCTTTGGTGCTGGTGTATCGTCATCGCCAGAATCAGGAGAGCCATCATCGATCACAATTAATGTATCTCCGATTTCAACGGTGTCCCCTTCCTTAGCTACAATTTGTTTAATAGTACCAGCTACTGGTGATGGTAGTTCTTCAACGGATTTATCATTTTGAATTTCTACCAAGGAGTCATCTTCTTTAACGGTGTCTCCTTCTTTTACAAGCCAGCTGGCAATTTCACCTTCGGCCATACCTTCGCCTAGTTCTGGTAATTTAAATTTGTATGCCATAGTTTTTTCCCTTCCTTCGATTATTAGTAGTTGAGAATTTCATTTACTTTTTCTTCAATTTCTTTAGCCCGTGGAATCCAAATGTCTTCACCAAGAGCAAATGGATAAACACTATTTGGAGCAGCTACTCTACCAACTGGTGCATCGAGAGAAAGGATGGCACCTTCAGCAATGGCTGATGCTACTTGAGCGCCAACGCCGGCCATCTTTTGTGCTTCTTGGACAATTACAACTTTGTGAGTTTTTTGAATTGATTTGAAGATTGTTTCAGTGTCAATAGGTGAAACAGTTCTCAAGTCGATAACTTCAACAGAAATATTTTTTTCTGCCATTGTGTCGGCGACTTTGATTGCTTCATTTACTTCGGCACCATACGCAACAATAGTGAGGTCATTACCTTCACGAACAACATTAGCCTTATCCAAAGGCACTGAGTACTTGCCATCAGGAATATCATCCTTCATTGAACGATATAGTTTCAAATTCTCCATAAATAACACTGGATCATTATTTTCAACTGATGAAATCAACAGACCTTTAGCATCATATGGATTACTTGGCATAACTACACGTAATCCTGGAATTCCAGTAAAGAAGTTTTCCAAATTATCAGCGTGCATTTCAGCTGTATGTGTCCCCCCACCATAAGGTGTTCTAATTGTTACAGGAGCATTCTTCATGCCATCAAATCTGAAACGCATTCTAGCCAATTGACCAGCAATTTGATCAACAGCTTCAAATGAAAATCCCATAAATTGAATTTCAGGAATTGGACGCCAACCAGTTAAACCTAAACCAGTTGCTAAGCCCAAAATACCTGATTCAGCTAATGGAGTATCGAAGACACGGTCTTCACCATATTTTTCTTGGAGCCCTTGAGTAGTTCTGAAAACGCCACCGTTTTTACCAACATCTTCACCGAAGATCAATGTTTTTGGATCGTCTTCCAGAACAATGTCTAAGGCATCTGTAATTGCTTGAATATAAGTTTTCTTAGCCATCTTTACTTCGACTCCTTTGCTTCAAATTTATCGATTTCTTGTTTCATTTCTGGGGTTGGAATCTCAAATGTACGTTTCAACATATCAGAAACCTTATCAGCAGGAACATCATCGGCCTCTTTGATAGCTTCTTTAAATGATGCTTTGTAATCATCAACTAATTTATCTTCTTGTTCCTCTGACCAAAGTCCCTTATCTTCAAGAACTTTTCTTAAGCGGATCAATGGGTCCTTTTCAAACCAAGGTTGTTCTTGTTCCTTAGTTCTGTAACGTTTAGGATCATCACCTGCACTTGAGTGAGCTCCAAAACGATATGTTAAAGTTTCAATCAAGACTGGTCCATTGCCAGCTACCATATAATCACGTGCGGCTTTGGCAACTGCATAACAAGCTAAGATATCCATCCCATCAACTTGAACACTAGGAATACCCGCAGCGACGGCCTTTTGAGCTAATGTAGGGGCAGCAGTTTGTTTAACACGAGGCGTTGAAATCGCAAAGCCATTGTTTTGAACAATAAAGAGCACTGGTGCTTGATATGCTCCAGCAAAGTTCATTCCCTCATAACTGTCACCTTGAGAAGTACCACCATCACCTGTATATGTGAAAGCAATAGTATCCTCTTCTTTATTCTTTTTGATACCTAGTCCAACACCAGCAGCTTCAACATAAGCAGCACCGATAATAATTTGGGGCATCATGGAACGAGCCTTAAACTTGTTTCCGACGACATGACCTCTTGACCAAAGATATGCTTCAGTTACGGTTGCACCATGTTGAATCAATTGAGGAACATCACGATAAGCGGGCAACAAATAATCTTGTTTCTTCATTGCCAAAACAGTTCCCATCTCGGAAGCCTCTTCACCTTCAGTTGGTGCATAGAATCCCATCCGTCCTTGACGTGAAAAGTTCATTGTTTGTTCGTGTAATGCACGCTCCCAAACCATCTTCTTCATAAATTCAACCAAATCATCATCTGAAAAAGTATCAAAGATCTCTTGATCTGTTATTTCAGCATTTTCATTCAAAACTTGAATAGGTTTTGAAACATTCGATAAGTCATTTTTAATTGCTTCAAAATCAACAATTGGTTTATTTGCCATTCTTCACAGTCCTTTCATAAAAAAACTCATCCCTTGTGAATACTGTAAGGGCTTTCATATAATTTTAGTCTATCATTGATCTACCAAAAAACAAGTAGTTTAGGCGTTCCGCAATCAAAAAAAAATTAAATAATGATTGTGAAAATGATAACTATTTATCTAAATCTATTTCATTTTCAGACGTACCATTTTTGAGTTCATCAACCATCGAATCCAAGGAGATCGTTGCCATATTCTTTACTGCCTTAGTCGTGTAAAAGGCGATATGTGGCGTTAGAATAAACCTAGGACTCTTAATAACTAGTTCCAGCAATTCATCTGATAATCCTTCATCAGTTAAATCATTGTTAAAAATACCAACTTCATTTTCATAAACATCCATAACAGCACCGTAAAGTTTCCCTGACGCTACAGCCTCATAAAGATCTTTGGTATTAATCAAATCACCACGGGCGGTATTAATTACGATAGCATCGTCTTTCATTTCTGAAATTGATTGGCTATTAATTACGGTATGCCCCTTGCCTAAACTTGGAATATGTAAAGTTACCACGTCTGATTCCTTCAATAAAGTGTCAAGACTATCAACGTAAAGTCCTTCTTTTTCAATTTCGGAATTGTGAAATTTATCGAAAGCAATGACTTTTGCGCCAAATCCTTGATAAATTTTAATTGCTGCTTGACCAATTCTTCCGGTACCAGCAACACCAACGGTCAATTGATTCAATTCACGTCCAATATCTGGTACCCAGCGAAAATCGTGTTGATCGACTTTTCTAATCATATGTTTCATATTTCTCAAGAGTGCCATCAAACCAGTAACTGAATACTCAGCGATTGCCTCTGGTGAATAGCTTGGTACATTGGTTAAACGAATCTTATTTTTCTTCAAAGCTTCAATAGGAACATTATCGACCCCAACGTTTCGCAACGAAATGACATGAATCCCATATTCATTCATCGTGTCAAAAATCTTTTCATCATATGGCAATTGTTGATAAGCAACGATTCCATCGAATCCCTGTGCCATTTTGACTGTTTCAGGGGTCAAAAGATCAGTGACAATTTTTACTTCAATGTCGTTGTCCTTTGACCATTCCTGAATATACTTTTTCTCATCTTCTCTGACACCAAAATCAATTAACTTCATCTAGTTAGCCTCCAATGATACGAATTTATGTAACCTTATGAAATCGGTAACATATACACCTAACATTTTATCATTTTAGCGATTATTATCACAAAGATATAACCTTATAAAAATCAAGTTTAAATTTGGCGTGCCGCTTTCTGGTGTGAGTGATTCCGCCGCTGTGGGACCGGCTCGAGCCAAAGTGCGGTCTCAATCCTCGCTTTTGGACTTCGAGAAAACCACTCGAATTTCAAAAGACGTCTTGTGCTGTAAGAACGGGAAAATCACCCGTCCTAACACCACTGCCACTGCTGGCTGCATCACTCACACCAGAAAGCTAGATAATTTTTTATGGCTTGATATAAATGATATTACGAAAATAATTGTTGATTTTTTTACGATAACTATTGCTGTTAAAGGCCTAAAGCTAACTTAATTTAAATAACTGAAGGTTGAAAAGTGAAAAAGTAATATAAACAGTGCTCTGATAGTCCTAAAGTAAATTTATTTACCAATTTATTTAAATAGCAAAAGATAACAATTAGACATTCGTATTATTAAAAAACTAGTTGGAAGAGCTGATTAGTATTCATTTGTGCCGAAAGTGACGTTAGAACTTCACCATTACACCACCAGGCGCATTGAAGAATCGCAAGTTTTGCTAGGTTTCAAACAACCTAAGGTTCGAGACCACTCTTTGGCTCGGGCCATTTCGCGCAACAATTGAATACTATCAGCTTTGGAATCAGCATAATTAACTAAACTTTCAGTCTTTAGTTAAATTTTAAAACATTGAAGCTGCACACTTCATAGAACGCTTTCTTTAACAAAACCAGTAAATTTTTTGTCATTTATTTCTATTTTCAGAGAAAAATAATCTATAATAGATATACTAAGGTACTTTTGTACAATCAAACATTTGGAGGAAACTATGTATTTTATGAAAGATATCGTCCGTGATGGCGATCCCGTTTTAAGAAAAGTTGCTAAAGAGGTTCAATTTCCACTGAGTGACGATGACAAAGCATTGGCCGCCAATATGATGGAATATTTAGTTAAAAGTCAAGATGAAGACTACGCTGAAAAGCATCAACTACGTGCTGGTGTTGGTTTGGCTGCACCTCAAGTTGGCGTTTCAGAAATGATGGCTGCTGTTTTGGTTCCTAACGAAGATGACCCTGACAAGCCTTTACTTAAAATTACGTTGATCAATCCTGTTATCGTCAGAAATTCAGTCCAAAAGGCTGCTTTGTCTGAGGGTGAAGGCTGTCTTTCAGTTGATAAGGATGTCTCAGGCTTTGTTCCACGTGCCGATAGAATCACAATTAAATATGATGACTTTGAAGGTAACTCACAAACAATGCGTGTTAGAGATTACCCTGCTATCGTTTGCCAACATGAAATTGATCATTTAAATGGTCACCTATACTATGACAAGATCAGTAAAACTGCACCATTCGATCTTGACCCAAGTACCGTCGTTATTTCGTAATATCGTTGTCAGTATACTTACCCTATTAGATATGGTAGAATTGTGCTATCTATTGATTACTGCACAAATGGACTGGAAAAAACGTCAAATGAAACTGACTTGTTTCATTTAATTCGATTAAAGGAGAAATTTAATATTGATTTATAAAGTTTTATATCAAACAAGTGAACTAGACAACCCCCGTCGTGAATTTACACATTCACTTTACGTGGACGCAGCTTCAAGTATTGAGGTACGTCAAGCGGTCGAAAAAAACACCGACTACGAAATTGAATTTATTCAGGAACTCGATGAGCAACATTTAGAGTACGAGAAAAAGAATCCTGATTTTAAATTAACGGAGTTTTAATTAATGTCGTTTAAAGTAAAAAATAATGAAGTTGCTGTTTTTGCCATCGGGGGCCTTGGCGAAATCGGTAAAAATATGTACGGAGTTCAATATCAAGACGAATTGATCGTTATTGATGCCGGAATCAAGTTTCCAGAAGACGAACTTCTTGGAATTGACTATGTCATTTCAGATTACAGTTACTTAGTAGAAAACAAAGATAAGATTAAGGGACTCTTCATCACCCATGGTCACGAAGATCATATTGGTGGTATTCCTTATTTGCTTCAAGAACTTCCAAATGTTCCAGTTTATGCCGGTCCACTAGCATGTGCATTGATTAAAGGTAAATTGGAAGAACATGGTTTACTAAGAACAACTGAAATGCATGTCTTACACGAAGATGATGTTATCAAATTCCCTAAGACAAGTGTTTCATTCTTCAGAACAACTCACTCAATCCCTGATACCTTAGGTATTGCTGTTACTACACCTCAAGGAATCATTGTTGAAACTGGTGATTTTAAGTTTGACTTAACTCCAGTTGCCGGATTACCTTCACCTAACTTACAAAGAATGGCTGCACTTGGTGCTAAAGGCGTTTTATGTTTACTATCTGATAGTACAAATGCTGAAATCCCAACCTTTTCTAAGTCAGAACGCTCTGTTGGTTTAACGATTCACCAAATTTTTGAAACAATCCAAGGAAGAATTATCTTCGCTACCTTTGCTTCAAACATTTATCGTATTTCCCAAGCAGTTGATGCTGCAATCCAACAAGGTCGTAAAATCGCAGTCTTTGGACGAAGTATGGAAGGTGCAATCGAAAATGGTCGTGAATTAGGATACTTGAATATCCCTGATGACATGTTGATTGATCCTCATGCTCTGAACAAAACACCTGCTAGTGAAACTTTGATTCTATGTACTGGTTCACAAGGTGAGCCATTAGCTGCCTTGAGTCGAATTGCTAACGGTACCCACAGACAAATTACAATTCAACCAGGCGACACGGTTATTTTCTCAAGTAATCCTATCCCTGGTAACACAATCAGTGTTAACCACTTGATCAACCAACTTTCTGAAGCTGGTGCTGAAGTCATTCATGGTAAAGTTAACAATATCCATGCTTCTGGTCACGGTGGTCAAGAGGAACAAGAATTAATGCTCCGCTTGATGAAGCCTAAATTCTTCATGCCAATTCACGGTGAATACCGAATGTTGAAGATTCACACCGAGTTAGCTGAATTGTGTGACGTGCCACAAGATCACTCCTTCCTATTGGAAAATGGTGATGTCTTGGCACTTACAAAAGATACAGCTCATGTAGCTGGTCACTTCCCTGCTGGCGATGTTTACGTCGATGGCAAGGGCGTTGGTGATATCGGTAATGTTGTTATCCACGATCGTCAAGTTCTTTCTGAAGAAGGAATGGTCGTAGTTGTAGCAACAATTGATTATCAAAAACATATTGTCTTAGCAGGCCCAGATATCTTGTCACGTGGATTCGTCTACATGCGTGAGTCTGGCGAATTGATCAACCAAGCACAAAAACGTGTCTTCCACTTGATCAAGAATGCTTTTGATAATGACGATACTGAAAAAGTTACTGAAGCAACCTTGAAACGTGTCATCATTGAAGGACTACAAGAATTCTTGTACAAACGTACAGCTAGAAATCCTGTCATCTTACCAATGTTAATAGGAACCTCAATCTAAAGAAGATCAATTGATCTTCTTTTTTGTTTTGGCAGTCTTTCCGTCTCAGGCTGCCTATTGACTTGCTGTGAGTATCGGTCTTTGCTGAATCAGTACTGGCAATCTGAGACTAGTGTATTTTTTATTATGAATATTGTTATATAATTAAGAATATTCATTGCACCATCCGTATAAATTCTAATAACTTCGTCGATAGAACTATAAATATCCTGTTGACCGTAGTTAAATTAAGGGTATTTAAATGACTAAAATAAGTAAAATTGAAATAATTCTCAATTATCATGCTGGTAATGGGCATGCTAAACGTACTTGTAACAAGGTGACTGACTTTCTCAATCAAATCAGTTTAGATTATGAAATTCATCCAACTAAAAAAGATGGTGATGGGGTCAGGATTGCTAAAGAGTTGGCCAATAAGCACGAACAAAATATTAGAATTGTCGTCATTGGCGGCGATGGGACTTTGAACCAGTGTGTTAACGGTGTAAAAGAATCAAGTTTTCCTGACACTCCTCTCGGTTATATTCCGGGCGGCTCTGGTAACGATTTTAATCGTGGAATTAAATTAGCCATCAAAGATCCTGTTATTTTAATGCAAGCCATTCTTTCTCTCGAACAACCACGCAAAATTGACGTCGGGAAAGCTGTTGGATCCAATTTCTCACATTACTTCATCAATAATATTGGAATCGGCTTTGATGCTAGTACAGTCTATTACACGAATCATTCATCGCGAAAAGAATTTCTCAACAAATTGCAAATGGGCACCCTCGCCTATTTAACTAACCTCTTGAAAGCCATTAAACGACAACCTGCCTTTAAATTAGATGTCGACTACGGCCCACAGAAAAAACATTTTGATTCAGCTTATATCGTTGTTGCCACTAATCACCCCTACTTTGGCGGTGGCTTTGCCATTGATCCGACAGCAACCCCATTTAATCATCATTTAAACTTGGTTGTGGTTAGAAAGATAACTGGTTTGACCTTTGCAAAATTATTAACAAAATTAGTAACCGACGGTTCCCATTTGCAAGATAAAAACGTTTGGCATATTGAACGAACAAATTTCACACTTCACAACACTCCTAAACAGTTTGGACAAATGGACGGTGAAGAATTGGACAAGCATGAATTCGATTTACATTTTAAGGTTGACCAACACCCATTCTGGTTACCAGTTAAAGAGTAAAAAAAAGTGCCCCATAATTATTAGACGATTAAATCTAATAGTTACGAGGCACTTTTTTTAATTAATTACTATCGAGGATTAAAAGTCGAAAAACAAATATGATCATTGTTGTTACAGGCTAGCAGGAGCTAATTTTAAGTAATCAGAAATCTTCATTTTATTGTTCCTACCATTAAAAAAAATAGTTGTAAGAGCTGAGATTATTCATTTGCAGCGAGGTTCGAGACCTCTCTTTGGCTCGGGCCGTTCCACGCAGCATATGAATACTTTCAGCTCTGGAAACGGCATAATGCATCAAACTTTCAACTTTTAGGTATTAAACTAATACACCCCATTATCTATGAAATAATAACTTTTAAATCAATAATTTTACCATCATTATCAAATTTATAATAATCAAATCCATGGAGTGAAAACAGCGAACCATCACTCTTCAAACCAGCAACGACCCATTCAGTCTGATAATTATTATCAACATCCCTGATTTCAAAGAGATGTTTCAATTGTTTATTACGACCAAAAAATAGCCTAAAGAAATCGGCGACTTCTTTCTTATTTGTTGCGGTTTCATTAATGCCAGATTTGATTTTTGCATCATCGCTAAACAAGTCGATGATTGCCTTTAAGGAATTCATATCACTTGATGCATAGTCAGACAACTTGAAATACTTTTGAATCGTAATCTTATTCATATCGGTATCAGTCATGTGTTATCTCCAGTCAATGATTAATCATTAATGAAATTATTGTACCTCGAAATCATTAAAAAAATATCAGCCTATACGACTTGTCACTATTTCAAATATTTTTATGATAAATATAAATTTCACCAAATTTTCCATGAATTCGTTTGTTCGAATCAACAAAGCCTGCCTTTAAATACAGCTCTTGAGCAGCTATATTAGTCGGATTAACTCCTAAAATCATTCGGTCGACCTTTCTATAATTAAAATAAACAAATTCAGATAACCTCAATAATGTAATTAAGGCATAGTCACGGCGGCGAAAACGACTGTCAATTGAAAAAGCCTGCAACAAAATATCAGTTTGCGAATCGCCATCAAATAACAATGGCCCATCATCCGTATGTAGACAGAAACATCCAACCAGTCTCTTATTATCAAGAATCATTATTGGTTGCATATGGGGATTGATCCGACTTCGCTCAATAATTGATTGTGGACCACCGATATTATCATTTGGTTCCAAGCAATACCCATCAATCATACTTTGCGTAATATTATTTCCATCATATTCCTGTAATTTGAGATTCATTTTGACATCACATCCAACAAGAAAAATATCTTATTCATTTTTACCAAGACGATTTTGGAAAAATCACCTTAGTACCATGATTATAGTCACCTTCCATTATTTTTAGTATAAATATGATTCCGGATATTTTCCAACCTGAATCTGAAGGTAGAAAACAGCCGAAATAAATACGTATGGTGCTCGTTAAATATGGCGTCTCCAGAACTGGAAACGGGTCAATTACTAAACTTTCAATCCTTATCTTGTGTCAAAAAAATAGCCTGAAACCTTTTAGGCCCAGACTTGGTCTTGCATTCACATATTAATTCCAAAATTTGAATTACCTACGTTCGTGTCTATCTCTTCGACGTTCATCCCGTCTCTCTTGTCGACTACTACTATCTTTCTTCTGAGCAGCAACGTTACCTGATATTTCACTTGGATATTTAGTTGAAGCACGGTACCAAACAATTCCACGTTGAATCAACAATGTAATTCCCAAATACAACAATAAAGTTACTGAACTTCCAGTCCAAATTCGATCAACAGCCATATGCATTCCAATACCTATAACCCACCAAACGATGGTTAACCAATTACCTTCGCGCATAACTAGACCTTTATCATCAAGCCAATACTTGTAAGTGAATGCTCGCAGGATAGCGAAAACGGCAGCACTAACTAGACTAAGAACTCCAAAAATAATTATCCTATTTTGTGAAAGATTCATGTGTTGCTTACTAACTGCATCACCGATTGACGCGATTCCAAACAATATCACAACAATAAAAAATTCTGGTTTAAATTTAACCGTTCGTGGTTCCAATTGACGCTTGATTACCACATACAAAATCAACAGTGCTAAAACAATATTTGTATAACTAAGGTTTTGCATAATAACTTTTCCTAACGTTTTTTATCATTTAAATAATACTCTAAAAATATTAATTACAAAAGAAAAAATTTGATTTTTTGATTATAATAACTAAAGGTTGAAAGGTAAAAAATTAATGTAGTCGCTGTTATTACAGACCTAGAGTTAATTTATTTAAATAATTAGGAATTTTCGTTTTATTTGTTCCGGCTATTAAAATAAACTAGCTGGAAGATCTGAGAGTATTCATTTGCAGCGAAAGTGGCGTTATTGCTTCAGCAATTACACCACCGGGCGTGTTGGAGACTCGCGGGTTTTGCGAGGCTTCAACCGAGGTCCGAGACCGCATTTTGGCTCGGGCCGTTCCGCGCAGCAATTGAATACTCTCAGATCTGGAAACGGCATACTTAACTAAACTTTCAACCTTTAGTTATAATAAATCGTAAGAGAATACTTAACCTAAATTTCAAACATTAGTTAAATTGATTTTTATTTCTTGACCTCTTCACCATGTTTCATAAAGTCAGTTGGAATAACACTATCCATCCCAATCATTGGATCGATAGCATTGTTCATCACCATATCAAGTGTCAAACGATAATCCTTTGGCTCAGTGGTTTCATCTGATTCAACATCCTCATCTGGTGTCTCTGAATCCGGTTGCTTAATCTTAAAGCTGGTAAAAATTCGTTCCTTCAAAGTTGTCTGACGTTCACTCGACTGATCTCTAATTGAACGTTCAAAAGCACTGCGATCACCGACCATGATCAATAGACGCTTAGCTCGTGTAACTGCAGTATACAACAAATTACGACGTAACATCCGTGATTCTTCATTAACCAGTGGCAAAATAACCATTTCAAATTCAGAGCCTTGTGATTTATGAATTGAAGTACAGTATGCCAAAGTAATATTGAGCCAATCCTTACGATCCAGAGTAACTTCATTGCCGTCGAAGTTGATAACTAATTTATCAACCTTGTCGGTATTTTCTTTTGCCAAAATAATCCCAATAATCTGACCTATTTCACCATTGAAAACATTATCTTCTGGCGTATTGACCAAATAAACAACTTTATCCTTGATACGATATTTAATATTTCCCATAGAAACTTCTTTACGCTGAGGCGTCATCGGATTAACAACATTTTGAATCACATAATTAAGATTATCGATACCGGCCGTCCCACGATACATTGGTGCCAAAACTTGAACATCCGCAATATCAAAGCCACGATCACCAGACTTACTAATAATTTGTGATAAAACATTGGGAACATCTCGACTATTGCAATTGATAAAACTTCTATCAGCTCGATTTTCAAAGATACCGTCGACAATTACACCTTCATTGATATCATGAGCTAATTGAATAATCGTTGAATCCTCATCCTGTCGATGAATATTTTTCAAAATCATTGTGGGAAAAACTTCACTATTGATCAAATCAGCAAAGACCTGACCGGCCCCAACTGATGGCAACTGATCACGGTCACCTACTAAAACAATTTGTGTTCCCGGTTGAACGGCAGAAATTAACACTTTAAATAATTTCGTATCAACCATCGACATTTCATCAATGATCAATAATTTACAATCCAAACTTGGCTCTGCAAATTCATCATCTTCTGTGCCAGTCAGTCCTAACAAACGGTGAATCGTCATCGCTGGTAAACCGGTTGATTCACCCATATGTTTGGCTGCTCGTCCTGTAGGGGCAGCTAGTGCAATTGCATATTCCTTAGACTCTGGTTCAAGTGGCATGTCATTTAATTTCGCATAGGCCGCCACAATGGCATTAATGATAGTTGTTTTACCTGTTCCGGGGCCCCCAGTCAGTAGAAAGATTGGAGCAGTCAAAGATTGTTCGATTGCCTTTTCTTGTGAATCATCATATTTAACGTTGAAATCCGACTCAATCTGGCGTAATTCCGTCCTCATGTCTTTCTTTTTCCAAGCCACGCCTTTGAAACTATCCGTGATCATCTTCAATGATTGGGCAATTGACCACTCACTGTCAGCCAAATCCTTTTCATAAACGTTACCATCTTCGACTACTAATACGCCGTCTTTAACTAAATTACGTAATCCATCCACTAATTTTTGTTGCAGATCATCGGTTGAGTTAGCTCGCAAGATACTGCCAACACGACGGATCAATTCCTGACCATCAACATATGTGTCACCTGTTTCATTGACAATTAATGTGACCATCTGAATCAAAGCACCTTTGATACGTCTAGGGTCATCGCCTGTAATACCTATACGCTTGGCCAGCTCATCCGCACGTTTAAAACCAACACCTTTAACATCGATTACTAACTGATACGGATCTTCATTCAATTTATCAAGTGTCTGTACACCATACCTTTGAAAAATTCTTGCGCTCAATGTTGGACCGAATCCATAGTTATTCAACTGATACAAAACTTGTTCCGTCTGATGATTGTTAGAAATTTGTTCCACAATATTCTGAGTCTTCTCTTCACCAAGTTTTAGAAAATCCAAGGCATGTGGATCCTGTAAAATCTTGTCGATTGCATCTTCACCTAATGTATCAACAATCTTCTCCGCTTTTTTCTTTCCAATACCAGGAAACTCTTCACTCGAAAAGAAAGCTACTAATTGTTTGCGACCATTAGGACGACTACGCTTATAAGTCGTTGCTTTAAATTGCTGACCATATTTCGGGTGATCGACGATTTCACCTTCAAAACGATATTCTTCTTCCTCAACAATTTCGCCAAAACTACCGGTAACGACAATATCGCCACCATCCCAGCCGGTATTAGTTTTTTTAACTTTAATCGTAAAGATCTTATAGAGATTTTCGGGGTTTTCAAAAAAGATGGCTTTGACAGTACCCAAGAAATATGGTTTCTCGTTACTTTCTGTCATTGCTATCTCCTTGTTTGATAAATTTTTGTAACTCAGCTAGTTTCTTTTCATTCTTCAAATAATACTTTTCATCAATTTTTTTAGACTGATCCAAGTAGTTTTGATAATCCTCATGCAGGTTCATCGCACACAATGCCATATTAAAGTAATATTTGGCCTGTGGTTGGATTTTACTGGCTGTCTTGTAAAATCCCAAGGACTCACCAAAATTGCCGTTAGCAAGCAGTAAATCAGCTAATAACTCATTGGCTTGTAAATCCTCTGGTGATTTTTCAACCGCAGTCAAAGCATACATGATTGCTAATTGACGCTTACCTTGTTGATCCAATGTTTTAGCCATCATGAAATAAGCTTCAAATGCGTAATCATCATTGACCAAATTTTGGAAAATATCATTGGCCTTATCGAATTTATCAGCCAAATAATACACGTTCCCCAAATTATAGAGTAAATCCTGATTATCCTTATACATTTCTAAAGAGCGAGCTAACAACTCTTCGGCCTGTTCCAAGTCGCCAGCTTCAACTAGATAAGTCGATAATTGTAAAATCTTGGGTAATTGCTTTGGATCTTGATTCAAATCAGCAACGACTAATTTGATTGCTTGTTCTTTGTCGCCCTGATTAAATAATTCTTCTGCTTCTTTGTTCATAAAAACCTCAAATAGTATCTGAACTTTCTAATTTCTTGCCCAGATATCCCGTTTCATTCCATTTAATTAATTTAAATTCACCATTTTCAAAACGCAGGTGAGTCAAACTAGTATTCGAGAGTCCACCATTTTTTCTAATATCAGCGACTTTCGTTCCTAACAGTGATTGAATCATCGTTACCAATGCCGCACCATGACTGACAATTACCACATTAGCATCAGGTTTGTTTTCGGCAACAATCCTCTTAACTGCATCAGTCGTTCTTGCAGCAACCTTTTCAAATGATTCACCCCTGATCAAATCATAATCATACTCTGCAGGTTGATGTCTGAATGCATATATCACTTCAGGTATTTCATTTTCCAACTCAGAGAACTTACGTCCTTCCATAATGCCCAAGTCAAATTCACGTAGATCGCGCACGATTGATAAAGGAATTTGTCGTTTCAAATCCTTGATCAAGGTTTCAGCTGTTTTTTTAGCACGTGGTAATGGACTGGCATACATGTGATCGATTGCTGTATCTTCAAGTCTTTTTGCTAACAGACTGATATCATGTAAACTTTCTGGCAACAATGGCGAATCACCATGTCCACCTTGATATTTTCCTTCTAAGTTCCATTCGGTCTTTCCATGTCTGACAAAATACAATTCCATTTTTTCTCACCTTACCAAGTTAGTTAAGTACAATTATGGATTTTTTGGTGATTTTTTTCAAGGCTACTGTAAACATTCCAGAATGTAACGACAATTAAGACGATGTTTCCTTAATCTATCGCATCTGCTTTTTTAATTCTTATCGTTCAATCTCAGTAATACTCATAAAGTCATTGGCAATGTTAGATTAATTTTGTGATATAAAAACAGGTCTAACCAAAATTGTAGAAAATTTTAGTTAGACCTGTTTAGTTTATTTCTTTTTAAAAATCTTATTTTAGGTAGTGACTTCAAAACGAGCTACGATGGGACAACTCCTTCCGCCTTTCATAACTAGATAAATTGCCCGAAAAGTACCGCGTGCACTTCATCTAGTTACGAAAATGCTCGGGAGCTTAGCGCCCCATCTTCGCTCTCTAGATATATTGTAACTTCTTCTCTGCCATATAAGCAGCATCAATAGTAGCTCCACCTAGACACTCTTCACCATCATAGAAGACAACTTCTTGTCCTGGTGTAATAGCGCGTACTGGATTATCAAACTCAACATTAACCTTACCATCGCCTAACATGTGAACGGTTACGCCGGTATCTTGTTGACGATATCTAAACTTAGCTGTGGCATGGAATGTCTCGCCATAACCTTGTCCTGTGATAAATGATAGGTCTGAGGCATCCAAATGATCAGCATACAAGGCTGGGTTATCGTATCCTTGGTCAACGTAAAGAATGTTCTTTGACATATCCTTACCTACTACGAACCAAGGCTCGTTTGACTTACCATTTCCACCAATTCCAAGACCCTGTCTTTGACCAATTGTGTAATACATCAAACCAGCATGCTTACCCTTAACCTCACCATCAGGTGTCATCATAGTGCCACCCTGAGCAGGCAAGAATTCGCTTAGGAACTTACGGAAGTTTCTCTCTCCGATGAAACATACACCGGTTGAGTCCTTCTTCTTAGCAGTAGCAAGGCCAGCCTCTTCAGCAATACGACGAACCTCTGACTTTTGCATACCACCGATTGGGAACAATGCCTTTTGTAACTGATCTTGTTGAACAGTACTCAAAAAGTATGTCTGATCCTTGTTAGCATCGCCACCACGTAACAAGTGAACTACACCATTATCATCACGGAAACTTTGAGCATAGTGACCCATTGCAATGTAATCAGCGTTTAACTTGTTGGCATAGTCAAGAAATGCCTTGAACTTAACCTCTTTGTTACACATAACATCAGGATTTGGAGTTCTACCCTTACGATACTCATCCAAGAAATATTCGAACACACGGTCCCAATACTCCTTCTCAAAGTTAACTGAGTAATAAGGAATACCAATCTTGTTGGCGACCTTAGCAACATCTTCATAATCCTCTGTCGAAGTACATACACCGGAATCATCTGTATCATCCCAGTTCTTCATAAATACTCCGATAACCTCATAGCCTTGTTGTTTCAAAAGAAGTGCACTAACTGACGAATCAACGCCACCACTCATACCTACTACAACACGCTTCTTCTTATTATCCATTTCAAAACCTCATTTATTTAACTAATACATTTTTTTCTTTTAAAAAGTTCATTAAGTATCGGTAGTCACTTACTTCTGCTTCAGTGTCCTTGATCTTAAACATATTGATATTGTGCAATCCTGACTTATCAGTGATTGTTAATTTTAAACTATCTAAACTCTTGTCAACGGTTGCACGCAAAAAATATCTGGCTTCATATGGTGACGATCCATTAATCGGATGTACCAATTTGAAACTACCTTTATTTGATTCCATGAAACCTGCATCAACAAGTGAATATTTTTTTACTTCAGGGCTTAGTTCATAAACTTCCTGGTCCCCTTGTACTTGAGCTTGTCGTTTATCCATTTTATTCATCCCCCATAAAGATTTTGTCTTAATTATAAGTTTGAATAAAATTCACTAATTAGTCAAGTCTGAAACTATCTCAATTAGTTTATTAGTAAATTTAACGACTTCACTTTCAGTATTATCTTTTCCAAAACTGATTCTAACAGAGTCTTGAATCTTGGAACTATCTTCACCAAACATGGCAATTAAGACATGTGAAGGTTCCAAACTACCGGCAGTACATGCAGACCCACCAGAGATTGCAAATCCTTCTAAGTCTAATCTAGTCAACAAAACGCCACGATCAACTCCTGGAAAATACAAATTCATCACATGATTCAAGGCGTGATTATCAGTTGGTCCATTGATCTCAAATTTAATATTATTTTCTTTTAAAATTTCTTGAATTGTTTGTTTAAAGCCAAAATAACGTGCTTGTCTAGCTTGTTTTTCTTCCGGAGTAATCAGTTCGACGGCTTTAGCAAACCCAGCGATACCAGGAACATTTTCAGTTCCCGCACGTCGTTTGGTTTCTTGGTCGCCTCCTTTAATAAATGATGGAATATGAATATCATCATTGATATAAAGAAAACCGATAAATTTAGGCCCATTAATTTTATGAGCTGAAGTTGATAACATATCGATGTGTTCTTTTTTGACATCAATATCTTCCATTCCATAAGCTTGAACAGCATCGGTGTGGAAAAATGCTTGATGATCTTTTAGAACTTCCCCAATCTCTTTAATGGGATTCATGGAACCGACTTCGTTATTGCCATACATGATTGATACTAAAATAGTATCATCCCTGAGGGCGTCTTTAACTTGTTCGGCAGTCACTTCTCCACGAACATTTGGTTTCAAGTAAGTTACTTCAAATCCTAACGTTTCGAGATATGCTAAAGGTTTGAGGATAGCCTCGTGCTCAATAGCAGTTGTAATGATATGTTTACCTAACTTTTGTCTAGATAATGCTGTTTCAATCACCGCAGTATTATCACTTTCAGTACCACCACTTGTAAAGACAATTTCTGAGTCTTTGGCATTGATACTTTGAGCAATCGTATGGCGACTTTCGTCTAGGACTTTGCGAGCACGACGTCCAAACAGATTGGTAGCAGAAGCGTTACCAAAATTATTGGTCATCTGATCGTTAATCACATCGACTACAGGTGTAGCCATCGGTGTCGTGGCAGCATTATCTAAATAAATAAATGCCACAATAAATCCCCTCTATTCTTGGTCTAAAAAGTTCAGTAACATAGTTACTGATTTGCGTCCGGCTTGTAAAACAAATTCGTCAAAATTGACACTAGCATTTTCGTCCCCAACATCACTCATTGAACGAATGACAACGAATGGCGTGTGGAATTGGTTGCAGACTTGAGCCACAGCTGCACCCTCCATCTCAGCTGCTAATGCATCTGGGAACGACTTTTTAATTGTAGCAATTTTTTCTTTAGAGTCAACGAATTGGTCTCCGGTAACAATTAAACCTACTCGAGAAGTCAAACCAGTTCTTTTTGCGGCGGCAGCAATCGCCTTAACATAATCAGGGTCAGCCTGAAAATAAAGCTCTTGTTGTGGAAGTTGACCAATCTTGTAACCAAAACCTGTAGCGTCAACATCGTGATAAGCCATCTTATCAGAAATAACAACATCTCCGATATGTAAGCCAGTTCCGATTCCACCAGCTGAACCAGTATTAACGACAAAATCTGGTTGATAACGATCATTAATAAGCGTAGCAGTGATTCCTGCTTGAACTTTACCAATTCCACTTTGTGCTAAGTAAACTTCATGATTCTTATACTTACCAATAGTGATATCAACACCAGCAACTGATTCTTTTTTAACATCAGTCAGTGATTCTTTCATTAATTTAATTTCTTCTTCCATAGGAACGATTACGCCAATTTTCATACTTTACCCCTTAAATAAAAAATAATATTAAAAATACTAGAACAATTAAGCCGAATACTGTAATGATGGCAATATTTAGCTTTTTTTTCAATTTATTTGTCTTATCTTCAAAAGTTGATAAATTTTCTTGAATTATTTGTTCCGGATGTTGCTGTTTATATTCTTCTTCAGCACGGCGACGTTCTTGCTCACGAATTTTTTGTTGCTGAGCCTCGACTTGATCAGCACGAACGACAGTCTGTGGTTGCTGAGTTGATTTAACTTTTGAATTATAAAAATCTTTTAATTTTGAGAACATTATTTTGCCCTAGCTTGAAGCAATTCCCAATAAGTAATGGCATAAATACTCTTTGAATCACAAATTACACCAGCTTGAATTTGGAACTTTGCTTCATCCAGTGTTAATTTTTCAACATTTAAGAATTCATCCGGATCAAGTGGACGTTTGAATTCAACTTCTTTTAAATCAGTTGCCTTAAAGACAGTCAATTTTTCATTGGAATAACCTGGGCTAGCAAAGAAAGTTGTGACCTTTTCCAATTTATCAGTCGTCATACCAAGTTCTTCATCCATTTCACGCAAGGCAACTTCTTTTAAATCGCTACCTTCATCAAGATCAATTTTACCAGCTGGAATTTCCAACGTTTCTTGTTCAAGTGGAGTCCGCCATTGTCTAACAAAAATCATCCTGTTATCTTCAGTAAAGGGAATAATAGCAACTGCACCATGGTGTTTAACGACTTCCCGGATGTCAGGGATTCCATTGGGTAAAATCACTTGTTCGACATCAACGTCGATAATTTTACCGCCAAACATTCTCTTTTGGGCAACAATTTCTTCGTAGTATCTTGAGTCTTCTTTTTCCATTATTTGACCTTCTTACTTGAGATTATCAAAATTGAACCAATGCAAATATTTTACCAGATATTGAATTAACTACAAGGTGTCAACTCCGGTTAGCAATTAAATATGCCGTCTCCAGAGCAGAGAAATATTCACTGGCTGTGCGGACCGGTCCGAGCCTGAGAATCGGCCTCGAACCTCGGTTTGAAGACTTACCACAAACCGGTAAGTCTCCAAACACGCCCGGTGGTGTAATGGCTAAAGCCATAACACCACTTCCACTGCCCACAAATATTTCTCAGCTCTTCCGACTAATTAATCGCTATTACACTGAATGTGAAACTTTCAAATTCTTTTATATACAGCTTATTTAAATCTTTTTTACCGGCGAATTTGAAACACTTTGTATTTCTTAAATTTAATTATTTAAACATTTGTAATACAAGGATACTAATCATATTTAAACATACCAGAATACGATTTAAATTCAAAGAAATCCCGAGCCTCCGGGCGTGAGAAATGGAGTCCGCAGTGGTAGTGGTGTTAGGACGGCGATTTTCCGTTCTTACACCACAGGACGTATTTTGAGACGCGGTTTTCGGCTCAAAATCGAGGGTCGAGACCTTGGCTCGAGCCGGTCCACACAGCAGACTCCATTTCTCACGCCCGGAGGCGGCATCCTTCAATACAAAAAAAAGAAAGCACTATTCAGCACTTTCTTCTTCATCTTCAATACTAATATTTACAGCTTGTGGTCCTTTATAACCAGGCGCAACTTCATACTTAACTGTCAAGCCATTTTTGATATAGTAATCATCACGGTTAAGAACTGAGTCAGCAAAGAAGAAAATATCTTCACCATCGTTATTGATGAAACCAAAGCCACGATCATTATTAAATCTTATAATTTTTCCGGTAAACATTTAGTCACCTATCCTATTCATCAAAGCCATCCGTCATTGTTTCGGGATATTCCTTAGCAACAATTTTAGCACATCTAGCACAGAATGTTGGATAATTTTCATCACTACCAACATCTGTCTTGATCATTCGACATCTTTGACAAACATCGCCAGCTGCTTTTTCAACAAGAACATCAGCTAATTCGTACTTGTCAGCATCTGCTACGTCTGAATCAGTCAACTCAAATTGTGAAACAATCAATAATTGACCGAAGTTGCTGTCGATTTTATCAAGTACAGCTTTCAATTCAGCACTTGGTTTAACCGTAACTTTAGCTTCGAGTGACTTACCAATCAATTTGTTGGTACGAGCAACTTCGAGTGACTTCAAGACGTTATCTCTAAAGTCCATGAAGACTGCCCAATCTTTTTCAATTTCAGCTTGATCAGAAATTTCTTCAACCTTAGGCATTTCTGTCAATTGAATGAAATCTTCTGGTTCTTTAACATATTCCCAAACTTGTTCCATTGTATGAGGCAAGATTGGTGTCAACAACTTAGCTAATTTAACTACAACATCGTAGATAACTGTTTGCATTGAACGACGAGAATGTGAATCCTCAGCATCGATATAAACAACATCTTTAGCAAAGTCCAAGTAGAATGTCGACATTTCATTAACAATAAAACTTACAACAGACTTAGCAACATCTGCAAAATCATACTTGTCATAGTCAGCAAGTACATCCTTAACTAAATCGTTTAGTTTAACTGTGATGTACTTATCTTCTGGACGAAGATCATCGTAATTAACAGCATTTGCCTTAGGATCAAAGTCTGTTGTGTTAGCTAACATAAATCTGATAGTATTTCTAATCTTACGGTATGTTTCAGAAACTTGTTTAAATGAGTCAACTGTTACGGAAACATCAGAGCTTGCATCAACTGAAGCAACCCAGAGACGAATAATTTCAGCACCAAATTGTCTTTCGATATCACTAGGAGCAATAACATTACCAAGTGATTTACTCATCTTAACGCCCTTTTTATCAAGCGTGAATCCTTGTGAAAGGATAGCCTTGTAAGGAGCAACACCATATGCAGCAACAGAAGTTACAAGCATTGAGTTGAACCAACCACGATATTGGTCAGAACCTTCAAGAATCAAATCAGCTGGGAATACTAAGTTATCACGGGTTCTAGCAACACCTGAATGTGCTGTTCCGGAGTCAAACCAAACATCCAAAATATCAGTTTCCTTAGTAAATTCACCATTAGGACTTCCTGGATATGTAAAGCCTTCTGGTAGAAGATCCTTAGCCTCACGTTCAGCCCAAACATTTGAACCATATTTACCAAACAAGTCGGCAACATGGTCAATTGTTTCTTTTGTCATGATTGGATCGCCATTTTCAGCATAGAAAATTGGTAGTGGAACACCCCAAGCACGTTGTCTTGAGATAACCCAGTCGCCACGGTCACGAATCATGTTATAGAGACGTGTTTTACCCCAGTCAGGCATAAATTCAATTTTATCAATTTCATCAAGAATTTGTTGTCTGAATTTGTCGATTGATGCAAACCATTGTGGTGTAGCACGGAAAATAACTGGTTTCTTTGTACGCCAATCATGTGGGTAACTGTGAGTGAAGAAACTTAGTTTCAATAATGAACCATTTTCCTTCATTCTGTCAGCAATCAACTTATTAGCATCATCGTAGAAGACGCCTTCGTATTCAGGTACTTCATCAGTAAATCGACCTTGAGCATCAATTGGTGAGAATACTGGTAACTTATATTTCATACCAACAACAAAGTCATCAGCACCAAAACCTGGAGCGGTATGAACTAAACCAGTACCATCGTCGAGTGTTACGTGATTACCAAGAATTAAAGGAGATTCTTGATCGTAGAATGGATGTGTTGCTGTAAGTCCTTCAAGATCACGTCCTTGAACGGTCTTAAGAACCTCAACATTTTCCCAGCCCAATTGTTCTTGTACAAATTGCAAACGTTCTTGAGCGACAACATACTTCTTACCATCAGCATTAACTTCAGCATAGATAAACTTAGGGTTTACACAAATGGCTTTGTTAGAAGGCATTGTCCAAGGAGTTGTTGTCCAAATAATAAATGAAGCATCTTGATCAATTACACCTTTACCATCACGAACTTTGAAAGCAACAAAAATTGATGGTGACTTGATATCTTTATATTCGACTTCGGCTTCAGCAAGTGTTGATTCTGAAGATGGTGACCAGTAAACTGGCTTCTTACCACGGTAGATATAGCCTTTATCAACCATTTCACCGAAAACTTCAACTTCGGCCTTTTCAAATTCTGGTTGGTAAGTAATGTATGGGTGATCCCAGTCAGCGGAAATTCCGAGACGTTTGAATCCAGCCATTTGTTTCTTGATTTCACCTTGAGCAAAGTCGAAACACATCTTACGATAGTCTGACAAGCTCATTTCCTTACGTTTAACACCTTTTTTAGCAAGTTGTTGTTCGATTGGAAGCCCATGAGTATCCCATCCTGGTACATATGGTGCACGATAGCCATCCATTGACTTGTAACGAACGATAATATCTTTTGAGATCTTGTTCAAAGCGTGTCCCATGTGGATATCACCATTAGCAAATGGGGGCCCATCTAATAGTTCAAAGGTTGGTTTACCCTCATTTAATTTTTGACGACGTTCATAAAGTTTGTTTTCTTCCCATGCTTGTTGCCACTCTGCTTCTTTAGTTGGCAAACTACCACGCATTGGAAACTTAGTTTTGCCTAAATTTAAAGTATCTTTTACTCGCATTCTTTCACCCCTTCTAAAATAAAAAGAACCCATCCAATTTCTAGGACGAGTTCTCGCTATACCACCTATTGGTAAATTAAATAAATTGTTTAAGAGTCGATATACCAAAAATAATTTTTACTAGTCTCACACCAACACTAGCTCGCTGAAAAAATTCTCTTCATGGCACTTAATCTCTTATTGCTTCTTAGAATCCGCGTCGGCGTCATCTTTAAAATTGAACGTTGGTTCATTTTGTTGATGGCTAATCGTATACGATTCGTCCGGTTGGTTTTCCTGAATATTGTCATTATAATTCATTTGCTCGGAATTGAAAACCGAATTTTGGTCATTTTCATAATCTTGTTGATTATTTGCTTGGTCAGTTTGATAATTCTGGTTCGTATCTGGTCGCTGTTGGTCGCCAACTTCATGTTTAAGTTTGTCAGTAGATGTACTGTCATTAAGTTTGGACCATTCTGGACTGTCAACCATATCCAACTGTTGCTTCAACATACCTTGCAAACCTTGTCTGAATGTATTTACACTCCGTTTCAGATTATCTGTTTCAATTGTAACCTGACGAGCTCTTTCAGATGCATCTTGCAAAATTTGATTCGATTTTTCAGTAGATTGATTCAATAAGTCTCGAGCTTTTTTCTGTGATTCCTCGACAATTATTTGAGCTTCTTGTTCGGATTCGTTTTTAACTTTCTCAGCCGCTTCTTGAGCAACTAAAATTGATTGATTCAAAGCATCCTTCATATCAGTAAAATACTTCAATTGTTCAGATGTTTCTTTGATTTCTTTTTCTAATTGCGCATTTTTTTGCAAAGCTAAATTATAGTCTTGAGATGCTTGTTTCAAAAAGCTGTTAACTTGGTCGCGGTCATAGCCTCGAAATTTACTATCAAATTCTTTATCATGTATTTCTACTGGTGATAATACCATAACTTCACGCCCCCTACTATTTCTTAATGATGTTAACCGAAAGAAGATATTTATTATTCCTCGATCTGCCCATAATATCATTAACTCTTATTCGGCCAAAGCCTCTGACACTCAGTGTATCAGTAATTGTAATAAATGAGCTAGCATTCTTATTCACAACCCAATTAATTTGAACTTTGCCATGATCGACTAAGGATTTAGCATTTTGTCGTGACAAATCATAAACATCAGCGATAATTGTGTCCAATCGTAAAGATTGAATAGTAATCGTCTCATCTGCTGATTCATCTTTTGGTAAAAGCAATTCATTGAAACTCTTTTCGATTAGATGAATCTTATATGGTCCAATTTTTTTAACCTGATCTTCAATGTAATCACTCATCGAATTAAATACAAAAAATTGCCAATTCTCGCCATCGGTAATAATATCTCCAAAACGATCACGTTCAACGCCTGATCCAGTTAAGGAACCTAGTATTTGGCCATGATGCAAATTAGCAAATTTTTCCGGATAACGAATCTCGTACATTGCAATCTCATAGTCAGAATCTTTGGGCACAAAATAGTCAGGAGCAATTATTCCCCTGACACGTTCCGCGTTCTCATAACCGCCAAAGTAATGTACGTATAATCCATCATATTTATTAATCAGATTATCTAAAATCGTTTGTTCACGTAGATTCAAAAAATCAGTGAGCTGTGGAGTGTACATTGTTTGAGCTTTTAATAATATACCGCTTATTTTATCAATGAACGTTTTCTCTTCTGGGCGGAAAAAGCCTCCACCAATGATTGTTTTTTTATCATCCATATTTTTAGATTATTAAGAATATCGCTTTCTGCAATAATTGAATTAGTATAAGTGCAATTATTGGAGAAAAATCAAGAAAGCCTATACTTGTTGGTATGACTTTTTTAATTAAATTTAAGAATGGATTTACCATTGCTACGATAAACCTTCCAAATGCAGAATTGTATATTGATGGTACAAATGACAACAAGCAATATACAAAAATTATGAATTCATACAGTTGGAAAGCCATACTAACGACAAATGGCAATCCACTTAAAATTTGATCCATATCTTTCCTCGACTTTATTCGTTTATATCTGTTAAGCTTCCATCGATTTCAAACTTAGGTGGTGTACAAAGAAAGATTTTTTCTCCAACACGTTTAATTTCACCATTTAAGGCAAAGATAGTACCTGTTAAAAAGTCTACGATTCTCTTTGATTGTTCATCATTGACATTATTAAAATTAACGATTACCGCTTTGTTATTCAAAAGTTGTTTGGCAATAACTTTTGCATCTGAGTAAACTCTTGGTTGATAAATTGCAATTTTACTATTACCTTTTGCTCTTGCTTCACTGGCTGTACTCATTGATACTACCTTTTCGTTTTTCGAATAATTTGATTTAGGCTGTTCAGTATTTTGATTGTCGACTTGTTTTTCGTCAAACTCATCGTCGTCATTAATACCAAAAAAACTGCCTAATTTTGCAAATGCCATAAGAAAATCTCCTTTTATTTATTGTTACGACGTTTAAAAATTGGAGGTGTTGAATCATCGTCGTCATCGCTCAAATCAATTGTTTCAGGCTTTTGGAAGATTTCAAAATCGCCTTTTTCACCAGAAACATTGTTTTGTTTAGCAGCATCACGATTGATGTCCCAAGCAGCCAATGGATCATTAGATGGTTTTTGTGTAGCAGAAGTTGGTTGACTGTTATTACTATCATTGTCAGCTTTATTCTTGTTATCTAATGTTGCACGAGGATTGTTTAAAGGACGTCTTGATGGTTCTCTCTTCTTGCTTTCTTCGGTTTCAACGCCAGTTGCAATAACAGTAACCTTAACTTGGTCACCTAATGTATCGTCAATTGAAGTACCAAAGATAATATTAACATCTGATGTAGCTTGTTCGGAAACAATTTGCGCTGCATCTTGTGCTTCAAATAGTGATAAGTCTGGTCCACCAGTAATATTAAGAAGAACTTGTTTAGCACCGTCGATTGAAACTTCAAGCAATGGTGATGAGATAGCCTTCTTAGTAGCTTCAGTAATTCTATTTTCACCGTTAGCTTGACCAATACCCATAAGAGCTGAACCTTGATCTGACATAACAGTCTTAACATCAGCAAAGTCCAAATTAACAAAACCAGGTGATGTGATCAAATCAGAAATACTTTGTACACCCTGACGTAAAACATCATCAGCAATACTAAATGCTTCGCTCATAGGTGTTTTCTTATCAACAATTTCTAGCAATTTGCTGTTAGAAATCAAAACTAATGTATCAACATCTTTTTTAAGTTCAGTAATACCATCAGCAGCAAAGCGTGAACGTTTTGAACCTTCAAAAGCAAAGGGACGTGTCACAACACCAACTGTTAAAGCACCACTTTCTTTAGCGATGTTAGCAACGATAGGAGCAGCACCTGTACCAGTACCACCACCCATTCCGGCAGTTACGAAGATCATATCAGCGCCTTCAAGGGCTTCTTTAATGGCTTCTTCACTTTCTTGAGCAGCTTTTTGTCCAACCTCTGGATTTGAACCGGCACCTAAACCACGTGTCAATTTAGGTCCTAACTGAATTTTTGTTTCAGCATTTGAGTTTTCTAGAGCCTGAACATCAGTATTAGCAGCAATAAACTGTACACCTTTGATTCCTGCTTCTACCATTCGATTGACGGCGTTGCCACCAGCACCACCGACACCGATAACTTTGATTACCGCTCCCTTATTTTGGGTAGAGTCTAAAGTATATTCCATTAAGGAGTTCCTCCTAATTAAATCATTTATTATTATTATTAATCAAAAAATTTACTCCAGAAATCCTTGAATTTCGACATTTTTTTACCTTTTTCAGGCTTTGTCTCAGCTTCTGTTGGTTGGTCTTCTTGAGTTTGGTCCATTGGTTCTGGTTGCTCAAATTGCTGCTGCTTTTGAGGCTCAGAAGCAACTTGAGGCTGTGGTCGACTGCCTTGTTCAATGGTTGCGCCATTGACAACATTATCAGCAATCACTCCAATATCATTTAATCTTGAAGCATAAGTTACTAAACCAAGTCCTAATGAATATGATGGATAACGCATACCCATCTGTGTTGGAACATAGCTTCTAACTTTGACATCAAAAATCTTTTTAGCTAGGTCTTCCACATTTGGCGTAGCAGCAACCCCACCCGTCAAAACAATTCCGCCTGGTAAGGATAAGGCTCCTGCATCTTCAAGTGGAGCTTGCAATCTAGTAAAAATCTGATTGAGTCGAGCTTCAATAATTTCAGATAAATATTCTTCTGAAATCATTGTCGGATCATTCTTACCAACAACTTCAACACTGATATTTTCGTCAGTTGCTGATTTGTCAGCAGATGCATTACCGTAATATAGTTTCAATTGATTAGCATTTTCAACAGTTGTATTCAAAACAACCGAGATATCGTGTGTGACATAGTCGCCACCTTCGAAATCAACAGTTGATAATTTCAAATTGTGATCATGCACTACAGAAGCAGTCGTTTGACCAGCTCCCATATCAATAATTACTGCACCAAAATCACTCTCGCCATCATTTAAAACGACTTGACTTAATGCCATTGGAGAAATAACTTTATGAATAATATTTAAGCCAGCTTTTTGGATGGCCTTCTTCGTATTATGAACAATTGTTTTAGGTGCCGTATATAAAACTCCTGACATCTCTAAACGTACGCCAATCATTCCTCGTGGATCACGAATGTTATTGAAGCCATCGACAGAAAATTGCTTAGGTATTAGAGAAACAACTTCTCTTTCACTAGGTAAGTTTTGAACCATAGCTGCCAACATAACTTGTCTGACATCATTTTCATTGATTTCTTTTGATTGAGAACCTACGGCAATCATGCCCTGGCACTTATCAATTTGTAACATGTTAGCCGATATACCGACTACAACGTCACGTATGGAAATATTTGCTTGTGTTTCGGCCTTCTTAATTGCACGTTTTATTGCACTTGCCGCCTTGTCTATATCGACTATAACGCCACGGCTTACACCTTCAGAGCGTTCACTTCCGACGCCAACAATACTTAACCTGTCATCAGACGACTCAGCAACAACTACTTTAATTGAATTCGTGCCAATATCAAGACCTACAAAAAATTCAGAATTGTCCATTAATCGTGGCAGCCTCCCTTACCTAGAAAAAATCTATTCACTAAAAAATTTTAACACAAATATGATTATATTAAACCTATTTCTTACCTTTAAAGGGATAAGAATAGGCTCCAATCTCCAAATCTATAACGCCTTTCTTTTTCATCTGAGCAGCCATCCCTGGATAATACTTCAATTTTGTTCGAACAGTTCTCATATCAGCGATAACTTTGTTGCCATCATTCATATCAATTTTGATTCGATATGGATTCAATTTAGTCGGAGCATTGTAAAATTCAGACACGTTTGTCTTCACGTTACTGGGTAATTCGGCATAAATTTTCGACATCTGCTTCAACCTACTGGCACTAAAGCCACTATAAGTTGGATAGTTACCAATGGGAGAACTCATCCTTTGATTGATGACCTGACCATTATTGATAATGCGATAATAGCCACCATTCTTATTGATAAATCCAAGTGTTGGATGTTCAGAAACCTTAATAGTTAAGTCACGCATATTTCGCGTTCCAAACGAGATAGATTTGATTGATGGAAGTTTCTGTTCCGTTTCTTTGGCAATTGTCTTATGATGCAAAAAAACATTCAAAAGTGTGGAATTATCATCAATTTTAGTAGCATCAATTACTTGTTGAGCACCTAAATCATTAACGCCTTTGACATTGATATTTCTTACTTTACTCAATGACGAACCAAAATAAGCAATCAATACGATAACAAAAACTATTATAATAATTATACTATTTTTACTTATTCTAATTCTTTTTCTTAGCACGATTAAACCTCGCATCTATATACGCCGTTTCCAGAGTTGGAAACAACCCTACTTCTTAACCAACTCAGTTAATACCTTTATCAAACGATCAGCGGAATCAGGAACACCTATTTGTTTAGATTTCTCAGACATTTCTGACTGAACCTTACTATCGCTCATAATTTCATTTACCGCTTCATACAAGGTATCACTTGTAAGTTCAGCCTCTGGAATCAATTTAGCTGCTCCAACTTTAGAAACTGACATAGCGTTCTTTGTTTGGTGATCATGCGTTACGTATGGGCTTGGTACAAATATAGCTGGAATACCTAATGCAGTAATCTCGGCAATACTTGTGGCACCACTACGTCCAACAATCAACTTAATGTCAGGTAAAATTTCTGGCATATTATCAATATATGGTAATACGGAGATATTTGCACTGTTTAGATACTTTTCATCAATTAATTTAACCACATTGTCATAATGTACTCGTCCGGTAACAAACAAAACTTGATAATCAGCCTTAACAAAGCGGTCCATCGTTTCAATTGTCGCTTGATTAATCGGTTTTGCACCACGAGAACCACCAAAAATCATTACAGTGTCCTTGTCCGCTTCCAAATTGAATTCTTTCAAACGATCATTCTTTTGAATCGTGACAACTTCTTGAGCTCTAGGATTCCCTGTGAAAACAATTTTCTTTTTTTCACTGAATTGGTCCGTTGCTTCAGTAAATGCAATGGCAATTTTATCAACAAAACGAGCTAAGAACTTATTTGTCACACCGGCAATCGTATTTTGTTCATGAATAACAGTTGGAATATGCATTGTATGTGCAGCATAAACGATGGCACTTGATACATAGCCTCCAGTACCAACGACGATATCTGGTTTGAATTCTTTGATGATCTTACGTGACTTACGAATACTTGAGAGAAAAAGTCGGACTGTTTTTACATTATCAACCGTCAAGCGACGTTTGAAACCTTGAATTTCAATCGTCTTAAAATTCAATCCAGCATTCTTGACGATTTTGCTCTCTAAGCCCTTTTCTGTTCCAACGTATAGAACATCATCAATTAAGTCTCGTTCCTTGAGACGCTTAATTAAAGCCATTGCGGGATAGATATGTCCACCGGTACCACCACCGGAAACAATAATGCGCATTTTTGTCATTTATTTAACTTCTCCCTTTAGTGTCTCGACCGTTTGAATATACAAATCGCCACGTTCTTCAAAGGTATGGAATTGATCCCAACTAGCAGCAGCTGGTGAAAGTAGAATAACATCCCCAGCATCACTTTGCTTGAAAGCTTCAGGAACAGCTTCAGACAAATTGTCTACTTTAACGATGTTACCGACTCCAGCTTTTTCGGCAGTTTCAATTACCTTTTCGGCAGTTTGACCATAAACAACTAAATTATTGACCTTGCCCTTAAGTGATGGAATCAACTCATCAAAGCCATTACCACGATCAAGACCACCAGCAATTAAGGTTATCGGTGTCTTGAAGGCAGTTAATGCGACAATTGTTGCTTCGACATTGGTTGCCTTAGAATCATTATAGAATTTATGTCCACCGAAAGTATCTACATATTGGATTCTATGCTTGACACCTCTAAATGATGATAATACTTCAATAATATCCTCATTCTTAACGTCGAATAATTTGGCAACACTAATTGCAGCTAAAGCGTTTTGAACATTATGTTCACCGGGGATTTTAATTTCATTGGCTGTCATGATTCTTTCACCATTACAGTAAAGAACATCATCTTTAACGTAGGCACCCTTTGGTAATTCTTGGTTGTCTGAGAATGGTAATATCTCAGCATTTGACTGTTTAGCCAAGTCACGCCATTCCTCGGTATTGTAATTGATAACAAAGTAATCATTCGCAGTTTGATTCTTAGTAATATGCATCTTAGCTTTAATATAGTTAGCGCGATTCCCATGAAAATCCAAGTGAGTTGAATAAATATTATTCAAAACAGCAACGTGAGGGTGTAAGTCGATTGTCCCTTGAAGTTGGAAACTTGATAGCTCCGTTACAACGACATCATTCTTGGTTGCTTTTTGAATTACATCAGAAATGGGAATACCAATATTGCCAGCATAATATGAATGCTCAAATTTTGGTGAATGTTGCAGCATCAACTGAATCAATGTTGTAACAGTTGTCTTACCGTTAGTTCCTGTAACGCCAACCATTGTAGCATCTGAGTAACTGTAGGCAATTTCAGGCTCTGTGACGACTGGAATCTTGAGCTTTTCAGCTTGTTGAATCAATTCATTAGAATAAAAAATACCTGGATTTTTCACTAAATAGTCAAAAGACTCATCAATCAAACTTGCATCGTTGCTACCGGTAATAACTTTAAAACCGGCATCGATCAATGATTGTGCTTCAGTATTTTTTTCCAAAGGATTGGAATCAACAACAGTCACATCTGAACCCATTTTGTTTAATAACTTGGCTACAGCAAAACCACTTTTAGCTAATCCTAATACTAAGATTTTTTTATTTGAATAATTACTCTTTGTTTTCATTGCTATCATTTACTTCCTATACGAATAAAATTAAATAAATTGCGGAACAAATTGCACCAACGATCCAAAAGACAATATCAATTCTCCATTCAGACCAACCCATCATTTCAAAATGATGATGAATTGGTGTCATCTTGAAAATACGACGATGGAAAACTTTGAATGAAAAGACTTGTAGCATGACACTCATTGTTTCAATTACGTAAACTAAACCAATCAATAATAATGACCAATAACGACCAAGCAAGATTGAAATGGCTGCGAGTCCTGCACCAAGTGCAAGTGAACCAACATCACCCATAAAAATCTTGGCTGGTTTGTGGTTGAAAATCAAGAATGCTAACAAGGCACCAACGACTGAGAAACAGACGATAGCCAAGTCAAAACGATTTTGATTCAAAGAAATAATCCCGTAAGTTGCATATGAAATTGTTCCTAAACCACCTAATAAGCCATCCAAACCATCAGTTAAGTTAGTTGCATTTGAAAAACCAACTAACCAGAAAATAGTGAATAGTACGAAAATCACGACAGAATTAACAGATAACACTCCCGGAATCGTGAAGTTCATTGGAAGTTGATCACCATTATATACAGCTAAGAAAATGATACCAACGATAATTTGTAAAAGTGCCTTTTGGTAAGCACGAAGTCCCAGATTGCGTTTTTTGAATACTTTGATGAAATCATCAATGAAACCAATGCAACCGTATAGAACAATCACAAAAGTTGTAATCAATAATGAATGCGTCAGCTGACCTTGCCAGATACCGACCCAGATGTCAGTAATCAAGGTAGCGACAATAATCAACAACCCACCCATTGTAGGTGTTCCTGACTTCTTTTCGTGCCACTTCGGACCTTCTTCTCTAATAGACTGCCCCTCTTTGTGCGCAACCAAGTAACCAATTAAGAATGGCATAAAGATGGCCACAATTGCGAAAGAGCTAATTATGTCGAAAACAATATGACTAAATTCCATGAAAATCCCCTTAATTATTTATTTTTCAATGTAACTATAATTTTACCACTCCCATTTATCACCTGACCAGACTCAACCGATTGTTTCACGACATATCCGTCACCTTTTGTGGTAACTTGCTTACCAGTTATTTCAGCAAACTTCAAAACATCGTTCTTGGACCAACCAGATAAATCAGGCATCGTCATTGCACCATTGGTTAACAAGACGATTCTCTGATCAGGCATGACCTTCTCACCACTAGCTGGTAATTGTTGAACAACTTTGTTTCCGGTACCAATAACGCCAGACTGTAGGTTAAGATTTTTGATTTGGGTGAGCGAATCCTTGGTTGATTTATCTAACAGACTCGGAATGCTGACATATTGACTGCCAGCTTCAGTGGACTTAGTAGGAGACTTGCCTTGATTGACTAGTCTCTTAACTAACGGATTGAAAACCTCAGATAGAATTTTTTCTGGGGCTTCAGTCATTTTCTGTGGTTGTTTCATAGTCACGTAGACGATGTAATTCGGATCATCATACGGGATCATACCTACCACTGAAAAAATATAATTATTGGAACCTGTCAAATAACCTCCAGCTGGAGAGGCAATTTGTGCTGTACCGGTTTTAACTCCAACCTTCACTCCAGGCACATTATAAACCATACCAGTACCATAATTTTTAGTTACGACTTGACGCATTGCCTTTTGAACTTGCTTAGCCGTGCTAGCCTTGATTGGTTGGCTAACAACCTCACGTTTAAAACTCTTAGTTGTTTTACCTGTATTTGGATTGACAACTTTTTGCACGATCTGAGGCTTAATCATTTTACCGCCATTAGCGATTGCTGAAAAAGCTTGTAACATTTGCATCGTGTTAACATTGACACTTTGTCCAAAGGAAGTCATTGCCTGATCACTGACATGTTCATAGGAAATATTTCCAGCAACTTCACCCGGTAGATCAATTCCGGTTTTTTCACCGATATGGAAGCGTTTCATGTACTCCAGCCAAGTTTTAGAACCCATCTGTTCTTCTAATTTGACCATACCAACGTTAGAAGATCTTGTGAAAGCCTCAGATAATGGGATATAACCCCATCCAGCAGTATTCCAATCACCGATTGTTCGACCACCAACTTCGACCGTTCCAGATTTATACAGTTCATCTGGATTGTAATTTCCAGAATCAATTGAAGCTGATAATGTCAGAATTTTCATAACTGAACCTGGTTCAAATTGATCTTCCACTAAAGTATCACGCCAACTATTATTCAAACCCTTCTTCGTTGTGGGATTAAAGGTTGGTCGTTGCGTTGCAGCCTCAATGGCACCAGTTTTAGCATTCATAACTAAAATCTGTAAGCCCTTAGGTGCATACTTTTCATCAATATCTTGGGCCAAAATTTCAGTATATTGTTGGATCTTACTGTTGAGAGTCAAATAAATATTTGATCCATCAGCAGAACTCTTTTCAATCACTTGTGAATCTGGCAATTCATTACCACTGTTATCAACTTTGGTGATCTTTTTACCATCACGTCCAGCCAATAATTTGTTGAAGTATTTTTCTATACCCATAACGCCACTGATATTACTATTTGCATCATTGGCATCATCAGCCTTGGTAAATCCAACTAAATTAGTGGCAAAAATACCATTTGGATAAGATCTCGAAGGCAACTCAACAAAATGGATTCCCGGTAACTTCTGGGCAGCAATCTTTCGCTTGATTTCAATCGACAGACCTCGTCCTGAAGGTCCAAATTCCACCTGATACTGCTTCTTATTCTCTGGCGTTAAAAATTTACGCAATTCTTTGGCAGATAACGGTAAATATTTGCTCAAGATTCGTGCCGTTTTTTCCCGGTCAACAACATAGTCGGCCTTACCAGTCGTAGTTTTTGATTTTTTAGAAACAATGGCATAAATATTATAAATCGTAGAATCTCCGGCAATCATATCACCATTGACATCCATAATGTCGCCACGTTTTGCATTAACTTTATTTACATGTTCATATTTTTGCTTAGTCCTCTGCTCCAGATTAACGCCGTCATATTGCTTACTCATGGAAATATACGCGAATCTTTGAAGAAAAAGGATAAAAGAAAAGGCAGTCGCAATCAAAATGACCATACCAACAATATAATGATTGCGCCTTGCCTTATTTTTAAATAATTTTCTGAACTTGCTCATTTCGAAATATTCCTTACGTTGTTGTCACTCATTTTCAAATTATGCTCTTTTGCAAAAGAAGAAAAACGGTCAAAACTAGTTAATTCAGAAATCTCTTGTCTTAAATTAACATTGCTTGTATTTGTTTTAGATACTTGTGTTGTTAGACTATCTAAAGTGTTTTGAGAAGATGTCATAGAAACTTTAATGCTTACTAATACAATCATTAAGGCCAATGTCAATAAGCCTAAGCCAACAATTGAAAAAGTCTCAAATTTGGACAGGGCAACGCTGTGCGTTTTTGGCTCTGCTTGAACTCTCGGTTCAGGCTGGGCCTCCGTTTGATATTCTTGTAAATTTCTAGCAGTACTATCTTCTCTCATATTCTTAATTCTCCATTATATCTTTTCAACAACACGTAATTTGGCACTGTGTGCCCGATTATTTTCTGATAATTCTTCAGTGTTTGGCAATATGGGCTTGCGAGTTATTTGTTTCAAGACGGGTTTTATATCGTCTGGAATAACAGGAAGTCCTCTTGGTAAATCGACATGGGAATTGTCTTTAAAAATATGTTTAACAATACGATCTTCTTTGGATTGAAAAGTTATAACGCTGATTCTGCCCTTAGGAGCTAGAAGGTCAATTGCTTGTGCAAGCGATCTCTCAAGGGAGCCTAATTCATCATTGACAGCAATTCTAATTGCTTGGAAAACTCGTTTAGCTGGGTGACCACCAGTTCTTCTGGCGGCGGCGGGAATAGCGTTTTTTATGATATCCGCCAACTCCAACGTTGAGGTTATACGATGATCCTCTCGAGTCCGTTCAATGGAACGTGCAATTTGTTTAGCAAATTTTTCATCACTATATTTATAGAAAGTACCTACTAATTCACTGTACGTCCAATCATTAACGATTTTTTCGGCATCAAGATCTTGTCTCTGATCCATCCGCATATCCAAGCGAGCTTCTTTTTTATAACTAAAGCCACGAACAGCATCATCAAATTGAGGAGATGAAACTCCTAAATCATAAACAACACCATCGACTTTTTCTACACCAAGTTCGTTCAAACGTTCTTGCATATTTTCAAAATTATCACGTATTAAAGTTAATGAGTTATCACCGATAATATCGGCATTATTTTGAATACTTTCACCGACCTCAATGGCGGCTTCATCACGATCAAACACATAAAGATGACTATTGTGTACACGACTTAAGAGTTCCTTAGTGTGTCCACCACGACCAAAGGTAGCGTCTACATAAATTCCATTATCATGGGGATTTATCTCATCAATAGTTTCTTTTAAAAGTACTGTTTTATGTTGATATACATTAGAAGTCAAAGTCTGTCATTTTCTCCGATATTTCTTCAAAATTATCTTCAGCCTCTTGGCTAAATTTATTCCAGCGTTCCTCATCCCAAATTTCAATGCGATCGGAGACGCCGACAATTACACAATTCTTATTTAACTTAGCAAAGTCAACTAACGAAGCGGACAAATTAATCCGCCCCTGTTTGTCAAACTCAGCCTCTGCAGCTGCAGAATAAAAGAAACGAGTGAATGCACGTGCATCCTTTTTTGTTAACGGCAACTTATCCAATTGCGCCTCAAGTTTATCCCACTGTTCCATTGGATATCCAAAAAGGCAACCATCCATGCCACGTGTGATTACAAAACTATCACCCAGCAACTTTCTAAACTTTGCAGGCACGATTATACGGCCTTTAGTATCAAGTGTGTGATGAAATTCACCCATAAACACGGACAGTTCACCTCAATTCTTTAACACTTTCTAATTTACCACAATTCCCCACTTTTAACCACACGATATTTGACAATCAGTCAACAAATGTGAAAGCAGTTACTAATTATACAGTTCAAGCGGTGGGGGATTATTTCATATTTGGAAATAGTGGCTTACAAATATTGCATATTTTGTATTTGTGAAGTAACATTTCACTATATATTAATTTAGGTGGTGGATGTTTTGGACGGTAAAAAACCTAAAAGCACTTTAACTAAAATTACACAGATTGTTGTTTGGCTAATGATTTTGGTCACAATCGGCGGTGTAGTTTTAGGTGCTGTGATGAGTTTTATTTAACCTTTGGAAATATTTCTAGACAAAAAAAACGTTCTGAATTTTAATAATTCAGAACGTTTTTTTAGTGCACTTGTTTAATTTTTCACGATAATTAATTGTTTAAAAATTCGATTCAGAGCAAAAACTAAAACTAATAGCATCAACATGTTAGCAACGAAACTGCCGCCATTGATAACTAACGAATAGATCCAAGGATTCATACCTTTAGGTGCGTAAGTCCCCCAGTAAATACCACCGGCTAGAAAATGGAAGAAATATTTGGCAAAAAATCCTAACGCTGAATAAAGTAAAATCAATCCAATACCACTCTTGCCTTGCTCCATTGCCTTCTTAACTGGCTTGCTTCCCAAACCAATCAAACCAACGACACTAAATGCCAATGGATATTCGACGATTCCTTGAAATAGATTCAAGAAACCACCATGGCTGAAACCGAATAACACCAGATCCAATATCCCCCAGACAAGGCCAGTCATTAAACCAGCTTTGACACCACGACGTAAAGCATAAATTGCCATTGGAATCAGTCCATAGACAAATTCAATCGCTGAAACCCCAGTCGTATGTGGTACAAATGACAATGCTAACGCTAAGGCTGTAATCAAAGCGCCTTCAGTTATCACGATCAATTCGTTGTTTTTCCCAACATTAGTCATAAAAAAAACTCCCTTCTGATTTTTAGTCATCACAAGAGAGTTCGAGCATCTGCTTGAACAACACTATCCCTACGCATGTATTAACATAACAGGTTTAAAGGGTCTGAACATAAATGTTCACTCTCAGCCAAAGGCTCCCCCTGTGTTGACTTATTCAATTACAAATGGATTGTACCATAGTGCTTATTTTCTACCAAACACTCTGCCCCAGAAACCAACTTTTTTTTGATGGTCAAATAAATTAAGCGGAATATTCTCACCCAACATTCGTCGAGCAATATTTTGATAGCTGCGACCAGCGTCGCTGTACTCGTCAAAAGCCACTGTTCGGCCCGTATTTGAAGCGGAAATAACTTTGTCTTCATCAACTACAATTCCTAATAAAGGAATTCCTAAATGATTAACAATATCGTCTATTTTCATAGAAGTGCCGTCATTGATCATGTTCTTCCGAATCCGATTAATTATCAAATGAGGTGTGATGGGCATGTTCATATTTTCAAGAATACCAACTACTCGATCCGCATCACTAACAGAAGCAACCTCTGGATTAGTAACAACTAAGGCACCATCCGCAATTGAGACCGCGTTTTGAAAACCATACTCGATACCAGCAGGACAATCGATCATCACAAAATCAAATCGTTGTTTCAATTCGTTAATGATATTGCCAACTGAATCCTTATCCAAAACATATTTATCCGCAAACTGTGAAGCAGCCAATAAATACAAATTGTCTTCAAAACGTGGGTCACGAACTAAGGCCTGTGAAACTACTACACGATGCTGAGCCACATCAACGATATCGTAAACGATTCGATTAGTTAGACCCATAACGGCATCAAGATTTCGCAATCCAATGTCCAAATCGACCATACAAACTTTCTTGCCCAGACTCGCTAAGACAGTACTAACATTTGCAGTCGTAGTAGTTTTTCCAACTCCACCTTTTCCAGAAGTTACAACTATTGATATCCCCATAGTTAACCTGTCCTTTTTCCTAAATCATTTAATCTATCCTTGTAGTTCGTTAAATCATCTACACTGATTGAATGTAAATCATCAATAAATGCAAATTTACCAGCCTGAAATTCATCTTTATTGTCGTCAGTTACAATTTCAATAACATCGGCAATACGTAATTGATCAATTCCCTTGAGATTGCCAAAAATAGCTGCCTTCGTATTATCAGGATACCCGGCCTGCAAAATACCATTGACCTCTCCAAGAACATAAATTGAACCAGTTGTACATATTTGTGAATCTCGATGCAATGTCCCAAGAAAAATTAAATCACCTTCGTAATCTAACTTTTGACCACTACGGACGATTCCAGACTCAATATTAACCTTGTTAGCTTTCAAAACTTCGGCTACTTTTGCCTTGTCCTCAACGTCAGATTGAATATCCTTCAATTCTAACTGTGGATATTTATCAAAAAATTCTCTGATTCCGCTTTTCTGTTCCTCTGTTAATAAGCGACGACCAGTTTTAACCGTAAAATAAATGACATCATCATTTTCATTGGTTGATTCAACGTTTTGCTGCATAATCAATTCTTTCAATTTTTTAAATGCATTAACGTAATTGGCTTTATCATCCATTAAAACTGAAAAGCCATTCTTATCACCCTTTAAAATGATATCTCTCATTTATTATCCCTCCGATATTTCACCAGCCACTCAGACAAGTTATTCATTGGAATATATAGAATAAAGAACACTACGATATTCCAGAGCAACGTTGGTCCCAACGTATATGTGATGAAATCAAAAATACTTGTATTTGTCTGTTGCAACATTCTTTCTAGCAGATAAATACCTGACTGTAAAAATGTCAAAGATAAGAAATAAATTGACAATTCATAGCCTAAATTATTTTTTACTAGTAAAAATTTAAAATGATCGATTCCAATCATCAACAATGGTAAGAGCACTGTATATAAACCGATAATTCCATAGTAGTACGAATCATAAATTACCCCAAAGATCACTCCATATAATATCAATTGACGACGGTTATCAATTCGCATTGTCAACATAACGATCATCATCAACATCAGTTGCGGCAAGATAACTACGGTCCCACGATTCATATTATTCAAAAAGGCCCACTTGATTAAACCATCTAGGTAAAATGCAAGAAAAATGAATAATACTTGACCGATTATCTTTCGATTTTTAATGTTCATTAATTTCCACCACTAACTGATGACTTAATGACTGTGACCACTGTAAAGTTACGTAATTCAGCAGCAGGCGTAATATACACAGAATTAGTCATTCCGTAATTATCCTTCTTAATCCCGTAAACTTTACCAATATACAATCCACGTGGTGTTAAGCCACCCAAACCAGATGTGATGACGCTTTGGCCTTTTTTGATGTTCTTAGTCGAATTGACATTTTCCATAACTAAATCACCTGTAGAACTATCATAACGACTGACAACACCGGTAATATTCTTACTATCACCCAAGATTTCAGAAGCAAACTTATCATTTAATTCATTATCAGTAGAAATCAATTCAACCTTTGCACTGACTTTATCAACTTCAATGATACGTCCAATCAAACCTTTACCAGACATAACCGGCATATCTTTCTTGATACCGCTTGTTTGACCACGATTGATTGTTAGATAACTTTGCCAACTGCTTGGTGAACGAGTCAAAACAGAGGCGTTAACTGTTGTATAGTCAGTCAATGTACCATCAAGTTTCAATTCTTGTTTTAACTTCTTGTTTTCATCTTGAACTACTGATAATTTTGCCTTATTTTGCGCTAATTCACCAATTCTAGCTTTAAGACGTTTGTTTTCAGAATATGTATTATACAGATCAGAAAATTCTGAGGTAGCATTTTTAACAGCATTCGTCGGATAAGCAAAGACTCCCCCAACGACACTGACGACATCATTACCGACTTGTTGAACAACTGGTGGCGTTTTTTTGTTATCACGGATATTGACCGTAACTGCCAGCAGCCCAAAAGTAACGATAATAAGTATCATTAAAATAATTAATTTTTTATTTGAAAAAAACTTTTGCATTGCTTCCTCCTAGTAGATCAGATAACTAAAGGTTTTTTGCCGCCTACGGGTGAGAGTGCTTTTTATCCATTGTGAGGACTAAAGGCCCTACTCCACTCTCCATAATATTTAAATAACACTTTATTTTTACACAATTATTAAATAATTGAAGATTAAATGAATGAAATTTACGAATATTTTAAAATAATTCCAAAATTCCATAGAACTATCCATATAAAAATAGTCGGAAGAGCCGAGAAATATTAGCCACCTGGCGATATACTTCTCAACTCTGAAGACGGCATCTAATAAAATGATTTTACCATTATTAATCTTTAGTCAAATAAAAAAACGGGAATTAACCCGCTTATTTTTGGCGACGCATTACATCGATATTTTTAAGTGATTCACCAGTACCGATGGCCACACAATCTAGTGGGTCTTGAGCAATGAATACAGGAACTCCTGTTGCTTCAGATATTACTTCTGGCAAGTGATGTAGTAAAGCACCACCACCAGTAAGAACGATACCATGATCGATAACATCAGCAGCAATTTCAGGAGAAGTTTCCTCAAGAGTTTCTTTAATTGTTTCAATAATCTCTTCAACGTTTTCATGGATGGCTGTCGCAATATCTTCACCAGACAATTGAACCGTCTTAGGCAAACCTGTTACTAAGTCACGTCCACGAATTTGCATTGATTCGAGTTCCTTTGATTTTTCAACAGAGGCAGAACCAATTTGGATTTTAACATCTTCAGCAGTTCTTTCACCAATTTGAAGGTTGAAGTTTGACTTAATGTATGCAGAAATTGACTCGTCAAACTTGTCACCAGCGACACGGATTGAACGTGATGAAACGATACCACCCAATGAAATTGTAGCAACATCAGTTGTACCACCACCAATATCAACAACCATATTACCTGTTGGATCCATAACTGGAAGTCCAGCACCAATAGCAGCTGCAAATGGTTCTTCGATTACATAAGCTTCACGAGCACCAGCATGTTGTGTAGCCTCGATAACGGCTCTCTTTTCAACTTCAGTAACACCACTTGGAACACAAACCATGACTGAGGGTTTAGAGTTGTTAGCGGTTTTTTCGATGAAATACTTCATCATCGCTGCTGTTGTGTCATAATCGGCGATTACACCGTCACGCATTGGACGAATTGCAGAAATACTACCCGGTGTACGACCAATCATTTCACGTGCATCTGAACCAACTGCGACGATTTCTCCAGTGTTATTATTCTTTGCAACAACTGAAGGTTCATTTAAAACTATACCTTTTCCTTCAGCATAAACTAGAGTATTTGCAGTTCCCAAGTCTATACCGAGCTTCTTTGATCCAATACCAAACAATTTATTTTCTCTCCTTTAAAGTACACACCACATTTTACGCTAAACAAAATTATATCATAGAAAACGCCGATTTAAAGCACGACGAAATCATATCCTAAATTAAATTTAAGGTCTTTAGGCTAGAATAAGTTTTTTTCGTAATAATTAAATGGTCAATTAAGTTTATTCCTATTAACTGGCAGCCCTTTTTAAGTCGCAAACTAAAATCTTGATCATTAGTCGAAAACATCAGTGAACCATTTGGATGATTGTGCGCCACAATAATCTGTGTTGCCGACATCTGAATAGCCTCACGTAATATATCCCGTGGATGAACCGTTGCCTGATCGACCGTACCAATAAAAATAACCTTTTCATCGATTACATGATAACTATTATTTAAATAAACAGCTACTAGTTTTTCTTGTGGAGTGCTTCCAATTTTATTTATTAAATGTCGACCCACATCATCTATTGAAACAATCTTTTCAGATAGTGTATCGGTTTGAATCTTTCTACTTCCTAATTCAATTGCAGCTAAAACTTTACAAGCTTGTGCTACCCCAATACCATTAAACGACATCAATTGTCCTAAACTCAAATTTAAACCACCGGAATCACAAATGATTTTCTTTGATAAGTCCACAACTGAATTGTTTTTGGTTCCATTGCCAATGATTACGGCCAATAATTCTTCATTTTTTAACGTTTTAACACCATGGGCTAAAATCTTTTCTCTTAAATTTATCATCATAACTTAAATTACGAAAAATAATTTTCCAAATCTGAAATTAGATAAAATGATCCAGTAATCAATAACAATTGCCCCTGATTCATTCTAGCCATAATTTTCTGTAACTCTTTACGATAATTTTCAATAAAAGAAACATTGCTATACTGCGATAAATTGTAGTCACTTGCCGTAGCTGACCGCTCCATATCAAGCTTTGTGATATAAACATGGTTAACCTTGGGAGCTAACTCTGCAAGAATCTCATGTCGATCCTTATCTTTCATCCCAGCATACAAAACAATTATATCCTTATTTTCATAGTTTTTAATCAAAGAATTAATTAAATTGTAAATTGCTGAAATATTGTGTGCCCCATCCATCAAAACTAATGGCTTTTGCTGCACAATTTGAGCTCGTCCAGGTAAATGATTTTTATCTAAATTATCAACAATCATTTTACTCATGTATGTTTCCTGTTGAATCTTTTCGTAGAGTGCGAATGCTTGAATTGCAATGGCCGCATTCATTGCGGTAGTTTTTTCAAATCCCTGACAATGAATCCCCTCTACTGTTACTTTATCATCATAATATGTAAACGAAACATCAAAATCACTATTTTTATAATTTCTTATACCAAAATCCTGACCAAATTCAAAAATTGGACTACTTTGTGCAGTTGCCGTTGATTCCACAATTGAGCTAACTGACTCGTGCAGCTCACCAGTCACAATCGGCCTTTCTGGTTTAATGATACCTGATTTTTCTTCAGCAATATCTTGGATCGTCGGTCCAATCAATTTTTCATGATCTAAATCTATTGAAGTAATAATCGATAAGGCCGGTGTTATGACATTAGTCTTATCATGTTTAGCACCAATTCCTGCCTCAATTACCGCAACATCAACACGACCTTGAAAATAAAAATAACCTAAAATAGTCACAAATTCAAATTCTGCTAAATCAATATCACCAATTTTATCTTTAATATAATTAACAGCGTCTAACAAATCAGCATCAGAGATGTATTGATGATTAATTTGAATCCGTTCATTAAAGCGATTGACGAATGGTGAAATGAACATCCCCACTCTTTTGCCGCTACCTTCTAAAAGATTTGCCAAAAAATTAGTTGTTGACCCTTTACCATTAGTGCCAGTAATATGAATCGTTTGATAATCATTTTGAGGGTTTCCTAGAAGACGCAGTGCCTCTTTGATGTTATCAAGATTATTAGTTCGATGAAACTTAGGTAATGCATGAATATAATTCACAGCAGCTTGATAATTTTCTAACAATTTTTATCGCTCCAATTTTTCTTAAACAAAAAGGGGCAGGCATGTGCCCTTCCCCCTTTGTCATTATATACTCAATTATTATTGATTGTCTTTTAGTTGTTGAATTCTTTGTTCAACCTTAGCTTGACGTGATTGATAATCAGCTAATTTTTCTTTTTGTTCAGCGACAACCTTTTCAGGCGCCTTATCAACAAAGTTTTTGTTTGATAATTTCTTATCCAAACGAGTGATTTCTTGATCTAGTTTCTTCATTTCTTCATCTTGACGAGCAATTTCTTCATCAATATTAATCAATTCAGCTAATGGAACGTACAATTCAGCACTGTTTGTTACAGCAGTCATTGCTAAAGCTGGAGCCTTCAAGTCGGCAGCAACATTCAATTCCTTAGGATGCATGAAACGATCGATGTATTCCTTGTTGTTCAAAATAACAGCTTTAACATCATCATCTTGTGGCTTGATCATGATATCAACGGCCTTAGACATTGGTGCATTAGCTTCCAAACGAATCTTACGAAGTGACTTGATCAAATCAATCAAGATATCCATTTGACCCATGGCAGCTTCATTGTCTAATTCAGCGTGATATTCAGGATACTTAGCATGCATGATTGTCTTACCGTTATGAGGCATCGTCAACCAAATCTTTTCAGTAACGAAAGGCATGATTGGATGTAAGAGACGAAGTGTCTGGTCAAGAACATAGGCCAAAATCATCTTCTTTTGCTTCTTAGCAGCTTCATCGTCACCAGTAAGAGTTGCTTTACTCATTTCGATATACCAGTCACATAAGTCATTCCAGATGAAATTGTATAAATTACGACCAACTTCACCGAAATCAAAGCTGTCCATCAAACGATTGACCTCTTTAACAGTTGTATTTAGCTTCGTTAAAATCCACTTATCAGACAAATCATATGTTGTTATAGCTGAAAGATCATCCATTGCTGGAGTATCGACATCAAGGTTCATAATAACATAACGTGATGCATTCCAAATTTTGTTAATAAAGTTCCAAGCTGAATCCATCTTGTCATAACTGAAACGAGTATCTTGACCTGGAGTTGAACCATTCATCAAGAACCAACGTAATGCATCAGCACCATATTTTTCAATAACGTCCATCGGATCGATACCATTGCCAAGCGACTTACTCATCTTTCGACCTTGTTCATCACGAATCAAGCCATGAATAACAACGTGATCAAATGGTTCTTTACCAGTAAACTTCAAACTTTGGAAAATCATTCGAGATACCCAGAAGAAGATAATATCATAGCCTGTAACTAATGTATCTGTTGGGAAATAGCGCTTGTAATCCTCTGAATTTTCATCTGGCCAACCCATAGTTGAAAATGGCCATAGAGCACTTGAGAACCATGTATCAAGAACATCTGATTCCTGATTCCAGTTTTCAATATCTTTAGGAGCTTCTTCACCAACGTAAGTTTCACCAGTCTGCTTGTTATACCAAGCAGGAATTTGATGTCCCCACCATAATTGACGTGAAATAACCCAATCATGAACATTGTCCATCCATTGTGTGAAGGTATCTTCAAAACGATCAGGAACAAAGTTAACTTTATCGTTAGTCTTTTGATACTTCAAAGCCATTTCAGCTAATGGTTTCATCTTAACGAACCATTGTGTTGAAAGTCTTGGTTCAACTTGAACACCTGAACGTTCTGAGTGACCAACACTGTGCATATAAGGCTCAATATTAATCATGTAACCAGCATCTTGTAAATCTTTAACAATAGCTTTACGAGCTTCAAAACGATCCATGCCGTTATATTTGCCAGCATTTTCGTTCATTGTTCCGTCAGCGTTCATTGTGTTGATACGTTCAAGGTCGTGTCTATTACCAACAGCAAAGTCATTAGGATCATGAGCTGGAGTAATTTTAACCATACCAGTACCAAACTCTTTATCAACGTAGTGGTCAGTGATAATTGGAATTTTACGATCAACTAAAGGTACGATAATTTCTTTACCAACGATATCTTTGTAACGGTCATCATCAGGAGCAACGGCAACAGCAACATCACCAAACATAGTTTCTGGACGTGTTGTGGCAATTTCGATAAATCCTGAACCATCAGCATATGGGTATTTAACATGATAGAAAGCACCTTGATCATCTTGGTGAATAACTTCGATGTCTGACAAAGCAGTTTGTAGTTGTGGATCCCAGTTGATTATGTATTCGCCACGGTAGATCAAACCTTCATTATAGAGTTTAACGAAAACCTTACGGACAGCTTTTGACAAACCTTCGTCTAAGGTAAATCTTTCACGTGAATAATCAAGTGATAGACCTAATTTACCCCATTGTGACTTGATAATAGAAGCAAATTCATCTTTCCACTTCCAAACTTCTTCAACAAATTTTTCACGACCAAGGTCATAACGAGTAATACCCTGTTCACGTAATTTAGCTTCAACTTTAGCTTGAGTAGCGATACCAGCGTGATCCATACCAGGTAAGTAAAGTGTGTCATAACCTTGCATACGCTTGTAACGAATCAAAGTATCTTGAATAGTTGTATCCCAAGCGTGACCCAAATGCAGCTTACCAGTAACATTGGGTGGTGGGATAACGATTGAATATGGTTTAGCTTTCTTGTCGCCGGAAGGTTTGAAATCATCGTCATCAAGCCATGCTTGGTAACGTCCTTCTTCGACTTCTTGTGGATTGTATTTAGTATCCATGTCGATTTCTCTCATAGGTTTTTTCTCCTTTTATAAATCAATAATTAACTTATTGTAGTTGGTTATGTCTGCCGTATTCGGGTGCGCAACTTGAAGCCTGCTGTGGGACCGGTGCGAGCCAAGGTCTCGCGCCTCGCTTTTGAGCTTTGCACGGTTCGCAAATCTCAAAAGACGTCCTTGTGCTGTAAGACTGGAAAACCACCAGCCTAACACCACCGCCACTGCGGGTTTCAAGTTGCGCACCCGAATACTAGTGTTTCTGCTTTTTTGATAAATATCTTGAACCAATCATTAAACGAACGGATGAATGTCATAGAATATATTCCTAAATAATACCGAAATTATGGAACCCCTCAAAATCAAGGAACAAAAAAAGACCCCATCCTCAATAGGACGAAGTCTCGCGGTACCACCTAAATTAAAAACTATAAATAGCTCTTCACTCAACAGATAACGGTGGCCCGATCATTTAATGATAGCTCACAGGTAACAATCTTCCAGTTCGATTCGGCAATTCTCAACAACATGCCTTCTCTGAAATCTAGCTGCAAAATACTCCTGATCAAAGCTGATATTTTGATGATAAATCATAAATCAAAAAACGTCAATTAATTTTATAGCAAACTATGGATGTTTTCTTGATCACTTTCCATAAATTTGGCACCTGGTTCGATAGTTGTAATTTTAATTCCAGCCATTGAACGTTCAATCAAGCCGTCAATATCAAGAACACTTTCAAACTTACGTGTCTTCTCCATATTTGGACGTGTTTTTGGTGAAGGTGGTGCAAAGACTGTACAGCAATCTTCAAATGGTTGAATTGACAAATTGAACGTATCAATATTCTCAGCCAAACGAATGATCTCTGTCTTATCCATTGTAGCTACCGGACGTAAAATTGGTGTTGTCGTAACATCATTGATTGCAGCCATGCTTTCCAAGGTCTGTGAAGCAACTTGGCCAACAGCCTCACCGTTAAAAATTGCTAGGCCATGGCGTTGTTCGCGAATCAAGTCAGTCAATCTCAACATGAAACGACGTTGGATCGTCATCAAGTAGCCTTCAGGGACACTTGATTTGATAGTTTCTTGAATTTCGGCAAAAGGTACTTCGATGAAGTTGATGTGACCACCAAATGCAGTCAATTTAGAAGTTAGTTCCTTAGCTTTGTTCAAAGCCTGTTCAGATGTGTATGGAGGACTGAAGAAGTGAACCATTTCAATATCAACACCACGTTTCATTGCTAGATAACCAGCAACGGGTGAATCGATTCCACCAGAAAGCATCAACATCGCTTTTCCAGCAGTACCAACAGGTAATCCACCGGCACCTTTGACAGTTAAGTAAGACAAGTAAATTCCATCTTGACGAACTTCAACAGAAATTTTAATATCTGGTTTTTTCATCTCAACATCAATACCAGGAAATTCATCACAAATTGTGTCCCCTAGTTGTAAGTTGATTTGGTTAGTATCAAGTGGATATTCATGATCAGAACGTTTAGTTCCAACTTTGAAACTCATGCCGGGCTTATAAGCTTCATGCATCATTTCAATAGCCTTTTTCTTAACATCTTCAAAATCACGTGAAACTTTGACACTCAAAGAGAAGGTTTGAATACCAAAGACATTCTTTAATTTATCCATAACTGGCTTAGCATCAGTACCATTAAGGTTGATGTGTAGACGGTCACGATGTGGTTGCATTCTAAGGTCAGGATAATCTTTTAAAACCTTTGCTACATTACCATGCAAGCGGTCGATAAAACTCTTGCGGTTTTTTCCTTTAGTTGATAGTTCGCCATAACGAACCATAATTTCAGTATATTCCATCAAATTCTCCTAATTCAAAATTTGGAAATGATCGTGGATCTCATCCAAATTCTTAATAAATTCATTCATTTCTGCTTCAGTATTGTTTTCATCTAGGCTGACACGAACAGCACTAGTGGCAACATTTTCTTGAATATTCATTGCTTTAAGAGTCCCTGATTCGAGACCTTTCTTTGATGAGCAAGCGCTTGTTGTCGAAATATAAATATCACGGTCTTCAAAGGTATGGACAACTGTTTCACCACGAACTCCATCAATCGTAAAACAGATGATGTGTGGAGCAAAATCATCGCTAATTTGTGAAAAGACATGAACATTATCCATTTCCTTCAAATGATTGACCAACTGTTCCTTCAATTGTTCCATCTTTTTAGCCTTACCAGCTTCGTCATCTTTCAACAAACGAATAGCTTTAGCCATACCAGCGATTGCAGGTGTATTTTCAGTCCCACTGCGAAGGTTTGATTCTTGACCACCACCGGCCATCAAAGGTTCTAGTTGCTTGCCCTCTTTCATATAAATAAAACCAATTCCACGTGTTGCGTGGAACTTATGACCTGAAAAAGTATAGAAATCTACACGAGGATCAACAATCTTGGATCGTAAATTCTTACCAATAGCCTGGACTGCATCAACGTGATAACTAATACTTGGGTAATCCTTTAAAACTTGAGCAATTTCATGGATTGGTTGAATTGCACCAATTTCATTGTTAACCGCCATCGTTGAAACTAAAATCGTATCGTCTCGAATTGAATCTTTAACATCTTGAGCACTGACATGTCCCGATTTATCAACCGGTAAATAAGTCACGTCAAATCCCAATTCTTCCAGTTGATGCATCGTATTCATAACTGAAGGATGCTCAATTGAAGTTGTGATGATGTGTTTACCAAATTCACGTTTCTTAAAAGCTGTTCCCTTGATGATCCAGTTATTACCCTCGGTACCACCACTAGTAAAGACAACCTCGTCTTGTTTGAAACCCATTAGGTTTGCAATTTGTTTCCTTGATGTTTCTAGTAATTCGTACGCTTTCAGTCCTAACTTGTGCAAACTAGAAGGATTACCAAAGTATTCTTGACTAGCAGCATTATAAGTTTGAAGAACCGAATCATTAACTTTCGTTGTAGCACTATTATCAAAATATATCATTTTTGCCCCACCAAAATAAAAAGGCCTTAGCGGCCTAAAATTTTTTCTATTATAATTTAACACACTTTTGAAAAATTATGAATTTATTGTCTCTTTAATCCGAGCAACTGAGCCAGCTTCTACATCCTCCAAAGCTTTGGAAATGACATCAACTGCATCATTATAGTTGTAATCATCATCAAACATTGAACGTGCACGCATCAATTGATCAGTAAATTCAGGATTTTTATTGTCATAACGGTTAGCATATTGTAATAATTTTTCTGCCAACTGAACGTTGTATTTCAGTTTCTTAGTCTTTTCAACTAAGTTTTCCAGATCTTCTTGAGTCACAATAACTTGCTTGCTGATATCTTCCATATTGATCTGGTCAGCATCAAGCTCATCGTACAACTTGTTGATTTCATCATAAACCATGTAGAAATAATCCAAATAATCATCAGGCAGTCCGTTCAAACGTAACTGCTCCATCATCTTCTTTTGAATTTCTAGACGTTTAGCATACTCATCAACACTATTGCGGGCAATTTGTTCACTCGAAAGCATCTGGTTCAAATCGTCATTGATGGTCTTTTCGTTAGTTTCAATTTCATCTAGTTGCTTAACAATTTCTTTAAAATCAGCTCTAACTTGTGAAAAGATAACTTGCTTATCAGCGATACTTTGCACGTCAGCATCGTACTCTCGACGAATCTCATTCAAAGTATTGTAATTGTCTTGGAAAGTATCCAGCGTCTTGTCTGTTAAAATATAACTTTCTTGAAGTCTCTGAATTCGTTTATCCAAATGATTGTGTTGGAAAACGGCATGATTCAAATAATCCAAAACTGGCTTTTGTTCTTTTAAGACATCGCGCTTGCCGTCCATCTCTAAGGTCAATGTTTCGTATAAATCATCAATTCGTTGCTTGATATCTTCATTATTAGTATTAACTGCATCAAAATTAAGTTCACCCAATTTAGTGTTGGACTCATCTATTTCATGTTGAACATCAGAAATCAATTGAACAATATCATCAGTAAACTTGAAATGCTGTTGTTCCAATTTTTGATAAACGAATTTAATTTCATCAACTTGACCAGGAAATACTTCATTTAAGTCATGGAATAGCGGTTCAATAATCTTCAATTGATCAGTAATTAGACCTAATTTGATTTTGACATCGTCCAAACATTGACTAGCTTCAATATGATCACCCTTTTGAGTCAATTGCTTTTCCTTATCTAATAGGTTAGCAATTTCAGAAAGCTCATCCTCAAGTTTGTCTGTAGCAGGACCATAACTGAATGACTGAGTCAAAACTTGTTTGCGTAAAGTTTGATATTGACGTTGTAACTCTTCACTGTGTGTAGCATTTAATTCGTTACTTGCCAATAGTTCATCAAATCCTTGAGAAATCTCACCAATTTTTTTCTCAAAGTCATTCATTTCATTATTTAATTTTTTCAAATCACTGGCTGATCCGAACACTTTAAATTCAGTATTCTTATATTCGGCAGCACGAATTTGTTTTAAAATATCGGAGAAAATATCATCAGTCTGTTTATGGTATTCCACTTTTAATTGATTGAAGCGGTCATCACTAGCACCAGACAGTTTCATCTTTTCCAATTTTTCGATTTTGTCATCTAATTGAGCCTTTTTTAACTCGTCTGTTCGTTCCTTATGCTTATTAAGTGTGGCCGCATTACGTTTTTGTAGGAACCACATGTACCATAGGAAGAACAGAATGATTAAGATTATTCCAATAATAATTACAAACACATTTACACCCCTAATGACGATTCAGTCTTATCTTTAAGAAATTATAACAAATATTAGTCTCATTATTAGTGCTGTCTCGTTTTCATAATAAAGTTTTAAACTATTGTTTTTTTTTGTTGCCGTCTAAAGGTTGAAAGGTAAAAAAATAAACTAGTTGGAAGAGCTGAGAGTATTCAATTGCAGCGAAAGTGGCGTTATTGCTTCAGCAATTACACCACCGGGCGTGTTGAAGACTCGCGGGTTTTGCGAGACTTCAACCGAGGCTCGAGACCGCTCCTTGGCTCGGGCCGTTCCGCGCAGCAATTGAATACTCTCAGCTCTGGAAACGGCATACTTAACTAAACTTTCAACCTTTAGAAAATTAATTAAGACTAAACTCCTCATATTTAAAATATGAAGTTTCTTACCTCGCTTGATTAAATAGTTTCAAAACTATCAAAATTCTTTTGACATCCGTCATTTATCACGGTATACTAGCCTTCGTGTAAAATATGCAGCAAAGAGCGGCAAGAACGTCAACATTTATCGACGATTTAGTTCAATTAGTAACCTGTGGCTGCACAAGGTGAAAAATGTAACGATAACTGCACGAATGCTAAGCTCTAGTTAATTATTTTACTCCAGACAAACATTTTGGAGGAATTTATTTATGTCAAGATATACAGGCCCACGTTGGAAATTATCACGTCGTTTAGGTATCTCACTTTCAGGTACTGGTAAGGAAATCGCTCGTAGAAACTATGCCCCAGGACAACATGGTCCAAATGGTGGTCGTCGTAAGATTTCTGAATACGGTCAACAATTAACTGAAAAGCAAAAGTTGCGTTTCATGTATGATGTTAACGAACGTCAATTCCGTAACCTATTTAACCGTGCTGGTAAGATGGAAGGAATTCATGGTATCAACTTGATGATCCTTCTTGAAACAAGATTGGATAACATGGTTTATCGTTTAGGTCTTGCAAGTTCACGTCCACAAGCTCGTCAACTTGTAAACCACGGTCACATCACAGTTGATGGCAAACGTGTTGATATCCCTTCATACGAAGTTAAAGTTGGTCAAAAGATTAGCCTTCGTGAAAAGTCAAAAGACTTGGCTATCGTTAAAGATAACCTTGAAAATGTTGTTGGTCGTCCTGGTTTCGTTACCTTCGATGACAACACATTGACAGGTTCTCTAGTACGTAACCCAGAACGTGACGAACTAGAACCAAATGTTGATGAATCATTGATTGTTGAATACTACAACCAAATTCTATAATATTTGCGAGAAATACATTCACTTGTTGGTGGGTGTATTTTTTTTGTTGCCGTCTCCAGAACTGAGATTATTAACCTGCTATGCGGACCGGTCCGAGCCTGGGGTGCGGTCTCGAACCTCGGTTTGAAGACTTACCACAGACCGGTAAGTCTCCAAACTCGCCCGGTGGTGTAATGGCTAAAGCCATAACGCCACATCCACAGCCGGTTAATAATCTCAGTTCTTCCGACTAATTTTTCTTTATATTTGATACGTTGTTACGTTATTAAATTACGCAAAAGAAAAATTAACCATTCAAATTGAATTTCTACTTGGGATTTCATATTAATAACTTTGTATAAGTGATACACACAGAAAAAAGACTAGACACATTTGTCTAGTCTTTTTTGTTAAAATAATCAGTTTCTTCAGTTACATGATATTCTCAACTTCGGAAACGCTATATTTAGATTTTTAACTTTCCAATTACATTCAATATCAAAACCATTCCGACGATGGTAGAAACTAAACCACTCCACCACATAATATCGTATGTTGGCACGAAGAACAGTTGGAAAAATGCCAAAGTAATTAATATTCCGATCCAAAACTCAATTGATTTATACCATTTCATCTTGATCATCCCTTTAAGTAACCCTATATTTACTTTCATTATAGCGACTTTTTACAGAAAATAAATAGTTGATTTCACTTTTATTTCAAGATTTTAGATGATAATACTTCTGCTTTATCTAATTTAAATTCATCACTAATAAACCGAAAAAAAATTCTCAGCCCTGAAAACAGCATCCTTAAATTTATCGCTCGATTTTTTTGTTAACTGAAGGTTGAAAGGTGAAAAAGTTATATATACATTGCTGTGACAGTCCTAAATTCAATTTATTTAAACAGCAAAAGAGCACAATTGGACATTTTTATTTTTAAAAAAAATAGTTGGAAGAGCTGAGAGTATTCATTTGCAGCGAAAGTGGCGTTAGAGCTTCAGCTCTTACACCACCGGGAGTGTGAAGCCTCGCGGATTTCGCGAGGCTCGAGACCGAACTTTGGCTCGGGCCGTTCCGCGCAGCAAATGAATACTCTCAGCTCTGGAAACGGCATATTTAACTAACTTTCAACCTGTAGTTTGTTAAAAATAACCATCAATTTACTCAACTGCATAAACTTATCCATCAACAACTGATCATAGTTACCCTTTTGAACAATTGGATCATCAGCTTTCAACTCATAGCCAATCACTAAATCACTCGACTTAACCTTCTCATACCGAGCAATCACCTTATCGATATCACTTGCAGGTACCATTTCACTGGAGGTATGGTCATTTGACACACTCCAGCCCTCTGTTATGATAGTATCCTGATATTCTTTCAAAATCGGATAATACCCCGGACGGTTTTTAATGTCCGCTAAGAGACTAAAAGTGATAAAGTATCGATCAGGCCAAAGCCCTAATTCAACGTGTGGTGTCTTCTTATAACCACGTTTATCTTGATTAATAGCTAACCAAGTATCAGGAGGTGGGTTTTGTGTCCGACGTTGGTGCTTTGCAATCTTCATAAAAAATTGTTGTTGATACTCTGTTTCCAAACGTTGCATCAATTCAACACCAATTTCTTCAAATTTTGGATCTAGATTGGCTCTGATCAACCCTAGACGACCAGGCAGAGTCATATCTTCAAAAACTTTAAAATCATTTTTATCAAACATGTTCTCAATCCTTTGTTGTAAAATATATATATCAATTATATAGGAGGAGCTATGCAAAAACCATTAGCATATCGAATGCGTCCAACTAATATCGATGAAGTTGTCGGTCAACAGCATCTTGTTGGCCCTCATAAGATTATTCGTCGTATGGTTGAAGCTAAGATGTTATCATCAATGATACTTTACGGTCCTCCTGGGATCGGTAAAACTAGTATTGCCAGTGCCATTGCCGGCAGTACTAAATATGCATTCAGAATGTTAAATGCCGCTACCGACAGTAAAAAAGATTTACAAATCGTGGCTGCTGAAGCCAAAATGAGCGGTACGGTCGTCTTGATGCTGGATGAGATCCATCGTCTTGACAAAACAAAACAGGATTTTTTGTTACCGTTACTTGAAAGTGGTTCTATCATTTTAATTGGAGCCACGACTGAAAATCCTTATATCAATATTAGTCCCGCTATTCGCTCCAGAGTTCAAATTTTTGAATTGAAGCCTCTCGGTAGCGATGATCTCAAACAGGCCGTTAAACGTGCTTTAAATGACGATCAGAATGGTTTAGGTAAGTATAACGTCAAACTAGATGAAAATGCTTTAGATTTATTAGTAAGTTCGACTAACGGAGACTTACGAAGTATTCTTAATGGTTTAGAATTATCCGTCTTATCCACTGAATCAAAAGATGATTCAATCCACATTGATTTGAAATCAATTGAGGAATCAGTTCAAAGAAAGGCAATTTCATCTGATAAGAATGGCGACAGTCATTACGATGTCATGTCAGCCTTTCAAAAATCAATTCGGGGTAGTGATCCGGATGCAGCCCTGCTCTATTTAGCACGGTTATTGGAAGCTGGGGATTTGACCTCTGCTATCAGACGATTGATGATCTGCGCCTACGAAGATGTTGGATTAGCTAATCCACAGGCATGTGCTCGGGCAGTTCAAGCCGCTCAAGTCGCTCAGATGGTCGGATTACCTGAAGCAAGGATTCCTCTGGCAGATGCAGTGATCGACCTTTGTCTATGTCCAAAATCCAATTCAGGCATGGTCGCCATTGATGGTGCCTTGGATGATGTCCGGAATGGTAAGGGTAATTCAATCCCTGATGACCTCAAAGATGCACATTACTCCGGTGCTAAAAAGCTTGGCCATGGTGTCGGTTATAAATTTCCACATGATTATCCAAACGCTTGGGTAAATCAACAATACCTGCCGAATAACTTGGTTAATAAACATTATTATCAGCCAAACAACACAGGTAAATATGAGCAAGCGTTAAATCTACGAATGCAACAAATACACGAATGGAAAATGAATTCAAAACGGAGTCAGAATAATTATGATAATTAAAATTCTAATGATCTTCTTTATTATTTTTTTATTAGCTTTAGCTTATATTCTTTGGAGTCACAGTAGTGGAAAATTTTTGATTTACTCACCAGATGAAAACTTAACTTTGAAAAATGTCATGCGATTTACCGCCGGATTATTGGTGCTCGTCGCAGTCATGGGAATTGTTATCGCCTTTATCGGTAGTAAGGAAGCTAACTTCATTACACTCTTACTTGGCAGCTTAATTGCAGCGGCTTTTTCAATTTATTTAGCAAATATCCGCTAAATATTGGCCGATGACTGTATTTATTAGGCCAAATCAACTAAAATGAAGATATAAAAGCAGTTATATTACATTAACGGGGTGATACTTATGTTACAACAATATAAAAACATTCTCGTACCAATTGATGGTTCATTTGAAGCTGAGTTAGCTTTCAAGAAAGCGGTTGAAGTAGCCAAAAGAAACAAGGCTGCCATTCACTTAGTTCACGTTATTGATACTAGAGCTTTCCAAAACGTTTCTAGCTTTGATTCAACCATGGTCGAACAAATTACTGAAAAGGCAAAAGACACTGTTAAAAGTTATGTTAAGACAGCTAAAGATGCTGGCCTTGAAGATATCGACTACAGCATCGAATATGGTGCACCTAAAGCAATCATTGCCACTGATTTCCCTAAGAAGTTAGGTGTTGATCTTATTATGATTGGTGCTACTGGTTTGAATGCTATGGAAAGATTATTGATTGGTTCAGTTACTGAATATGTTACTAGAACTGCTGCTTGCGATGTTTTAGTTGTAAGAACAGACCTCGATAACAAGACGATCAAGAAACCCAAGAAATAGATAACAGATAAAATAAATGGTAAAAAAAGAGGACCGATTCTTTCGAATCGATCCTCTTTTTTTCGGAACGGAAATTAATAAATTATTTTTTTATTAAAAGATATTAAGATGCATATCTTTCACTTTAGCTTTTAATTTTTCAAAAACTGGTTTGTTTTCACTGATACTTGAAATGACATAGGCCTTGATGTAGTCCTCGTCAGTCTTTTGACCTTCACGGGTGCCTGCGTCTGCTAAGTAGCAGTACATTTCATCGAGTTTGAACAATGTTTGTTCTTTTCTAGCAATGAAGATACCTTCGTTAGCATATTCCAAAGCCTTTTGATTATCATCCAACTTCAATGATAAATCAGCCATGTTAGCGTAAATCAAGATGCTATCGTGGTAATTTTCGTCGCCAATCTTATCAAGACTAGATTTGATCAAGTCTTTAGCTTGATTGTAATAAACCCTAGCTTCATCGACTGACTTTTTATTGATGTAGGCCTTTGCGGTAAAGACATCGATCAGAATATCATACATATCAACATTAGCGATGTTAACGTTCATAGCACGATTGAAATCGAAAATGGCTTTGTCATAATTCTTGCTTGTGACATATTCAATCAATCCGTTAAAGAAGTGGATCAATTTGATTTCTTGTTTATTATTGACATTGATGTTTTTAAGCTTACCCAGTTTGTCGCTAATACCATCGAAATCATCTTGATAGAATGACTTCTTAATGTCACTGATGATTGAATAAATCTGACTATCGTCATTGACGATCACAAGGTTCATTGTGATACCCAGTCTTTCACAAATGCGAACCAATATTTCCATACTTGGAATCTTGTCTTTTTTTTCAATCAGGCTGACAGTTGCCTGTGTACAAATGCCATCAGCTAACTCAGATTGAGAAATACCTCTGAGTTTTCTGTAATGGCGAATTTTTTCACCTAATATTTTCATTCTAAACTATCCCCATTCATTTATTAATTCCAAGGATAATTTAAACAGTTATTAAAAAATGTTGCAAGAAATAAGCAGCGATAAAAAGATAAATTTTAAAAATTTAATTATTTACTTCAAAGAACCATGCGTCTTTTTCGGTACCATTTAATAATTCAGGATTATCATTTAATTTATCGTTAACCTTAACAATTTTCCCAGTAACTGGTGATTCTAGCTCAACCACAGCCTTTTGAGCTTCAATCTCACCACTAGATTCCCCTTTTTTAATATCAGAATCTATATCAGGTAATTCGACATATTTGACATTACCTAAAGCGTCTTGACCCTCTTTTGTCAGGCCTATACGTGTTGTATGTGAGCCTTTCTTAACCCAGTAATAATTTTCATCAGTCATAACCAATTCCTACCTTTGTTTAAACGTACCATTTTCAAACATATAACTCTTATGATGAAATCTCATTGACATAACTAAGCCAATTCCGATCATGTTACCCAAGAGGGCCGAACCACCTTGTGAAATAAATGGTAGCGGGATACCAGTAAGTGGCAATAAGCCAACACTCATACCAATATTTTCGAAAACGTGGAACAAGATCATCATGATAACACCAGTTGATACATAAGCATAGAATTCATTCTTAGTATCAAAAGTTACTTGAATCATTTGATAGATTAATAAGAAATACAACAAAATTAATACACATGAGCCAATGAAACCGAAGTTTTCACCGATAACTGAAAAAATCATATCAGACTCACGTACGGGAACATAAACATTCGAGACATTAAAACCTTTACCAAATAGTTGTCCCGAGCCGATGGCCTTCATATTCTGCCAAATCTGATACCCATTTTCAGAAGTATCCGCTGACGGATTGAGCCAACTGTCAATACGTGAGAACTGATAAGCTCTAAATCCAAAGTGTCCTAATATCTGTCGACCCCAATCAGTTGTAGCGAACAGCAAGGCCGTTCCACCAATAACACCAACAATTAGAAATCCAGTCAACAGGATTCGCCAATCAATTCCCGAGACAAGAATCATCCCACCAAGAATTGCCACGAAAACCAAAATTGTACCGAAGTCATTTTGCAATTTTAACAAAACCATAACTGGCAATGTCCACAATAATAACTTACCCAACAATAAGAAATCTGAACCAATCTTATGAACCTGGTACTGACTATTATGATTGGTAATGACCTTCCCCAGCATCAATATAAATGCCGGCTTCATTACTTCAGATGGCTGAAAGGTAAACGAACCAATTGCAAACCAACTCTTGGCACCGGTACTAGCCGCATATGAACGACTATAAAAGATCAGGACCAGAAACAGTAACGCTATTCCGGCATAGTAAGCATAGTTAGCCACTTGCCAGAGCTGTTCCGCATCAAACTGCATAATTACCGCAATTATTGCTGCTCCCAAAACATACCAAGCAACTTGCGAAACAACATTTTTTAAAGGGTTTTGAGAATCTTGAATCGTCGCAACATAAATAGACATTAAGCCTATAATTGCCAACATCATTACAGAAAAAATAATTCCATAATCGATTCTCGAATCCACATCATTTTTTCGATTATTTTCTCTTATTTGCATGTTTTACACCTGCTAATGATTATGTAAGTTATATTGCATTAGCAATTCGTTAATTGCGTCGTCCAATTTTACTGATTTAAATGGTGTTTCATTACTTTCAACGTATGAAAGGTAACGTTCACCATCTTTTTTGATAGTTCCGATATACTTTTTGCCATCCCAAAGCTCATATGTTTCAGGATCACTGCTGATATCTTTTAAACTAATTTCAACTGCTTTTTTTCTGCTAGACATTGAATCTTTCCTTTATTTGTTATGAAATTTTTTTGCGATAATTTCATCTTCATATTTTTCTGGATGAGGATTTCTAAAGATCGTGAAATTATCTGGTACGGGATCTACTCCACCACGGACAAAGGGATTACAGCGTAAAATACGTGCAATCCCCATAATGGTACCCAAAATTCCACCGTGCATTTTAACTGCATCTATAAAGTATGTCGAACATGTTGGGTAATATCGACAACTCGGTGGCAATACTGGAGAAATAAATTTCTGATAGAATCGAACGATTCCAATTAGAATTTTTTTAAGCATGATACTACCTTAAAAAGTCGAACATATGCATCCATGTTCCTGGCCACAAAACAGCAAGTGGATTAGACCCACCTAAGGCGGAACCAATCAACATACCCAAAACTAAAAAGATTAGCATTAATAATAGTACCCAACCTATTTTCTTGAAAATATCGCGACGATATTCTTTACCAAAATCTCTTTTCATTTTTCATCCTAGTATTTCTTATGTTTTTCAATATTTTCCAATAGCACACCAGTACCCAATGCAACTGAATCTAAAGGACTGTCAGTTAGTAGCACGGGAACTTGAAGTTTTTCTGACAATAGCTTGTCCAAATTCTTCAATAGCGCACCACCACCTGTAAGCATGATACCGCGGTCAATAATGTCACCTGATAATTCTGGTGGCGTTTGTTCCAAAACGTTTTTAGCGGCGCTGACAATCTGTTCTATGCCATCTGACAATGCATCTTGAATCTCAACTTCATTCGTTGTGATCTCTTTTGGCAATCCACTGACGATATCGATCCCACTAGCAGAGAAAGTTTTGCTTTCGTCAGCATCCATAACACAACCAATTTCCATCTTAATTTGTTCAGCAGTTCTTTCACCGATGATCAAATTATGATTTTGTTTGATATATGCTTGAATAGCACCAGTCATCTTATCGCCTGCAAAACGCAATGATTGACTTGTTACAATATCCCCCATTGAAATAACGGCAATATCACTTGTACCACCACCGATATCAATAACCATGTTACCTTGAGGTTTGAAAATATCCAAACCAGCACCAACAGCTGCAACTTTAGGCTCTAGTTGAAGGTAAACTTTACCACCACCAGCTTGTTCAGCAGCTTCAATGATTGATTTTTGCTCAACTGGCGTTACGTTAGTTGGTGCACAAATCATGATTGTTGGTTTTGAGAAACGGCCACCGACATTCAGTTTTTCAATAAAATATTGCAACATTTTTTCTGTAATATCAAAGTCAGCAATAACCCCATCTTTTAAGGGACGGATAGCTTTAATATTAGCTGGTGTTCTACCAACCATCAAATAGGCATCCTTACCGACAGCGACTACATCATTATTATTCGTATTAATTGCCACAACAGAAGGTTCATTTAAAACGATTCCTTCTCCTTTGACATCAATAAGTACATTTGCTGTACCCAAATCAATTCCTAGATATTTCGACATGCTATATCCTCCAAGACTTAAACACAAAAAGTATATCATAATCAGCTTAATCATTAAATTGCCAATAAAAAAAGAAAGTGGGAAATCCACTTTCTCAAGCTAATATTAAGCCAACTTTATTGCACTCGATACTGTATTTAACACTAAAGTTTCACGGCCAGCTTCATCAACTGAAACACGTCTAATTTTAGCACCTAAATTTCTTAACTTTTCAGTGAAATGATAATATCCACGATCCAAATATTGAAGGTTTGAAACACGAGTCTCCCCTTCAGCAACTAATCCTGCTAGAACAAGTGCTGCAGCAGCACGTAAGTCAGTAGCAGCAACATTAGCACCACTTAGTTGAGCTGGACCAAACATAATAACTGAATTACCTTCGATCTTATAATCGGCTTTCATCTTACCGAATTCTGGGAAATGCATGAAACGATTTTCAAAAACTGTTTCTGACATAACAGTAGTACCAACGCTTAATAGTTGAGCTAAAGTCATTTGAGCTTGCATATCCGTTGGAAATCCAGGATAAGGCAAAGTTTTTACATCAACTGGTTTTAATTGATTAGTTCCAATAATACGAATTCCCTCATCGGTTTCATCGATTTTAACACCCATTTCAATCAATTTTGAAAGTAATGGACGATTATGAGCAGCTACGGCGTCTTGAATAAAAATATCGCCACCAGTAATTGCGGCTGCAACCATGAATGTTCCAGCTTCGATACGATCTTGCATAATTGAATGTTCGCAACCGTGGAGACTTTCAACACCATTGATACGAACGGTGTTAGTTCCGGCACCAGTTACGTCAGCACCCATTTTACCTAAAATATTAGCAAGGTCAACGATTTCGGGTTCTCTAGCAGCATTATCGATGACAGTTTCACCATCTGCCAAAGTTGCTGCCATCATAATATTTTGAGTTGCACCAACACTTGGAAAGTCCAAATAAATATTTGCACCATGCAGTCCTTCAGTCTCAGCGTCAATAAAGCCACCGTTTTGACTGAATTTAGCACCCATAGCTTCCAATCCCTTGATGTGAAGATCAATTGGTCTGGAGCCAATGGCACAACCACCAGGCATGGCAACGTGTGCTTCTTTGTTGCGAGCCAAGAGTGGTCCTAAAACAACAATGGAAGCACGCATTTTATCTACAAGATCTTCAGGAACAGTAGTTGAAGTTCCTTTACTTGTATCAACCGTAAGTACTTCATCGGCTTCGTCATATGAAACATCGGCATTTAATGCCATCAAAACCTTAGACATAGTAATTACATCTGATAACGGAGGAATATTCGTTAACAAGGTTTTACCCTCAGATGCTAGAATAGTTGACGCTAAAATTGGCAAAGCCGCATTTTTGGCACCTTCAATTCTGACTGTTCCCTTTAATTGCGTAGGTCCATTTACGATTATTTGTTGCACAATATTCTCCTCCAAAAACCTGGAATCATTTAAAAAGTAAGGTTATATTTTGAGATAGACTAAAAATGCTCATGAAAAAAGAGCTTACTGTATAACCAAGAGCGATTGCAATAAACGCTACAAGTAATTGTAACATTTTAGGATTGGATTTGTTATATATCTTTTTCCAATCCACAACTTGCAATAGATTAAAACTTAACCAGATAAATATAACATGACTTATAAGAGTTATTATCGCATTAATTCCGACATTTATCATTTTATAAACCTCACTTTTCTAAATAATAACATTTTCTTAACTATTTTGGAGTTTTGGATTGTTGATTTTAAAAATACTTAAACTGCCGTCTCCGGTTGGCATAGAAAATTCGCCTGCTGCGAGGAACGGACCGAGCTAAAGTTCGGTCTCGATCCTCGCTTTTGAGACGAAAATCACGTCTCAAAAGTCGTCCTGTGGTGTAAGAGCTAAAGCTCTAACGCCACTTTCACTGCACGTGATTTTCTCTGCCAACCTCCGACTAGTTCTTTTCAGTGCTTTAAAATCAAAATCCATTTTCATCTCTGTAACTAATTTAGAATCCTTGAAATTATACCGGAATTAAAGAATTTCATCTTTCAACCTTCAGTTAGAATAATCAAATGTTAACAAATTCCAAAGTTAACTAGCCGACGGGTATGAGGGATGCTACCAGCCATAAAAGTGGTGTTAGAGTGGTGAACTTCCACTCTTACAGCACAGACGTATTTTGGGATTTGCGTTTTTTGCAAAGCTCAAAATCGAGGCGCGAGACCTTGGCTCGCACCGGTCTATGGCAGGTAGCATCTCTCACACCCGTCGGCGGCATATTTAAAACAAAAAAATAAGACTGAAAATAAATCTCAGTCTTATTTTTGAATTAATTAATTTCGATGTGAACTTACGTTAATTCTGTTTATAGCTTTACGTAGAGATACCTGAGCACGAGCCAAGTCATCAACGTTGTGCTTCTCTTCAGCAACTTTGATAGTTTGTTCAGCTTTTTGCTTAGCATATTCTGCACGTCTTAAATCAATGTCTCTAGCTCTTTCGGCACTATTAGCGACGATTGAAACTAGGTCATTGCTAAACTCCAAGAACCCGCCATTTACAGCAATTGAGTCTTCATGATGAGGTTTGTCTACACGACGTACACGGACTTCATCAATAATCAATGGGGCGATAATTGGCTCATGGTGAGCCATGACACCAATTTCACCATCAATAGTACTCAACACAACGAGTTTTGCATGATGATCGTAAACAACACCATCGGGAGTAACAATATTGACCGTCATAATATTTTCAGCCATATTATTTCCTCCTATCCTTAATTGGCAACAGCTTGTTCAGTATTTTCATCTTGGTCGTCAGCTGGTTTCCAGCCCATCTTCTTGGCTTTATCGAGAACGTCTGAAATACCACCAACACCGTTGAAGGCATCTTCAGGAACGTCATCATATTTACCATCTAAGATAGCACGGAAGTCCTTAACTGTTTCAGCAACTGGAACATAAGAACCTGGTACACCAGTAAATTGTTCAGCAACACTGAAGTTTTGTGACAAGAAGAATTGGATACGTCTTGCACGCGCAACAACAGTCTTTTCTTCATCAGACAATTCGTCCATACCCAAGATAGAAATAATATCTTGGAGTTCGTGATATCTTTGAAGAACTTCTTGAACTTCTGTGGCAACATCATAGTGTTCTTGACCGATAATATCAGGATCAAGGGCAGATGATGATGATGCTAGTGGATCAACGGCTGGATAAATACCTTGTTGTGTCAACTTACGTTCCAAGTTGGTTGTAGCATCCAAATGGGCGAAAGTTGTTGCTGGAGCTGGATCGGTATAATCATCAGCAGGAACATAAACGGCTTGAATTGATGTGATTGAACCCTTCTTTGTAGAAGTGATTCTTTCTTGCAATTGACCCATTTCTGTAGCTAATGTTGGTTGATAACCAACGGCTGATGGCATACGTCCAAGCAAGGCAGAAACTTCTGAACCGGCTTGTGTAAATCTGAAGATATTATCGATGAACAATAGCACATCTTGACCTTCAACATCACGGAAGTACTCAGCAATTGTCAAACCTGTTAAGGCAACACGCATACGAGCACCAGGTGATTCATTCATTTGACCATAAACCATGGCTGTTTTAGCAAGAACACCGGATTCCTTCATTTCATAATAAAGGTCATTACCTTCACGTGTTCTTTCACCAACACCAGTAAATACTGAGATACCACCATGCTCTTCAGCAATATTGTGGATCAACTCTTGAATAAGAACGGTTTTACCAACACCGGCACCACCGAACAAACCAACTTTACCACCACGAACGTAAGGTTCGAGAAGATCGATAACTTTGATACCTGTTTCAAGAATTTCAGTTGATGTATTTAATTGATCGTAAGGAGGTGCTTGACGGTGAATACTGTTTCTTGGGAAGTCGGCTGGAAATGCGTCGCCTCCATCGATTGATTCACCTAAAACGTTGAACACACGACCCAATGTCTCTTTACCAACTGGTACGGAGATTGGACCTTCAGTATTAGCAACTTCGGCACCTCTTTGAAGTCCATCGGTAGAACTCATAGAAATAGCACGCAAGGCGCCATCACCTAATTCTAGGGCAACTTCAAGGGTAATTTCTGATCCATCGCTTTTCTTAACTTTTAAAGCATCGTTAATTTCTGGTAAGTCTTCATCTAATGAAAACTCAACATCGACAACTGGACCGATTACCTGAATAACTTTTCCTTTGCTACTCATTAATTTGGCTCCTTTCTAAACTATTCAAGTGCAGCAGCACCACCGATGATTTCAGTGATTTCTGTAGTGATTTGAGCTTGACGGGCACGATTATAGTGCAATGACAAACTTGCAATAAGATCATCAGCATTATCAGTCGCACTCTTCATAGCTGTTACAGAAGCAGCATGCTCTGCTGTTTTTGCATCCATCATTGCTCCTAAAACTAAACACTCAATATATTGAGGCACAATTGCAGATAGAACTGCTTTAGGGTTTGGTTCTGTGATATATTCAGTAGCAACTTGTTGTTCTTCAGCAGAAACGTCATCAGGTTCAGTCAATGGCAACAGCTTATCTGTTGTAAAGTTAGAAACCAATGAGTTGACGTGATGATTATGACAAATATCAATTTCATCGAACAATTCGGCTTGATACATTTGCAAAATTGTCTTCATGATTGGAGTGATATCTTTAACTGTTGGAATATCTGGTAAACCACGGTATTCGTAAGAAACGTCAAAGCCACGAGCTTTAAAGAACTCTGTTCCGGTAGCACCTAAGGAAATAATTGTAAACTTACTCTTGTCACCTTGGTACTTCTTTTGAAAGAGGTCCATCATGGCTTTCAAGATATTACTGTTATATCCACCAACAAGACCACGGTCTGATGTAATAACAACATAGGCAGTCTTTTTGACTTCACGAACTTTTAGAAGACTATTTAAACTTAACGGATCAGTGGATTCGTCAGCAACTGATAATTCTTTAAATACATCAGCAGCTGTTAAATGTCTAATAATGTCTTCAACCTTTTTTGCGTACAATTGATAAGCAATAGACTTCTTTTCAATACGAGAGAGTTTAGCACCAGAGACCATTTGCATGGCTCTTGTAATTTGACCGGTTTTCTTAGTAGAAGAAATTCTTCTTTTAATATCCATAAGGGACTCAGCCATTATTTAAACCTCCTGTATTAGTTTGCTTGCTTACTATCTGAAGTTTCAGTATCGCCTGACTTAGAAGCCAAGAAGTTCTCTGTAAATTCATTTACAGCGGCCTTGAATTGGTCTTCATCAGGTAATGTACCTTTATCTTTGATTGTTTGTAAAAGATCTGAATGATTTGCATCGAAATATTCAGAAAGTGAAGTTTCATATTCTTTAAGATCTTCAACTTTGATTTTATCTAAGAATCCTCTTGTCAAGGCAAACAAAATCAAAACTTGCTTTTGAACAGAAACTGGTGAGTGTACAGGTTGTTTTAGAACTTCTTCTGTACGACGACCACGATCTAGTTTTGCTTTTGTTGCTTCATCAAGATCAGATCCAAATTGTGCGAATGATTCCAATTCGTGATATGAAGAAAGATCTAGACGTAAAGTACCAGCAACTTTCTTCATAGCCTTAATTTGGGCATCCCCACCAACACGAGAAACAGATGTACCAGCATCAATAGCTGGACGTGTACCTGAGTGGAACATATCACTACTCAAGAAAATCTGTCCATCAGTGATAGAAATTACGTTAGTTGGAATATAGGCTGACACATCACCGGCTTGTGTTTCGACGATAGGTAAGGCAGTCATTGAACCACCACCTAATTCGTCACTCAACTTAGCGGCACGTTCTAGTAAACGTGAGTGTAAGTAGAAAACATCACCAGGATATGCTTCACGCCCAGGCGGTCTACGAAGCAATAGTGAAATTTCACGATAGGCATTAGCTTGCTTGCTTAAATCATCATAGACGATCAAAACATGCTTGCCGTTGTACATGAAGTATTCACCCATTGCGGCACCAGCATATGGTGCAAAGTATAGCATTGGGGCTGGCTGACTAGGTCCAGCTTCGACGACGATTGTGTAATCCATGGCACCATGTTTTCTCAAGGTTTCAACTTGTGCTCTGATAGTTGATTCCTTTTGACCAATGGCAACATAGATACAAATCATATCTTCATCTTTTTGATTTAGAATTGTATCAATAGCGATTGATGTTTTACCAGTTTTACGGTCACCGATGATCAACTCACGTTGACCACGACCAATAGGAACAAGAGAGTCAACGGATTTCAAACCTGTTTGTAAGGGTTGAAAAACTGACTTACGTTGCATAACACCGGGTGCAGGTGATTCAATAGGTCGTGTTTTGTCAGTCTTGATTTCTCCAAGGCCATCTACAGCTTGACCCAAAGAATTTACGACACGTCCAACCATTGCTTCTCCGACTGGAACTTCCATGATACGACCTGTTCTTTTAACAGTATCGCCTTCACGAATTTTATCGTAATTACCTAGAATGATGATACCAACATCATCACTTTCAAGGTTCTGAGCCACACCAAAAGTACCGTCTTGGAATTCTAGCAATTCACTTGCCATAGCATTTTCAAGGCCATTAGCACGAGCAATACCATCACCGACGTATGTAACTGTACCTACTTCATCAACTGAGAGTTCATTTTTATAGTTCTTTAACTGTTCTTTGATCAGCGAACTAATCTCTTCAGTTTTGATGCTCATTCTTTTCACCTCGACTTAATTATTAACCAATAGCGTCTTCTTGATGTCATTAAATCTCTTAACAACACTACCATCGACAACTTGATCTCCTACTCGGATTATAACGCCACCGATGATAGATGGATCAACTATTTTCATTAAATTTACTTTATTTACTGAAAATCTTTTCTTAATTACCGACTCAAGTGTTTTAGCTTGAGTGTCTTCTAAACCAATCGTAGTAGTAACCGTAGCTTCAACAATTCCTTTTACTTCATCATATTTTGCAATGAAAGCATCAGCAATTTCCACAATACAGTCCATACGGTTGTTATCAAAGACTAAGCTTAAGAAATCTTGCATTAATTCACCAAATTGGCTATTCAATGTTTCTAAGATTTTAAGTTTTTCAGTGCGAGAAATAGAACGTCCTGCCAGAGCAAAGCTCAAGCTAGGGTTTTCTTCATAGACTTGTTTTAAAGATTTTAAATCTTCAAGCATTTCTTCTATAGAGTCTTGTTCTTTGGCTACTTCGTAAAGTGCCTTACTGTAACGCTTTCCCACTTGATATTTACTTAGTTTCATTTACCGTCAACTCCTTAATATAAGAGTCGATTAGTGACTTTTGATCGTCTGCGTTAAGCTCCTTAGAAATAACTTTAGAAGCAATTTCCAAAGAAAGATTTGCTATATCATTTTGTGCGCCTGACATAGCATCTTCTCTAGCTTTAGCTGCATCGGATTTTGCTCTTTGTCTCAATTCTTCAGCTTCACTATGAGCATCGGATACGATGGACTTCTTTTGAGTCTCACCGCTTTCCTTAGCTTTATTAACAATTTCCACTGCTTCAGCACGTGAATTCTTAAGAGCATCTTCACGTTCTTTTGCCAACTTTTCAGCACGTGAGCGTTCCTGATCCGCATAATCAAGATCACCAGTAATCTTTTCAGATCTGGCGTCCATCATCTTTGTAACAGGACCCCAAGCATAATGCTTCACTAACAGTGCTAAAACGATGAAAGAAACAAGAATGAAAAGCATGTCACCCAAAGCTACTTGATTAGCTCCGAGAACCAATAAACCTGCCAATATTCTTCACTCCTTCCTTTCTAATAAGTACATAAAACATAAAAAGGCGATTATTTTATTATATCGCCAAATTTCTGGTTGTATGTATTAAACGAAAAGAATAACGAACGCAATAGCAATGGCAATGATAGGAACAGCTTCGATAAGACCAACACCGATAAACATTGTACCTCTTAATTTATCAGCTACTTCTGGTTGGCGTGCCATTCCTTCAAGAGTTTTAGAAATAACAAGTCCGTTACCGATTGATGCTCCAAGAGCAGCGATACCAGCTGCAAGAGCTGCCGCAATATCCTTCATAATTTAAAATCCTCCAATAAATGTTATTCTTGTTCCAGTTTACGTGAAATATAAACCATTGATAATGTGGTAAATACATACGCTTGGATGGCTCCAATAAATACAGAAAAGCCTTGCCATACCATAGCTAATGGCATAGCTGCAATAAATGTCACAGCGCCAAGACTCTTTGCAACAGTTCCAATAAGTGCAAGAAGTACTTCACCGGCAAATATATTACCGTACAGACGTAGTGACAATGTTAGGAAGTTGGTAAATTCTTCCAGAAGGTTAATTGGTAGCAAAAACTTTACCGGTCTCGCATAATTGGATAAATACCCACCGAATCCAAATTTCTTCACTGCATAATAGTGAGAAACTAACAATGAAATTGTCGCAAGTCCCATTGTGATCAAAGGATTTGATGTTGGTGATTTAACATATGTGAAACCGCCAATCTTTAGTTGGAAGAATAATCCTAATTGGTTAGAGACAAAGATAAATAGGAATAATACAAACGCATAAAGATTGAATTGTTTTCCTGAACCGTCTGGCATCGCCGATTTTACAATACTATTAGTAAAATCAATCATCCATTCGAGTACATTCTGTGCTTTGCCTGGTCTCATTGTGACTTTACGAGATAATGCAAACACCAAAATGAAAACAAGGATTGCAGAGACTATAACTGACAAGTCATTTGCAACATTGAATCTTAAGCCTAAGAATTCAACAAACTTATACTTATCATTCAATAATAACCCTCCTTTCTTCGCTTATTGAAAACAATTGATACCACAAAATAATAACACTAAATTTTATATATTAAAACAATGAAATCCTTATTTTGTCCCAAATAATCTATCACCGGCATCACCCAATCCTGGGAAGATATAACCACTGTCAGTAATTCTCTCATCAAGTGAAGCTGCGTAAATATCTACATCAGGATGTGCATCTTGAACAGCCTTAACACCTTCTGGAGCAGCAACTAGGACAACTAGACGCATGTGTTTGGCTCCACGTTTCTTCAAGGCTTCAATAGCCATATTAGCGGAACCACCAGTAGCAAGCATTGGATCAACGATAAATAGCTCACGTTGGTCAATATCGTTAGGAAGCTTCACAAAATATTCATGTGGTTTCAAAGTTTTTTCATCACGATACATACCAATATGACCAACTTTGGCAGCAGGAATCAACTCAAGGACACCATCGACCATACCTAGTCCAGCACGAAGGATAGGAATAACAGCTAGTTTTTTACCAGCAAGAACTTTTTGAGTTGATTTACCCATTGGTGTTTCAACTTCAACATCCTTCAAAGGCAAGTCACGAGTAATTTCATAAACCATTAATTCACCAATTTCATTGGCAACTTCACGGAATACCTTTGTACCAGTGTGCTTGTTTCGGATAATTGTAAGTTTATGTTGAATCAATGGATGGTTTAATACTGTAAATTTAGACATTTGTGAATCTCCTTAGTTTTTATAATGTGTGTTGCCGGCTGATTTGTTCAAACGATTACTGTATGCAGCACCGTGCCCAACGTCTGCGAATCCTTGGGCCAGAATATATTCTACATGGTCGTTGTCCAACTGACGTAAGCCAGCAAACAACTCTCTTGAAGCACTTAGAACATCTTGACCTAATGAGAAGGTTTCAATATTGTCAGGAACTTCTTGCAAAATTTCATCTGTAGCCATGATGCCCAGTGGTACATCCTTAGCGACGTATTCAGCAATTGCTTGTTTAAAATCTTTTTTATCATCAACAATGATGACTTGTGCGCTTGGTGCATAGTGCTTGTACTTCATACCTGGTGCCTTGGGAACCTCTGTTGCCGTGACCTTGTGGTGATCAGAATTAACATTGTCGATAACCTTCAGTAGATCGTCCGAATCAATCATCCCTGGACGCAAAATCGTTGGTATCTCAACTGACAAGTCGATGACAGTTGATTCCACCCCAAGTTTTGTTGGTCCATCATCCAAGATAGCCGCAATTTTACCATGCAAATCATGATAAACATGCTTAGCTAACGTTGGACTTGGTTTTCCACTGGTATTAGCAGATGGTCCAACGATTGGCTTGCCAAAAGTCTTGATAAGATTCAAAGTGGCCTTATTATTAGGCATTCTAAAGGCAGCAGTTGTAAGTCCCCCTGTAACTGCTTTGGAAAGTTTGCCAGGCTGAATTGGCATAATAATCGTCAATGGACCCGGCCAAAATGCCTTCATTAGCTTCTCAGCCAATGGTTTGTAGCTGTTGTCGGCATATTCCCAGACCATCTCAGGACTGGAGACGTGCACAATCAACGGGTTGTCACTTGGACGACCCTTAGCTGCATAGACATCTTTGACTACATCAGGTCTTGTTGCGTCAGCACCTAAGCCGTAGACTGTTTCGGTTGGAAAGGCAACCAATTGGCCTTTAGCAAGAAATGCTGCTGCTTCTTGAATCTGTGTACTCTCAAGTATCTCAGTATCCAATACTACATCTCCTTTTTAGCTTTTAGATATCGGTAATTCCCACTTATATCTTTATGAAATTCTACAACATAATTGGGTAGATTATCACAAAAAATCTGTTTTATTGCATTTTTTTGTCGAAATCCGAACTCCATGTATAAAATTCCAGCATCAGAAAGGTAATTTTGAACTTTCTTAGTGATATTCTCATAAAATTCTAACCCATTATCTTGACCATATAAAGCCAAATCCGGTTCATACTTAATAACGCTTATATCCATATCCTTTTTCTCATCCTCAGCAATGTATGGTGGATTCGAAACGATGATGTCAAATTTCTGTGGTTCAATACTTTCAAACAAATCACTTTGCTCAAAAAAAATATTATTAGTTTGGTAATTCTCAGAATTTAGTTCGGCCACCTGCAAAGCATCGTTAGAGATATCGGTTGCCAAAATTTCATCATCAGGAAATTCCAAGCCCAACGTCACGGCAATAATACCGGACCCGGTTCCAATATCACAGATACTTTTTTGTTCTGGACCATGTTCTTCAATAATTTGTTGAACCATTTCTTCAGTATCTTGGCGTGGAATAAGTACGTTCTGATTAACTGAAAAGTTGCGATCCATGAAATATGCGTATCCCAAAATATACTGCACTGGCTCATCCATCATTAAACGAGCCAACCCATCCCGAAACTTACGCCAAATATCATTTGGAACATAATCATTTCGATGAAGTTGTAATTGTGTATAGTTGAAACCGCTTAATTCTTCCATTAAATACTGAGCATCTTCCGGAAATTTGTTTTGGTCCTTTAACATAGAAAAAGCCCTTTTCAGGGCGTTAGAATAACTTAGCTTCTCCACTTTGAATTTGCTCCAACTTCTTGGTTTGGTCATCAACAATCAAGGCACTAATGATTTCTCCCAAATCACCATTCATAATTCGGTCAAGTTTATTCAAAGATAACCCAATTCGGTGATCAGTAACACGGTTTTGGGGATAGTTATAAGTTCTGATACGTTCAGAACGATCTCCCGTACCAACCGCGGACTTACGTTGTTCATCGTATTCACTTTGATTTTCTGATTCATAATAATCATAAACACGTGATTTCAAAATTTGCATAGCTTTTTGACGGTTCTGTTGCTGTGAACGTTGATCCTGCATAGCAACAACAATACCTGTAGGAATATGGGTCATACGAACAGCTGATGATGTCTTATTGATATGTTGACCACCGGCACCAGATGAACGATAAACATCCGTTCTGATATCCTTGGGATCAAGTTCAAGATCAACTTCATCATATTCAGGCATAACGGCTACTGTAGCGGTTGATGTATGAACACGACCTTGAGATTCAGTTGAAGGAATACGTTGAACACGGTGTGCTCCATTTTCATACTTCAACTTCGAATAAACACTTGTACCAGTGATCATAACGGCGACATCTTTGTAACCACCGACCTCGGTATCAGTTTCATCAATGATGTCAAAGGTCCAGCCTTCTTTTTCAGCATATTTGCTGTACATACTCAAAAGATCAGCCGCAAATAAACTGGCTTCATCCCCACCAGCGGCACCACGAATTTCCATGATAATATTCTTATCATCATTAGGGTCCTTAGGCAGCATCAAAAGTGTAATGTTATGTTCAACTTCTTCAAGTTCTTTCTTTGAAGTCTCCATCTCATCTTTAGCCATTGATTGCATTTCAGCGTCGTCAGTTTCACGAAGAATCTCGTCACTGTCACTGATACTCTGTTTTAGTTCCTTATATCTTCTAAAAGCAGCAACAACGTCACGCATATCGGCTTCTTCTTTTGAATAGGCCATGTAACGCTTGGTATCATTGATAACTTCAGGATCACTCATTAATTCTTGAAGTTCTTGATATCTTTCAAGCAATGTTTCTAGTTGTTCAAATATTTTATCCAACTTAAATATCCTTTCTTCTATCTACTAGTCTTTATTGAGCATTGGAGGATGGTTATAGTGTCGACGGCAAACTGGATAGTACATTTCATTACCACCAATTGCAATCTGATCACCATCATAAACTGGTTTACCATTAGCCATACGCATATTCATTGTAGCTTTTTTTGTACAGAACCAGCAAATTGTCTTCATTTCTTCCAATTTATCAGCATACAATAAGAGATATTTTGTTCCTTCAAACAATTCATTTCTGAAATCGTTCTTCAAACCGAATGCCATTACGGGAATTCCTAAGTCATCCACAACTTGTGCGGCCTGCAAAACTTGGTCTTTACTCATGAACTCACACTCATCGATCAATACACAAGCCGCGTTTGGATTCTCTGACTTGACGATTTCAAAAACGTTGGAATCATCCTTCAAAGCAATCGCATCACGGTTCAATCCCATCCGACTCTCTATTCTTCCAGTACCTGAACGGGTGTCTAAAATACTAGTCATCAAAATAACTGACTTGCCTTGTTCTTCATAATTATGTGCTACTTTCAAAATCTCGATAGATTTTCCGCTATTCATAGCACCATACTTAAAAAATAATTGAGCCAAAATTACGCCTCCAAAAATATGTCCTACAAGATTATAACGAAAAAATGACGCCTTGAACACATTAAACATTAACCAAATTCAAACAAAATCAGCTAAAATAGAGGTTAGGTGTGATAATATTATTTTAATTAATTTAAATTCGGGGTTTTAGTAATGACATTCAAATCAGGAATAGCAACAATAACAGGCAAAACATCCTACTTTATCTTGAGTAAATTTTTCAACGGCGGCTCTTCATACCCTGGAAAAATTGCTTACAAGATTGATCCAGATATTTTAAAGAGCCTAGGCAAAGATTACGACTTGATCGTTGTTACCGGTACTAATGGTAAAACTTTAACAACATCTTTGATCAATAAGATGCTGATTCAAAAATTCGATGACGTGTTAACAAACCCAACCGGTTCTAACATGATTCAAGGTATCGTTACTAGTTTTGTGACTCATCACAAGAAGAGTAAACGTCCAATCGCAGTCCTTGAAGTTGATGAAGCCAATGTTCCCATCATTTGTAGCTACATTAAGCCTAAATATTTCGTGCTGACTAACATTTTCCGTGACCAAATGGATCGTTATGGTGAAATTTACACGACTTATCAAAAAATTCTTGACGGTATCAAGATGGCACCTGATGCAACAATTATTGCTAATGGTGATGCCGCAATTTTCTCATCAAAAGATTTACCAAACAAAGTCGTTTCATATGGATTCTCAGACAAGGGTCACGAAACAGAGGATTTCAAAGCTCCAACAAATACTGACGGGGTCCTTTGTCCAAAGTGTAATCATATTTTGCACTATCACATGATCTCATATGCTAACTTGGGCAGCTACTTCTGTCCCAACTGTGGATTCAAACGTAGTGAATTGAAATATCAAGTAAATAATATTTCAACTCTCTTACCTAACAAAACTGAATTCGAAATCGACGGCAACAAATTTACCATGAATATTGGTGGTAAGTACAACGTCTACAACGCTTTGGCTGCTTTTGCCATCGCCTCAGAAATGGGTATCAACGTGGAACAGATGCAAAAGGCCTTCACTTATGACGAAAAAGTCTTTGGGCGTCAGGAAACTATCAACGTTGACGGCAAGAATGTCAACATCATCTTGGTCAAAAATCCAGTCGGTTTGAATCAAGTTATTGAAACAGTCTTGAGTGACAAAGATCCATATACACTAGCCTTTCTGTTAAATGCTAATTACGCTGATGGAATTGATACTAGTTGGATCTGGGATGCCAACTTTGAAGATTTCGACTACCAAAAATTGCCATTAGTCATTACCGGCGGTAAACGTGTCAAAGACGTCACTTATCGTTTTAAGATTGCCGGTTTAGATATGAACAAGAATATCGAAACTGTTGAAATTGATGACTTTGTTAAAGAGATTCCAAATATTCCGACAGACAAAATGTATGTGCTTGCTACTTACACTGCAATGTTGGGATTAAGAAAAGCTTTGATGGATAAAGGATATATTAAACAAAAATAAAAATAGCCTCTTGGATTAAATAAAAAGTCCAAGAGGTTATTTTTATACCAAATTACTAAAGGTTGAAAGTTTAATTATGCCGTCTCCAGAGCTGAGAGTATTCAATTGCTGCGCGGAACGGCCCGAGCCAAAGTGCGGTCTCGAATCTCGGTTGAAGCCTCGCAAAACCCGCGAGTCTCCAACATACATATGCTTATTTATCACAACTCTCGTCTAAAAATGACTGTAAGATTGTTTCCCTACGTTCCAAAAATAATTGGTTTGTTTGAATTGGATGTACTCGGTTAGTCATAACAACCATGGCCGTTTGATGTTTATAATCGATTGCCAAGAATTCACCCGTATAGCCGGTGTGGAACAATACGTGACCAGAACCATCTGGTTTCACATCCCAACCAAGTGAACGACCAGGATTTAAATTAGTGAAATTGTGATACAAGAATTTTTTATCAGGCTTTAACATATTCTGGGCGAACTTCATTACATCATCAAGTGTCGCAAACATACCAGCAGAGCCACAGTGTTTCCCTAGTTGACGAGCCTTGGGATCATTAGCGATTCCTTGAAGCATTTGCCCAGCGACTTCATAAGTTGGTACACAACGCTTAGCATCTGGCTCAAATGTCGCATCTTTCAAACCTTCCGGTTCAATAATATATTTCATAATTGCGTCTTGAACAGGCATTTGATAAAACTTTTCAATTACTAATCCTAGAAAAATCAATCCAGTATCCGTGTAAACGACTTTTTTGTTAAAAGTATCGGTAACGGGTAATTTCAATAATGCCTGAATCAATTCATCAGTGTTCAAGGCATCGCGATTAGGGATAAAACCATGAATTCCTGAAGTATGAGTAATTAAATGAAATAATTCCACTCGTTTGTCAGAAAATTCCGGCAAATATTTATTAATAGGATCATGTAAACCAATCAATTTCTCATCTAACATCTTCAAAATCAAAGGCACAGTCCCCATCACCTTCGTTAATGAGGCCAAATCGTGCAATTCGTCTCCTTTTAAGGGTTTTATTTCTGGAACCCACTCTTTATTGCCATAAATGAATTTTTGCGTCTGAGCTGAATTTATGAAGCCAAAACTTGCTCCGGGAACGATTCTTTTATTAACCAAATCAATAATCTGTGCTTTAGTCTCTTCAAAATTTGCCATACAACTCTACCCTTCAATTTTTCAATAAGTAACGATTGCCGTTTCTATTACATTAAATTATAGACGTTTCACTAAAGATACGCATGGTGCTAGTTGAAAGTATGCCGTTTCCAGATTTGAGAGTATTCATATGCTACACGGTACGATTCGAGCCAAAAATCGGTCTAAAATCTCGGTTGAAGCCTTACCAAAGCCCGGTAAGTTTCCAACACGCCCGGTGGTGTAAGGACTAAAGTTCTAACACCACTTTCGCTGCAAATGAATACTCTCAGCTCTTCCAACTAGTTTTTTTATAATAGGAATGTCCAATTGTGATTTTAAATAAATTGAATTTAAAACTACCATGACATGGTCCATATCAATCTCTCATCTTATATAAAAGCAATTGAATATTTTTACTTGGCAAATTTCACATTCAATTAATAACGATCGACTAGACAGAAGAGATGGGATATTTAGCTAGCAACATGCGTACTAAAGATATATTCTAATCCATTTTCAAATTTCAAGATACAATCTATTGTCGTTAATCAATCCTCTCTTCTTTAACATTTAAATAATCAGAATATTTAGGCAAATGTTATACCAACAGCTTGAAAATTAGTCGGAAGGACTGAGAACATTTACCGGCTGTGGGTGTAGCGTTATGGCTTTAGCCATTACACCATCGAGCAAATTTTAAGATTTACCGAATTTTGATAAAGTTTAAAACCAAGGGACGAGACGAGGCCGCTGAAAAACTATAGTATTTTTTTAATAAGGATTCATGGAATTCAAAAATGGCACGTTAATTGATGTTTTTAACCAATTAGCGTGCCATTTTTTCTATTATTTACTTATTTTCTTTGCTTTTTTCCTTTAACAATTGTTGGATTCGTTTCATATTCACACAAAAAATCGT